>JAAYEK010000065.1 GCA_012728785.1 Bacillota bacterium | reverse complement strand
TTAAACTTGGGCGAAATCACACTAGCAAAATACAATATACCTACCAATTCCGCAACATCCAACTCATTCTGCTCCGTCAACTCAAGCTCATTTTGTTTATTACCCGCCAACCCAGTTACCGCCTTCGTTTTATCAACAAACGGAATCTTATCTTTAATCAAATCAATAAATTCCGACCAACGAGACTGCTTAACATTTACATCCCAATTACCCAACAAAATCTTCCACGCAATTATAAAAACATACTTATCATTTATCAAGTCTCTTAAACGTTTCAATGCAGCGTCATCTTTAACAGTTTGAGTAGTAAGAACAAAACGAGAACAAGTAGGTAAAGAAAGTAAATTTAATAAAGACTGTTTCGCCAAAGAAGAACCATCAACCCCTATTTCACAAGCACGGGAGAACTCATTGCAATTAACCTGGATTTTAGTATAGTCCCGCAAAGCCGACCAAATCACCTTACGAAACTTCCAAAACAACCGAATAAGCATAATTGCTCTTTTAATTGCAACAAAAATACCCATCATTCAAGATAAGTAGGCACATCATAAGAATTAGCAATAAAATAATTACGAATAATCACCGTAACATCACCATGCTGCGACAACACTTCCGCTACGTTATCTAAATCCTTCTTAACATCACCCATTCTCTTAACCCACACATCTTCTGTAAATAATCGTTCAGTATAGCCATGAATATCTTGTCGCTGTTTAATCATACAAAACAAAGCCGGACTAACAACTCCCCACCAATCCTTCAAAACAAAAAAAGCCGACTTACGATTAGCCTTAACATCATCTGAAAACTTAGAAAAAACCCTAAAAAAGCATTCAAATCGCTTCTGTAAATACACCGCTAATGTCTCCTCTGTCTCCGCAGCCTGAAAATAATGATTCTCAATATTTAAAACAAGTAATTCAACCTTAATAGTTAAAACAAGAATTTGAGACTGAATTAAATCTAACTCAGTAAAAATTGGAATCTCAATATCGCTTATTTTGTGTGCGATAAGAGTCTTGGTATTCATATCATACTGGCAACAATTATCTTTATACAGCTCCATAGCAAATAAATGAGAACCAAGCTCCTCTAAAACCTTTGCCTGAACTGCCGCCTCCATTTCTTCACGAGTAACCCCCTCCGAACGCGCAGACTCAATAGAAAAAGTAGGAAACCAATTCTTCGCGCCAAAACGAACCTTCAGCCCCCGTTTATCAATAATAGATAAAACACCGAAAAGAACTATTACAAACAAAACAATAATAATCAACCAAAATCCAGCCTGAGAAATCGCCATATAAAACCCCCAGTCTCACCAAACAAAAAGGCCAATGACTGATTCTAACCCCAAAGCAACTTTTAGAAAAGAAACAATAGACAAGACAATTCCAACGAGAACCCTAATCCGCCTCAAACGCCTTCAACAAATCACCAACAACCAATCGAGTATTAACCAAATCCACCTCTTTCACATAAGACGGTTGATTATATTCCGCATCCTCATCATAAATATATTTCGCACCAAATTCACCAACAATCCTTCGCAAAACATCCGATCCCTCATTAGTCTCAACATAATCCAACAATGCCTGCTTACCCAACGCACCATAATGCTGAGCCAACTGACGAGACCTCATACCCATCTTTTCCGCAACCTCTCTCCACGTACAACCAGAAAGATACCGCAAAGATAAAACTTCCACTATTTTCTTCTTTATCTCATCATTTTTTGGTATGGCTTTATAAATCAACTGTGCAAGAATACCCCGACAATCAGCATCTATTAACTCCGGTGCAATAGAAGAACATCTACTAGGAGAAACAAACGTCAAACTATCCGGCATCAATTTAAAATGAGCCGGATCAATCACATATTCCCGAACCTTAACCTTATAATACTCTTTATTGGCCCCTCGATAAACCCCATGATATTTACGCCGAAGTTCCTGAATCTTCCCCTTACAATGTCTAGTACAATAAGAACCAAATGTATCAAAAGACTCCATAGAATGCCGCATAATCGCATCCTCAAAGCCCTCTACAATAGCATCCGCAACATCTCCATTTGGAATGCCCTTATTTTTATTCCTATGATATAAAGGCCACGGATCAAAAACACTTGGGGAAACCATCTTGACAATCACATCAAAAGCCTGTGAAATTGGGTTAGATTCTCTATTCCTACGTCCCACAACTATCTCCTATCAATCTACGAAACAGTAGACATTTACAAAATTAAGGGAGAAAGGCTCGATTGTCAAATTTAGTGCGCACAATGAGTCAATCCGTCCGTCAATCCCTCTACTTAATTTTAGGGAAATAAGCGGGATTGTCAAGCGGGGATATTGAAAAAAAAACTCAAAAAATATTCAAAAAAACCTGCAAATACAAAGGAGAAACCGTATTTGCAGGACTTGAAAAAACTCTACACAAACTATTTCAACTTGGGCAACTCACCAATGTTGACGTACCAATCTCCATAATCAAAACCATCCTTAGCAATAACCTTTAAATCAGAAGCGGTAATCCAACAACCCCATTGATAACCCTCATTTAAAGAATCAGAGGCATATTTAGTCGGATGGGAGTTCTCATTATAAATATACCGTTCTCCCGACTTACCTTCCCACGCCGCAATAAACGAAGTACTATGTGCGCCGGAACTCCACTTATTAACTTGTGCCACTCCATCTTTATTAACCGCAGAACCGCCAATAAAACGACCGGAACCAATATTAATACCAAATCCAGCATTAACTACTTTATAGCACGTATCAAAAGAAGTATCGGGAAGAAACACAATAATCGACTGTGTTTTCCTTGCATTTTTATGTTGAGGAGCATCAAGATTAGAGGTATACTTGCGACAATAAGCACCAGTATCATATTGGCCAAAATCAGCAGTCCAAAAATTACCAAATTCCGCAGCATATTTCGCCATAGGATACAAGTTAGCTCCCGAACCAAACATAGGCCGGCCATTACCACGACACAAAGCATATGTCATTGAGTGGGCAATTTCAACCGGTTTTCGTCCAGTTCTCATGGCATTAGTAAAATTAGACGCCTTTAAAGAATTACGATGTCCAAATGAAACACAATCACCAGAATTCTGACTAAACGCATAACCATCCAGCCAATCAATCTTTAAATTCTCATAAATATTCCACGGTAAATATTTCTCTCGACCCTCTACATCAATTAACTTAGCTCGATGCTCTAAATAAGACTCCCACTCATCATCCCATTTAAGAATTTTAGGAGTATCATCAACATCCTCCCAAAGATTAGTAAGGGAAACAGCCATCGCCATACACTGTTTATATAAAGCCAAATCTGCTTCGGTTGTTTTCCTTAACCCATTTTTCATTTCATATATCAATTTCATATCAAACCCTCAATCTACAAAACAACCACCACATTTCTCACAATTAATATACGGCGAATAACCATCCCAGCGTAAACTCTGAATCATATACTGTGGGCAAAGTCTATTATGCAAAACATTAGAACGACTTAAATAAAAACCATGTCTATAAATAGAATCACCGAAAGCCCCCAATGTTTTCAATTTACGATAAACGGAAGGAGGAATATTACCTTTCGGATAAACCCACATTCCTTCTCGTTTTTCTCTTGCGCTTGTTTG
>JAAYEK010000064.1 GCA_012728785.1 Bacillota bacterium | reverse complement strand
CATTGGCGTTAAAGGCAGGATATCTTCCAAATTATCCTTTTCTAACTTATCAACTTGTTTTTCGACTTTACTCAATCCAATCAACTCCGTTTAACAAAGTAATTTACATTTAGAAAAAAGATTGCCCCTATTCATCAGTTGTAAAGGTTACCAAAATAGGCACCTTTAAAATTTCCGTCACTTCTGTCTTCTGTATTCCTCATCTTTTGAATCCCCATGGTTAATATATTTGAGTAACATCCTGCTTAGTGGCGGAAACATCAATAAATTCACGGGGAATGCTCTTTAAATCAATACCTAAATAAGCAGCTTGTCCTTTCATCTTGAGAACCCTTGACAAGAGCTTACCAACTGTTTCCTTGCCAAACATATTCTGGCTCAAACCGGCCAATTCCAGCATTTTATTCTGATGAAAATCATTAAATGATTGTTCATCCAAGTCATTATCAATCACATAAAACAATACATCCCGATATTCATCCAACAGTTTGATCATCTCTTCCCTGGTCAACTGTTTTTTATGGGCCGACTGATCCAGTTCAAGCTGTTCAATGGTATCGTAATTGTTTCTTAAGCCGGAGGCGTATAATTTGATATACGAATCGCAATCATAACGGCACATTGAGATATAATCCAATAGATATAATAATTCACAATTGGTATTCAAACTTTTAAACTGTTTAAATGAAATGCCCATCTCTTCCAAATTTGAAAAGCTGAAGGTAGGGTCATATTCGACAAAACATAAGGGAGACATGGCAGTAGGATATCTACTGTTCAGTATTTCTTCCTGATTGAAATCGTAAATGCTGCCTTTATATTCCTCACCCAAAGCGTCCCCAATCAAATCATGCACTTTACCAAAGGGTTTTTGACCGTTTCTGATCCGCTGTTTAACTTGCTCGCCTTCATTGATGACCCCATAACCGCCTTGAGCGCTGTCCATACCGTCAATTACCAGAGGAATTCCGAGGCTCATGGCTATTTTAACTCCAACCCATTTGGTGAAAAAACCACAGATTTGACAACCAACCCATTCGGTTAGGCCGTATTTATGACCATGCAATAAAGAATAGGCCATCACTTTTTTAAATACTGCTTCGGGAATAAAATATTTAATGGCGGGAACATCTAATTTTTTTACGATTTGTTCCATGTTATGTTGGGCAACATCGGTAACAAACGGTTGGATCATGCTATAAGCTAAAACATTCATATTATACTTATTTTTCATCAAGTTCAGCGCATAAGTGCTGTCCTTACCGCCGCTAAAGTAGACAAGGACATCAAAAGAATGTCGTTGTTTTTTAACGTTTGCAAAAATATCCAACATTCGCTTTTCCAATGAAACAGCGTTTTGCTTGACAATTTCCGTAGTTATTTGATTCCCGATCTCACAGAAGACACATAACCCACTATCACCAATCATCACCTCAGGTACTCTTGAATGAAGTATACATTTTTTACAGATTACTTTATCATGTGACATTAGCTAATTTCCTCCGTTCATTATTTTGTCAATATTTTATGCCAAGATGCTGTCCAAATCGTCTTGAGAGAGTTTAACCATTCCGAAATCCGAAGGTATTACCATATCAATGGGCTCATTATTGCACTCGATAACTTTTTTGAGATCTGCTTTAAATTTAGCAAGAAAATCATTTATAGTTGCTGCTTTGAACTTATCTTTACTATAGGTCAAGCTAACTCTTAATTCATCGGCAATAATCATGGCGTTGATATCGAGCAAAGCAGTTAATTGGTTGGATGGATTTGAGTCTTTGGCCGCGTCTTGATAACTACAGGTAAAATGTTGATTTTCAAAGGTCATGTTAAAATCCCCTAAGAAGTTAAAGCGGATTGGTTTTTGTTTTTGGGACGACTCTTTTTCCAAATCCGCTTTTAAAAGCCCATACCCAATACCATGATTAGGGATATTACGGAGTTGTTCTTTGATAGCTTTAAGTTGCTCAGGGATCTCCGTTCCCGGTATATTCAACGCTACCGGGTATAAACAAGTAAACCAACCTACGGTTCTGGTAATATCTACGTCATCAAAGATATCTTCCCGGCCATGTCCTTCAAGTTCCAACACCACCCCTTTTTTGCCGGTAAAATCACCAATCGTCCGAACCAAAGCGGCAATTAACAATTCATCGGTTTTAACTCCAAAGCCGTTCTCGGAACCTCTAAGCAACTGACCGGTTTCTGTCGGATTCAAGTGAAAAGTTAAGGTGGCGCAATTGGCTAATTGATCGTCCCCGGAGTTAAAATCAACCGGAAAGCTGAATTCCTCCTTCGCTACTTGGTCCCAAAAAGCGGCTTCATTTTTAGCTTCGTTTTTTCGATAATCTTCCAAATGGGCAGACCAGTCTTTCAATGAATGAGTTTTTAACGGTAAAATTATTTCAGCACCGGTTATTAACTGGTCGATAATACGATTAAGATCTTCCAATATGATCCGCCATGAAATACCGTCTACTAATAAATGATGCGCCGTAATCAACACCTTTTTCCCCCGGCTCCCCAAATCAAAGATGCCCGCCTTAAATAAAATACCGGTTTCGATCTTAAATCCAGCTTTAAAATCAATCATTAATTGTGCTAATCTTTGATCTTGTTCTTCGGGAGAGTATAATGTTAAATCGTAAGTCTGAACCAAACTAACCGTCTGTAACAAATCGTTATTATAAAATAACTCGCCGTTAGTACGGTTATAATTCAAACGTAGCGAATCATGGTGTTTAACCAAGACATCAATAATTGCCGGTATGTTTTCCAGTAATCGGTCATCTTTAAAATCCAAGACAACCGATTGGTTATAATAATTTTCATCGTTAAAATTTCTAGTAAAAAACCATTCATAAATCGGAGTGGGCTTGAATGAACCAACAGATGGCGCTTGATCAATTTTATCCATATCATCTTCCAGACAAGCAGCCATCTCGTTTATTACCGGATTTGAAAGAATATCGCGCACTTTGATCTTTAATCCCAGGTCATTCAATTTGGCTGCGATCTGAATTGCCTTAATGGAATCTCCGCCATAGTGATAAAAATTACTAGCCATCCCTATTTCCTGGGCCCCTAATATCTGATGGATCGTATCGAGAAGCAGCTCCTCTCTGTTATTAACCGGGGCGACATACTGAACCTCGCTTATCTCCGTCAGCTGCGGCTCGGGTAATAAATTCCGATCTATTTTACCGTTTTGAGTTAACGGGATCTCCGGTAATAATACAAATCGGGCCGGAATCATATAATCCGGAAGTAAATTAGTGAGATAATCCTTTATTTGCGGGATTAAACCAGGATCAGCCCCCTCCTTTTCTTTGGCAACAATATAAGCGCAGAGATACTTGTTTCCATTCTCATCTTGGCGATCAATAACAGTGGCATTGGAGACAGCTTCAAATTCCACCAAGCGTTTGTCAATTTCGCCCAATTCAATCCGGTAACCCCGGATCTTAACCTGCTGGTCCGCTCTTCCGGCGTATTCAATCTTACCGTTCATCAAAAACTTGGCTAAATCTCCGGTTCGATACATCCGTTTTCCTTGGATGAACGGATTTGCGATAAACTTTTCAGCGGTTAACTCCGGCTGATTTAAATAACCTCTGGCAACGCCATCGCCTGAAACATACATTTCTCCTATACATTCATGGGGTAAGGGGTTTAAGTCCTTATCCAATATGTAAATCTGCACATTATCAGCAGGAACGCCAATCGGAACCGATACCCGGTTGTCAACCTCAGCGTCAAATTTATGGATCATACAGCCAACCACAGTCTCAGTCGGCCCGTATTCATTGTAAATTTCAATATCCTTACCAAAGCTTTTTTGAATACTCGTTGCCAAACTTACCTTCAAGTCTTCTCCGCCTACAATAAACCTTTTAACATTGGAATAATGGTAGTCTTTGTCCGTCAATAAGGACAGGTGAGAAGGGGTCAATTTAATGACTGTAGCCTTGTTTTCTTTAATAATCCTGTATAATACATACTCCGCTCCGTCATCACAATAAACGACAATCTTATTACCACCGACCAATGGGGTAAATATCGAAGTAACCGTAAGATCAAAAGAGAACGAAGAGTAGAGGGCAAAAGTATCATTTTCATCCCTTAAATATACTTTTTTAGCCCACCAGATGTAATTGACCAGCCCCCGGTGTTCAATCATTACACCTTTAGGTTTCCCGGTGGAACCTGACGTGTAAATAATATATGCCAAATCTTCCGGCTTACTGATTGGCGTCGGGTTTGGATCATCTCCTCGGTAAAGCTCACTATCATCAAGGGAGATTATTAAACCTTCAAAGTCACAAACGTTTTCGGTTTTACAATTAGTCAATAAAATATTACAAGCGGAGTCAGACAACATATATTCAATCCGTTCCTTGGGATACTCGGGATCGATGGGGAGATATGCGCCTCCGGCTTTTAGGATTCCCAGAATACCGATTACCGCTTCGCTGGAATGGGTCGCCATCAGTCCTACAATTGTATTACGAGTTACCCCTTTGGCTCTTAAAACTGCGGCCAGTTGATTGGATCGCTGATTAAGCCAGTTATAGGTTAATTGCTCTTTTTCAAATTCAATGGCAATCCGATTTGGAGTTCGGCTAACCTGCTCCTCAAATAATTGATAGATGGTTTTATCTTTCGGATATTCGTTTTTACTGGAGTTAAACATAAAAATTAGTTTGTTTTTCTCAGATTCGGGTAAGAGGTTCAGTTTAGAGACTTGAAGGGAAGGAGTGTTTAATACTTGATCAACCAAGTTCATTAAAGATTTTAAGACTTGGTTGATTTGTGCCTTTGAAAATTCTTGAAGTTTGTAATCGATCTCAATCGTTATTTTTCCTTGCCGATCCCATTCTTTAATGATTAGTTGCATTAAATAGAATTGTTTACCATTATAAAGCTCCTCGGTTGTAACGGGAAAACCGTCCGCTTCCTGATATACTTTGGTGTTATAATAATTGACCGATACTTGAAATAAACTATCATATCCTTTCTTCTTCAACTCCAGATCTTGAATTAACAAATCGTATGGGTACTTTTGATGAAAATAAAACTTTCTCAAATCTTCATTAATTTGTTTCATAATTTGCAGCGCGTCACTATTGCCGTCCAGAACAAATCTGAAGGGCATGGTGCTGGTAAACATTCCAAAGATACTTTTTTCCTTTTCTCCCGAACGGTTTAATACCGGTAATCCAATTACTAAATCCTGATGTTGGGAAATTTTTGATAAATAAATTAAAAATAACCCAGTAAAAAAAGTGTTTAACGAGAACTTATTATTGGCGCAAAACTGCTGAATTTTATCTGAAATACTATTTTCAATAGGAAAACTTACTCTCGCTCCATTTATACTTTCGGAATTTGTGTTAAATAATGGTTCCGGGATATCGGCAAACTTCTCTTTCCAAAAGGTCAGGTTTTTGGTAAATCTTTCCGAATTCAAATATGTTTGTTCATGATTGACAAATTCCGCATAAGAATAATGGAGACTGTCTCCAACTTCTTCCCCATTCGAAAGCTGTTGATAAATCTGATAGACTTGATCAGTCAAAATGTTGATTGACCAGCCATCGGCGATTATATGATGGAATTTCCCTAAAAACCCGGTTTTTCCATCACTCACTTTATAGATGGCGAAATAAAAGAGATTACTATTTAATAGAATGAACGGTTTTTCCATTACACTCATGGTCCAGGCGGAAAATTCGCCTTCCGGGTCTTCTCCGGCGCTGAAATCAAAAAAATCGATTTTAACCTTGATAAAGTCACTGAAATATTGTTTAACTTCGCCGTTTCTCTCGGTAAAATGTAACCGGATACCGTCATTTCTTTTTATAAATAGGTTCAAAGCATCTTCAAGCAATTTGAAATTCACCTTGCCGGATACTATAGAGACTCCGCCGATATTATAGAGCGAAGTATTAGGATAAAGTTTCTCAATGTACCAAATCCTCTTTTGAGGATGAGTTAATTGATACAACTCTTTGCCACTAATTGATTGATTGTTGGACTGATTCAATTCATTCATCGCCATACCCCTAATTAGAAAATATCGAATTATAATCGGCTTTCAACACCCATTTTGTCAAATACTTCATTTTGCTCTTTCAAGCCGATAACGAATTCTTTAAAATATTTATGTCCGGCAAAAACGGAACCAATAATGAACATGATCATACCGGAAACAAAGGTTACGTAAAACCATTGGACTTTTGTTAATAATGCCCCATAGAGCCATAACCCCAGCGGAGTTGTGAGAAATAATGCCGCCCAAAAAACTCCGAACACTCTGCCCCGGATCGCTTCAGGTATCTTTAACTGAAAATAAGAGATCATTGGTACATTCTGAACCGTATTCATTCCACCATATATAATTAATAAAATACTAAATACAATTGTAATGGGCCATTTATTTGTTCCTGCAAAAATAGGCAATAAGGGAAACACCCATGCCATAATCGAAACGGCCTGCATCCGAAATAATGTAAAAAACCGCTTCAGAAAGAAGGAATGGTCGGAACTGAATGAAACAAAAGCAGCTCCCAAAACAACACCAAGCGCCCCGGATGCCTGAATCAAAGATAGTTGAAAACCCGAAACCTTGATGACATGGTAATTTATATATGGTAGGACTAGAAACATTAAGGAATTAAAGATTAGATTGATAATAACCGCAAAAACAAATAGAAATCCGATAATCTTATGAAGATTAAGATATTCAAAGGTAACTTTGATATCCTCAAGATAGTTTTTCTCTTCATTTATCAGGGAAGGATTTTGTTTATACTTTATAAACATTTCGGAAATACCCGATAAGATAAAAGCAACTCCGTTTATTAAAAATACCATCTCTAATCCGTAGGCTTTATAAGCAATCGCTCCGATAATCGGACCGACAATATTGGTAATGGCTACACCGGCCTGCATCGCCGAATTGGTTTTAGGAACGGTTTCTGCATTAACAAAGTTGGGTATCGAGGCGTTCATCGCTAATCCGAAAATAGCTTGAACCGTACTTAACGAAATTGTATAGAATATTAATAAAATGATACTTTGAAAATAAAAATGGAACAAGGCCATAAAAACTAAGACCAATGAACCGCTGATCAAATCGGTGCAGACGATAATATTTTTTTTATTGTGGCGGTCCACAAAGACTCCGCCAAAAAAATTCACTAATACCTGGGCCAGAAATGAAAAGCCTAAGATCATCGAAAATTTAGCCGCCGAACCGGTAATATCAAGCACATACAAGCTAAGAGCAAAGTTGAAGATTGACGTTCCAAGGCTGGAGACGAGCCTGCCTAAAATGACCAATAAAAAATTTCTTTTAAAACCAATATCCTGAGTATGACAACTACTTCCCATAAGATTACCCCTTTGAGTTTCATTTTTCACTTTGTTTTGGCGCTGTTAGTTAAATATAGCTGTTAATACAAGATACTGCCGTATTGCACTGATGATATGCCATTTTATTTACTTTATATGCAAAATTTTTCCTGATAAAATTAAATACGTCCTAACGGACGTATTTAATTATGATCTATTTATTTAACAAAAATGGTAACCATGATTTACCGCCATTAAAACAAAATTATCAGGAAAAGCATTCGCTTTCGATTACAAAAATCCTGTTACAAAAATGTTAATTTTTTTATTCATGATATACCCCAGCTTATTTTTTTCTCCGAAAGCGCTACCGATGAAGGAGTTAACTCTCATTTACTTCATACCGAAGTTACTCAATGTTTTATTGATCACATCGACAATCGCTGCCGTATGGTTATGAATAAAAAAATGATCGCCTTCGTATTGATATAGTTTACTAAAATCAGATGTATAGTTTCCCCACTCCAGCATTTCTGCAAAGGTGGGTTTATCCGATAAACCGTTAAAAGCCGTAATTCCAAAATCAAACTTGGTATCGTTCGGTAAAAATTCGTAAGTTTCATATATTTTATAATCGGCTTTGATAATCGGGACAAAATAATCCATCAATTCCTGGTTTTCAAATACTTCCCGGGGAGTGCCGCCCATTTTAATAACCTCTTCTTTAAACTCGGCCAAAGGGAGTTGATGGAGTATTTTTCTTTCTTTCTTAATATGCGGGGGATGCATTCCTGAGACAAAAATGTGGGCGGGACCTTTCTGATTATCAGCCGCTATTTTACGACATAATTCATAGACCAAAATACTTCCCATACTATGACCAAAAAAGGCATAAGGATCATGATTGGACTTGAAATCTATGTTAGTATAAAGATCATTAACGGCCTCAGCTATGCTTTGATAAAAGTCTTCTTTAAATCTGACGCCTCTTCCGGCCATTTCCATCGGGACTAACTGAATGTTCGGGTTAAGATAGGTACGCCATTTATTATAGATAGTCGCCGATCCTCCGGCATAAGGGAAACAATACAATTTAATTTTACTCATCCGTCTTCTCCTGTGCGTTATTTATGCGAGCAATGCCCAATCGTAAAGTTCATCAGTGTTGATAACTTTAACTCTTTCCTTAAATGTGTTTTCCATGGCGCAAACCGCAACTTTATATCCTTGATCAAGCTGGTATCGGTTAAAATAATATTTCCCGGGTCCTTTGATAGTTTCAACCGTAATTGCTGCTTCATTAATATTGATCGAAAAGGATTCCAAGGGAATACTTAAACCCTTCCCCACCGCCTTGATATAACTCTCTTTGAGAGTCCAAATCTCGTAAAAATATTCCAGTTTAGCTTGTCCTTCTTTATTGTTTAGATTAAAGTATTCAGCTTCGGAAAAAAAACGCGCGGCAAGTTGATAATCAAGGGGCTGAATTTTCTCAACATCTACTCCTACCGGTAGATAATGAATAGCGCCTAATACCCATTCCCCGGAATGGGAAATGTTATAATGAATCTTGTGGTCATTAACCAAAAAGGGCTTGCCAAATTCAGTTTTTTCAAAAATTAAGGCATTATTATCCAGCAACAGTTTATTACATAGAAGAAACCTAATCAGAATGTCGCCGATTAAAGCCCTTTGTTGATCTTCAATACGATAAAATCTTTGAATTCTGTCCCGTTTTTCCTGGCCAACACAGGCCATGAATCGTCCGAATCTAGCGGAGTCAATTGTTTGGTCTATTTTTACCGCATATACTTCAACCATATTTAATATTCATCCAGTTCCATAGATTAATTTACTACCGTTCAATCTCTACATCCACATTGAAGTTGGGCCTTAAAAAACCGTCCTGTTCGTCAATGGATATTTCCACGGTGACATTGGTCTCGCCATTCTTTTGAAAAGCCATGTCGGCGATTCTGATTACCTTACCGTAATATTTCCGGGAGTTATCGGCCACCGGAATTATGGTTGCCTTTTTATCAAGTTTAACGTCTTTGATAAATTCTTCGGCTACATCAGCCAAAACATAGAGGCTGTCCAGGTTCATGATGCTCAATAGCTTCTGTTGGTTTTCGCCCACACCGACGGTATATCCGGCGGCGCAAGAGATTTCGTAGACCACCGCTTTGGAGTAGTCGGATATAATCACATTCCCTTTTAAGAAGCTTTGGTTTAATTTGTTCTTCATCCGCTGCAAATCGTAGTCCAAGACGGAGACTCTTTCGGTTTGGACAGCGATGCCGTTTATTCCATTACCCTGTTCCAGCGAAACTTGAATATCGGTAACGATTTTTTCCCTCTCTTTAACGAAGTCGCGGAAGTCATCCAATTCTTTTTCTGAGATTACTCCCTCTTGATGCAAATTTTCCTTATCAACCAGCTGACGTTGGGCTTTATCATAAGCGTCATAAGCGTCTTGAAGGTTTTTTTTCATTTTCAGCAATTCAAACCTAGCCAGGTTTAGTTCGTTCTCTTTATTCTTAATCATAGCCTGATAATCATTGATGTTTAAGTGAATCAGCGGCTCGCCCAAAGTCACGTTTTGACCGTCTTTCACCGGGACCTCCACGATCTGCGCCAGAAAATCCAGGTTAATATCCTTATAATCCCTAGCCTTGACGACTCCAAAGGCTTCGACAATTTTCGGAGTTTCCGCCATAACTGGAGATGCGGTCGCCTCCCCTTTTTCCGCCTCTCTTTTACAGCCTCCGTTAAGAATCAATAAACCACTTAACAATATAACAACTAAGATTCGTCGCTTCGGTCTCATTTTACATCCCATACCTTTCCGTCCCGTACATGGATAATCCGGTCCCCATAAGCCGCCGCTTCCTCCGAATGAGTGACTTGAATAATGGTCTTGCCCCGTTCTTGGTTGATCCGTTTTAATAATCTCATGATCTCGGTTCCGGTTTTGCTGTCCAGGTTGCCGATGGGTTCATCGGCTAGAATAATATCCGGCTCATTAATCAAAGCCCTGGCGATAGCTACCCGTTGCTGCTGGCCTCCGGAGAGCTCCCGCGGCGTATGATGCCGCCGGTCGCTAAGTCCGACATCATCGAGGATTTGCTCCAGTTTGCTCTCTTCCCGCTTAAGATTTTTGCCATCCAACAACACCGGCAACATTATATTTTCAGCCACACTTAAATTAGGGATCAGGTTATAAAATTGAAAAACGAAACCTAAATCCCTCCGACGGAGCAGGCTTTCTTCCTCGTCTTGCATTCCCGACAATTCTTTGCCGTTAATCTTGATACTGCCGGAAGTGGGTTTATCCAAACCGCCAATGAGATATAACAAAGTGCTTTTACCGGAACCGGAAGGCCCCATAATCGACACAAACTCGCCCTTTTTAATGGTAATGCTGATATCCATTAAAACTTCGACTTCGACTTCGCCCAATTGAAAGCTTTTCCAAAGGTTAACGGTTTCCACAACCGGCCTGCTCATTCCTAGCTCCACCTCTATTCATACTTGATTGCCTCAATGATATTCATTTTTGACGATTTCAAACCGGGGCTAATGGAAGCCGCTACCGTTATCAAGATTCCGGCCCCGAAGGAGATTAGGTATTCTTTTAGCGAATAATGGATCGGGACCACTTTATTGATTGCCTTTAATAAGAAGGGCACCAAGGAAATTAATAACGTCCCGGTAAATACTCCAACACTGCCGCCGATGATGCCGCCGGTTAAAGATTCGATCAGAATCATTTTCAAGGTTTGCCGTTTGCTCATTCCTACCGAGCGCATCATGGCCAAGGAACGTTTCCGCTCAATGAAGCTAATCACCAGATTATTGAAGACACCGAAGACACCGATGATCAATGTCATAACCGAAAAACCTTGTAAAATAACGAACATTTGCCGGTTTGCCTTTAAGTCCTCTTCGTTGATTTGGCCCATAGTCCGCACCCAGGGCCGGGTCTTTTTGAACCTTTTTTTAAGGGTCTCCGCCACCAGGTTAGGGTCTTTGGAAGCCTGAAGGAATAGAGTGCCATAATGTTGTAGATTCATATCCAGTTTTAAAAACCGGTTCGAAACCAAGGCATAGTTGCCGCCCCACATTAAGGAATCAAAAAAACCGATTACTTGATAGGTCCTTTTGCCCCGGGCCAGATTCATGGTTAATAAGTCGCCCTTTTCGACCCCAAGTTTATCTTTTAAAATGTAGGCCATTAATATTTTTCGGTCATTATCCAAGTCCCGCATTACTCTTTCCCGGTCGCCCTCAACATTCAGGTTCCAAAAGTCGAGATGACGGTAGGGATTGATCCCATGGATCAGGTTGATTTTGTCCTTATAGCCGTCAATCTCAATCTGGTTTGCCACGTAAACCCCATAAACTCCCTTGACCCCGTCGATGCTGCGGAGGACCGCTTCAAACCTACGGTTAGCTTGATAATGCCACATCCAGATATCAAACGTCCCGTCCTTGGAAAAGTTGGCTAGTTCTTTGATCACGCTGAAATTAATGGTATTAATCAACAAGAGGCTTGAGATGCCGATGGCCAACAGTGCGATATTGTTAAGAATACTCTTGTTGTCGCGTAAATTCTTAGCCGCCAAGATGCCTTCGTTACCCAATAAGCTACTATAGACTCTTTCGAATCCTTTTAAAAACCCGGCCGTAATATAAGGGACCAAAAACACCGTCGCCGCCACCGCCGCCAGCATGGCAAGGACATTAATGATTAGCGCCATCTCTTTCGGCGCAAAAAAGGGAGGAATGATCGCCGTCAGTAAACAGAAAATCCCCGCCAGCCACTTGAAGGACCTTTTCCGTTTCGGCTTTTCCATGGTATTTAAGATAATATCCTTGACGGGAATTCGGGAGATTTTGACTACCGGCAAGAAGGAACCGATAAACGGCAAAACCAGCGCCAGGGCGAATGCGGCCCACAGATGCCAAAGGGTGTATTGGACCGAACTTTTAACCCCGGCGAGCCAATCAGGGGTCATTACCACCGCCATTAATTTGAGAATTCCGATCCCCAACAAACAACCGAAAATACCCCCGATAAATCCGTATACTAAGCTTTCGGCCAATAACACGACATCGGTGGTTTTGCGGGTAGCTCCGATGCTCCGGAAGGTCCCGATCACCGGCAATCTTTCCCTGGTAATAACTTTAAAGGAAGAATAGATGATGAAGACACTTATAAATAACACCATCAAGACCATGATGATAAAGGGAGTGGTCACGGAATCGGTCTGTCTTTTGAGTTCCGCTTTGGAAAAAGGCTCTCTTACGGTATAGCGCCGGTATTCCTTGCTTAGTAAGGCGATGGTCTCTTGAATCCGGGTTGGGTCTTTAACTTTGAGATATGCCAAGCTGATTTTTCCGGGGATCTCGGAGATTCGGGCCATGGTCGCTAGCGGCGCCACCGCCGTATTGGTATGGCCGTCTTCTTGGAATAAGCCGTAAGGTTCGGCGATACCGACAATCCGGAACCGGTGTTTTACTTCCCTAAGTTCGATTTCAAGATTGTCTCCGATTTCCAAACCGTTCTGCTGGGCTGTTTTGGAGCTGATAATGATCTTTTTCCCGATGAACGGCTCCAATTCCGACTCTTGTTTTAAGAAGAAAGGATTTAACAAATTCAATTCATCCAGATTAAAACCTTTCAAATCGATAGTCACGGTTTCATCTTTCTTCTTATAAACCCCGCTCATTTCCACGGAACCAACGGCGTATTCCAAACGATCGGCAAACTTACCGGCATTGTCGGTCAAAAAAGCCCAATCGGGGGAATGGCGGTTAGGATGAATCACTATCTCCGCAGTCCCGATGTATTTTTTGATCCGTTCCATGAATGTCTTTTCGAGGGTCCCCGACAGGGAGATCGAAGCAAAGAACAATGCCGTGGAAAGGGTAATCGCAAAAAGAATCAGAAAGGTGCGAAACTTTTGCTCCCGGATATTCCGTAATACAAATTTAATAATGATCCCCATGTTTCCCCTAAAAAAGCGTATTTGAAATCATCTGAATTACAAATTATCGGTTGTCAATTTATTACGAAAATTTACCTGATTTGTTTCCAAGTAACAATATTATTTTTTGATGGTCAAAACTCCTTCCCTGTTTGGATAAATTGATTCTGATTTAATTGTTAGCTATGTTCTGAAGAATGGTTAATTGAAAGAAAGGATAAAAAATTGTAAAGATAATTGCTGCTAATAGTTTTCCCGATCCGACTTCTCATAAAGCCGTTCCAAAGGAATAAAAAACTTTAACCAATTCAATGTTGCAAATAAGGCATTGGTTTTTCGCCTTGCTTTCTTATAAATTGCTTTGATGGTCTTATCCTCGGGAATACAAAGACTTACTTTGTAAATATCATAATATTTCTTGAGCGCTCTAACCGGATCGTTTTGGTTATTAAAACCGTATTTCTTACAAAAATTATGGTTCTCCCACAACTCTTCCAAAGTGGTTTTTTCGTCAAAAAAGATCGATCCCAATGCCCATGGACTATCTACGAGATGAATGCCATCTTCGGGACAATTTGTTCGGGGAGTCCGAAAATGAATGTAGGCTTTATATTGGAAAAAATTCAAATGCCGCCAGGTCTTTTCAATCGTGTCATGAACGTTCATTCCGCTCTTGCCACATATGGCACAACTAAACTTTGCACCTTTTCGAAAATCGATATGGATATGCAACTCGCCGGAATTCTGGTCAAATTCAACTCGTTTCACATACAGCGGCTCTTTAATCTGCAGCGCTTTGGCGAACAAGGGTTCATGATTTATCAATGTAATCATCCTATCCAGTTTGAGATAAGATGATTATACAAGATAATAAGATCCCTTAAAAGTTATTTTGCGGAAACATGCTTACTCACTTAAAACAGCGAAGCGCCAAAAAAATTCTATTAAGTTAGAGGATCTTTGGAGGATTTATCAAGCGGATTCGCTACCTCTAATGTCCCCTTCTCACTTCAAAAAAAAAGAGAGCAAACGCTCTCCTAATAGTTCATCTAAGGATTGTTTCTTGCCTGTTCCCGTTCTCGAAAGAGAAAACTGATACAGTAAAGCCCTGCCAACCCAACCAGAGAATAAATGATCCGGCTAAAGGGCGCTGTTTGGCCTCCAAACAAGTTAGCAACCAAGTCATAACGAAATAATCCGACTAACAGCCAATTCAGCGCGCCAATGATCACTAACACCAATGATAACCTATCCACAGCGTTTTCAACTCCCATTTCAGCATTTTCCCTAGTGTGCCGAAAAGTAGGAAGAAGTATACTACTGTATTATTTTTCAACAATCTCAGCAATGGGAGCATTTTTTTTAACTGAATCAATTCCGTTTAAACAAGCTTGTTTGGTGGAGTACCCTTCACTTGTAGCAATCGGTTCTCCATTTCCCGCTTTCAAAGTAAACCGATACTCACCTTTTTTATCCTTATAAACTTCAAATTTAGCAGCCATTAGTATCCTCCTCGAATAATTTTGGTATTTGATTTAGATTTTATATATATTAGACATTTCTTTACCGTTTCCTCTTCGAAACCAAAAATAATTAGAGAACCTAACGAGAAAATAAAAGGGTTCAGGGCGGTCGGAAAACTTTTTTGCCATTTTGGTGTAATTACCAGATAGTCAATTTTTAAATCTCCTATCATCAAAAGATTCAATCCAACGATTACCGTAAACCGGATCCGGAAATATTTCCTTGAAGGTAAGTGTTATTCCATTTGCGCCTAAAAGGGCATCGAAATGCAACATGTATCATTGTCCCCTCTCCCAACAGTCGAAACGAACTTTCTTTACGGGAGAGGGGACACGTGTTGAATCTATAACCGACCAACTTCCGTGGGTGAGGCAATTGACCCGATCCCTTCTTGCTGAGCTAAGCTCACTTTAAACCGGCGTCGATCTTTTTTACAGATAAACTGGATCACAAAACGGCCGGAAGCGGCAGCCCGCACCAAGGCTCCCGTTGATAGCCAATGCCCGCACATATAGAAATTGCTTAATCCCGGAAGTTGCATCCGATACTTATTAATGAGGGGTTTCACGTAGTCATCGGTATCTCCAAACGGGACCCACGCCATCACCGTGCCTTTATAATTACCGGTATAGCGTTCCGCAGTTACCGGAGTAGAAATATCCATCGCTTTAATCTGCCCTTTAATACCGGGATAATACCCTTCCAGATGTTCAATAATGGTCTGTGCCGTACTCTCTTTCTCCTTTTGATAACTTTCCCGATCACTATCATAGAGTTTTTTCCAACAATCATACTCGGAGTAGTAAAAGACAGCCATCACTGAGTGACCCGGCGGCGCAAAACTAGGCTCATGGTGGCAATAATGCCTAACAACAATACTATTTTGCAACACACCGGTAATCCCTGAGGCGTCCTTTAACAAATAAGTAGTACTGGAGGGCTCCCTGCTTAGATCCCGGTCAAGTCCCAGGAAAAGTAGGACAAAACCTTCGTATATCTTTACTTTTTCAGTATCTTTAGTGGTTAACGCCTGATACAACCGGCGGATGGTAGCGTCGGTGTATTTAGCCTCTAATAAATCAAAGATCGCCGTGCGTCCGTCAATAGCCGAGATGATAATGTCCGCATAATGCTTTGATCCATCTTCAAGCTCCACCCCCACAGCTTGATCTTTTTCCGTCAAAACCTTTTTAACCCGCTTACCATATTCGATTGCGCCTCCAAGATCCAGATAACGCTTTTCAATGGATTTGGCCAACCCTAAAGATCCTCCTTCGGGATACCCGGCGTTACGGATATTCATAGCTGCTAGGTTATAAAAATAAGGTAGTAGAGGGAAATCATAATTCTTTTGCTGAAAGATAAAGGGCAAAGCTTGACGCAAAACCGGATTCTTAAAACGATTTGCATATTCTACGATCGGGATATTCACATATTTGATAATAGCGCGAATAAACGGTAACAGGCCACTGTAGTTCTTTATTTTATCCAGCAAGTTCCATAAGGGATCCGGTTTTAAAAAAGGAAAGTTGGGATTTTTCGAAAAAAGCCTGATACCATCGGTGAATTCTTTGATCAACTCGGCATCTTCGGGCGCTATTTGTCTTAAATGAGTCTCTAGCCCGTCCGGATCGGGGTAAAAACTAACCCTGTCTCCCTCCGGAGTCACTACCCGATTAAATTCATGCTCAAAATAGCTGATTTTCTTGCCCTGGATGGCCCCTAATTCCCTCCAGACGCGGTTCATATCATTTCCCGGTTTAGTCCCTAAAAACCAGTCAATACATTGGTCAAAGATATAACCTTTCCGTTCCCACGCCGTGCAGCAACCGCCGGGGATGGAATGCATCTCAAAAATTTTGGTTTGATAACCGTTCATCCGGCCATAACATCCGGCGGAGATTCCCGCCAAACCCCCACCAATAATAAGCAATGATCGCTTATTTTTCGACATTGCAAGCCACCTCCTGGTTTTGAGTAAGAACCCCATTGGCAACCTTCAGCGGTTCGGTCCGGAATTGCCGTTTATCCTTTTTACACTGTTTTTCAATGGCATATCGGCCGGATGAAGCGGCCCGCACCATTCCTCCGGTAACCACCCACTGTCCGGTCATGTAAAAATTGTCCAACCCGGGGAGATTCATTTTAATTTTTTTGAGCAAATCCGGTACAATCGTAGTATCATCCATCCAGCCCATGATGGCCCCTTTATAATTTCCCGAATAACGTTCATAAGTCACGGGAGTCACAACATCAACCACTTCAATTTGTTCCGCAATCCCCGGATAAAGAGACTCGAGATTTTCGATTACAATCCCCGCTACTTTCTCTTTCTCTTTTAGATAGCCCTCCCGGTTCAGCGAGGCTTCTTTCCAATAATCATAATCAGCATAGAAGAAGCTCTCCACCACCGATTTACCGGGAGGCGCATAAGAAGGTTCAAAATGACTATAGTGCCGGATCACTAAGGAATTTCTTTTCCGTTTTTGATACAGCCCGGGGATATCAATAGCGTCTTTTAATAAATTGACCACCACATCCGGTTCATTGCTAAAATCCCGATTTACCCCCAAATATACTTTGAGGACCGACGCATGAATAGCGCCTTCCTTATATAAGCGATCAATTGTATCATTTACAAACTTGCCGTCAAGCATCTCATAGATTACCCTCCGGGTATCGCAGGCGGATATTACCAGATCGGCAAAATGTTCGGTACCGTCTTCTAAGATCACTCCGATCGCCTTTCCGTCTTCAACGATGATCTTTTTTACAGCCGCCCGGTATTGGATCTTCCCACCAAGCTCTTGATACCTATTTTCCAGAAATCCTGAAACTCCGGAACTGCCGCCGGTGGGATAACCGGCGGCATGCCGATCCATATTGGCCAATTGAAATAGAAACACGAAGGGCACGTGGGGGCATTCCGGTTCATAGAACATGTAAGTCATCACTTCGCGAAGGCGGGGATCTTGGAAAGACTCCGCATAATCGCTGACTAAAACCTGATTGTAATCAATGAAAATTTTCAGGCACGATAAATATTGCATCAAAAACTTAAACTGGTCCCAGGCCCCAAAGATCATATGCGGTCTTCGAAAGTCAAAAGCCGGGGCTTGGGCAAATTTGGCTATATCCCTGCATAGCCCTTTGATTTTAACTTGGTCCTCCTGGTAAGTAGTTAATTGCAACAGTTCTTGCTCCAAGCGGCTGGGGTCAGTGTATAAAGTCCAGAGTTTTCCAGCCTTATCTCGAACATGTAACAGTTCATCATAGTAGTCCACTTTCCGATCTTGCAAATAACCCAATTCTCTCCAGACAATACTACTCTTACTATTTATGTCAGTCCCGATGAACCAATCCATGGCCGCATCAAAAGTATATCCCTTCCGTTTCCATGATGTAACCAGCCCTCCGGCAACATGATTCTTCTCAAAAATCTTGGTGTCATACTCATTGATCCGGCCATAAATGCCGGCGGATAAACCGGCCATGCCCCCGCCAATAATGATAATTGACTTATTTTTTTTCACCTTCATCACCACTTTCTTTAAATTCGAATTTTACCTGCTTAACCTTAGGACTCGAGTATTGGCTCTCAAAATATCAGCGATAATCTTCGCGTTTGCTTCAATATTTCCCTGAACCAGCATATCAGCATGAACCCCAACTCCGTGATAAACCTGAGTTGCCGTTATCGAACTCCCGTTCCAGCTAGACTCTTTAGCATCCCGGTCCGGATCAGCCGGATTCTCCTCGGTGATTAAATGGACTTCCGCTTTAAGGGTCCCCTTATTCTTGACTTCATAACAGAAGTTGATATAATCTTTGGCTTGGTCAAGAGTATGTTTTTGGACTGCGGCTGAACCAGTGTGCTTTTTAAAATGCTCCGCCAATTCTCTTTCAAACTTCTCTAAATCCGCGGCGGCAGGTTTAAAGGAACCAGTGATCCGGTAAGCATCCATAATGATAACATGGCTAACTTCCAGACCCCGTTTTTCCAACTCTTTACCGACCTCAAACGCCAGATTGCCCCCCATTGAATAACCAAACAATACATAAGGGCTTTGGCCATTGTTTTGAATCGTATCGGCATAGCGTTTTACCTTGTCCTCGCCGCTAAGGTAATTGAAAGATACCAAAGACAGATCCGGACTACTTTTGGCCAGGGATTGATAGACCAGACTATAGCCGCCGGCAGGCGGGAAACAGTAAATAACTCGGTCACGCCCTTGATTATAAACGATATAAGGTTCCGCGCCTTTTTCTTTCCCGGTGACAACATCTTCAATGGTCCGGGCCATCCCTTCCACCGTAGTATTTTTGAATAACTGGTTTACGGTAAGGGCGATTTTAAACTCATCTTGCAGTCGAATCATTAACTCGATCAAGTGTAATGAGTTGCCGCCCATCATAAAGAAGTCCTGTTGCCGCCCGATATTACTTCCTCCCAATAATTTAGCCCAAACTTCCGCAACCTTCTTCTCATACATATTTTGCGGTTCATCAACGACTAAGTTTCCCATTCCAAAATCCGGTAAAGGCAGTCCTTTAATATCAATCTTACCGTTAGGGGTAACCGGAAAATCGGAAACCGAAACAAAATACGAGGGAATCATATAATTGGGCAACTTTTCACTCAATTCACCCTCCAGTTCCTTGGGATCAACCGGTAAGTTATCATCAGTAATGTAATAGGCGCAGATTGCTTTCTCTCCGCTTCGATCTTGCTTGACCGTAATTACGGCTTGCTTAATTCCGGCGCAATTTAACAACTGCTTTTCGATCTCCCCCAACTCAATCCGATAACCGCGAATCTTCACTTGATTGTCCAACCGCTGTAAGATCTGGATATTGCCCCTATCATCCCATTTCGCCATATCGCCGGTTTTATAAAGCCTCATCTCCGGCCCACCCTCCACTGCATAACTGATAAATCTCTCAGCCATCTCTTCGGTTGCTTTGACATAACCGGCGGCGACACCAGGACCGCCAACATACAATTCACCAGGGACGCCTACCGGTACAGGTTTCAGGTATTGATCCAGGATATAGACGGCGGTATTGGAAAATGGTCTGCCGATAGGCACCGTAGTTCCACTCTCATAGATAGAGACATCACCATCAAAGTAAGTGCTATCAATGGTCGCTTCGCTCAAACCGTAAGAATTGACTACCCGGGTCTTCAGACCGGAATAAGCTTTTAGAAGTTGATATTCATCCACGGTCCAGCTATCGGAACCTACTACCAACAACTTCATAAAATCCAGTTTCTTTCCGGAGGAGCTTAAAAATTGGAGCATACTCCGGATGATCGAAGGAACAAACTCCCCGGCGTCAACTTGTTCCTGAATCATTATTTCATACAACATCGGGATGTTTAGCAAGATTTCTTTCCGACAAAGGACCAATTTACTCCCGGAACAAAGCCCCCTTACCAAATCGCCGGAAAACACATCAAACGAAAAATTCGCCATTTGCAGGTGAGAACTGGTCTCAGTCAATAACCGATACTCTCTTTCCCATGATTGATAAATCGAGGCCAAATTTTCATGGGTTACCATGACCCCCTTAGGCAAGCCGGTTGACCCGGAAGTATAGACCACATATACTAAGTCGGAGGGACTATTGATATGGTCCGGATTGGAACCAACTCGCTTTTCAATCTCCTTCCACTCAGTATCCACCTGGACCAAAAGTTGCCCATCATTACCCAACTCGATATTTAGGGAAGAATCGGTGATCACCAGCTCCGCGCCGGATTGATTCAGAATATGGGCGATGCGGTCTTTGGGGTAGTTCGGATCTAACGGAATATATGCTCCGCCGGCTTTCATAATCGCCAGGAGAGTGATGATCATCTCCGGAGATTTATCCAAACATACTCCCACCAAGGTATTGGGTCTTACTCCCCTATCTCTGAGAAAATGGGCAAATTGATTGGCTTTCCGGTTTAATTCTCCATAGGTAAGGTAATCGGTATGACCATCCTCGTAAGGAACGGCTACGGCAATGGTCTCCGCCTTTTGATCAGCAACAGTTTCTATTAACTGATGAATCAAGGACCCGGAAGCGTTTAGATCTTTAGCGCCACTCCATTCCTGGACGATCATCTTCCCCTCGGAGGCCGTTAACAGGCTATACTGAGAGACCGGACTTTGGGGATTTTTAATAATCTCTCCCAATAAAGCCTTATAATGTCCCGCCATTTTAGCAACGGTCCCTTCCAGAAACAGATCGGTATTATATTTATAGGTTGCATAGTAAACCCCATTCTCCTCATACATGGTCAGAGTAAGATCGAATTGCCCTTCTTCCTCCGGCATCTCCAAAAGTTTCATCGGAAAACCGGCATAGGAGGCCAGATTATTTTGATCGATCCCCGTTTGCTCCACCCGATGATTTAAAAGCACGAACAAGACCTGAAACACTGCTGAACGGCTAGGGTCCCGTTCCAAGCCAAGGCGTTCCACTAATAAGGCGAATGGATATTCCTGGTTTTCCAAACCCATCAATACAGTCTGCTTTACTTGCTTTAAAAACCCGATGAAGGATGGATCATCTTTAAAACTAGCCCGTAACGGTAAGGGGTTAACAAAATACCCGTAAACTTTGGAGAATTGCGGTTGGGTCCTACCGGCTACCGGACTACCGATAATGATATCCTCTTGGGCGGAATATTTATTAAGCAAGAGATAGAAAACACTTAAGAGAACCATGAATGACGTTGCTTCGCTCATCTTTGACAGTTCTTTAAGACCTTTGGTCAATTGCTCATCGATGCTAAAATTATAGGAAGCGCCGTTATTGGTTTGTACTTTTGGTCTTGGTTTATCCGTCGGTAAATTGAGAATTGGGATCTCCTCCGGAAGATGGTTCTTCCAATACTGGTACATTCTCGAACCCTTCAAACTATTAACCATCCGATTTTCCCACTCAACAAACTCTTTATAGGACGCGGTAAGCCTTGGCATATCCACTGGTTTACCATTGGCGTACTTACTATACAAAGCTTGCATCTCATCGATGAACATATAATTAGACCAGGCATCTGATATAATATGGTAAATAGTGACGGCAAAGTAGTAATCCTGCTCCGACTGTTGGTACAATCTGATCCGGTATAAGGGATCATTCGCCAAGTCAAAGGGGTTTTGATTATCGGCGATGATCAACTGCAGGATCTCATCCCAAGTTTTTCCCCGAACATCAATGATGGTCAAAGCTTCTTGCCGAGTAGCATAAACTTTTTGATAAGGTTCACCGTCTTGAATAAAGAAATTTGTTCTTAAACCGGGATGGCGGGCAATAATATCTGCAACGGCTTGCTTGAGAGCTTCGATATTTAATTGAGTCGGTATGTACATGGCTCCGCCGATGTTATAGGCTGCGCTGTCAGGCAATAGTTGATTGATGAACCAAATGGCTTTCTGTCCATAGGATAAGGGATACTCATCAACCACCACCAATTCTTGGCCGTCTTCATCTTCGCGGGAGTCCCTTTCCAACACTTGGGCCAGATTATCACCGGCAGCCGCAGCTTCGTTTGGTTTGGAGGCTAAAGATTCATTCATTTTTTCCAGCAGTTCTTCGGCTAACTGGGCTATGGAAGCTCCGCTGAGCAGCTTCACAATGGCAATGGTCTGGCCGAAATGGTTGGCAATCTTATTCCGTAACTCCGTAGCCATGATCGAGTCGATTCCCAGTGCGTTCAAAGATCGTCCCAATTCCACCTGAGACCGTTTGCACCGTAAGACTTTAGCGATCAACTCCGCCAAATGTTCTGCGATTAGAGATTTACGAGTTTCCGGATCGGCTTCGCTCAAATTGGCTAAACCAGCATCTTCCACGGGAATTTCGGCATTTTCCACCTTGGCCAAATGAGCAAAGAGCTTAGGCTGCTTCAAGTACCATGCCAATACCCGCGGCCAATCCGCTTCACAGATTACAATTTCGCTTAGATCCTGACTGAGGACCCGGTCTAGAACCGTCATTCCAACTTCGGGTAGAATACAGTTCATACCACGGCGGTTCCGGTAATGTTCGATCAGATTAAGCTCTTTAATCATTCCAATGGCCCATGGTCCCCAATTGATGCTCAATGCCGGTAGTCCCTGCATCCTCCGGTGTTGCGCTAAAGCATCCAAAAAAGCATTTCCGGCTGCATAATTTGTCTGACCCGAGGTGGTCACCAGAGTGGCTACTGAGGAAAATAGCACGAAATATTCAAGGGGTTCGTCCTCTAAATACTTGTGAAGCAAGAAAGAGCCATAGACCTTCGTATCATAGACAACATCAAATGTCTTTTGTTCCATCTGCGTTACTAGAGCATCATTTACAATTCCGGCGGAATAAAATACTCCGCGTATGGGCGGGTAATCCATTTGTTTGAATTCCCTTAAGAAACCGGAAAGTTGCGCTTCATCGGTAATATCTACCCCGGCTAAAAGGACATTTGCTCCTAAAGCCTCCAGTTCTTTGATGAAAGCAATTTTTTTACCGACATCGCTTCCCGGATCTACCTGTCCCCACTCACTTCTTGCCGGGAATTTAGCGCGGCTCATTAATATTAAATGCCTGGCGCCATGTTGGGCCATCATCCGGGCGACCAATTGTCCCAAGGCCCCAAAAGCTCCGGTGATTAGATAACAACCATCGCTTCGGAATTGGATTGATAGGGGTTTAGTAAGGTTGACAGCAGGATTTAACTTGGGAAGATAACGTTTCCGGCCCCGAAAAGCCACTTCGGTCTCTCCCTCGGATTGGGTTAACTCCGCCATAATCTTTAACGCATCTTCTTCCCAGGTTCTTGGGCTTAAGATTGGATCAAGATCAATCAAACCACCCCAATTTTCGACCATTTCCTGTTGGCCAAGGACCCGGCCCATGCCCCAAACCGGCGCGGCCATTACCGAGATATTAGCGCCACTCTCTCCTACCGGCTGCGCCCCTCTGGTAATAATCCAAAGCTTGCTAGTGATACCTAACTCTTCAATGGTTTTGGCAATATTCAAGACGGAGTAACAACCTAACTCCTTGGTCTGTTGTATTTCGCTGAGGTTAACCCTATCGATATCCGGGAGATCCAAGTTCCATAAATGAAGAATTCCTTTACACTTACAGTTTCTCTCCTTAAAAACCTGCTCCATCAGGCGGACCAGATCCGCTTGAGAACCCGGGGCGATGGTTGCAGTTTCATTACCGACCAGAGTAAACCCAGCGCCGTATTTAACCAAGCAATAGTTTTCACCTTGGTCTTTCAACAACCGGGCCAATTCCTGACTGACCCCCTGATGATCCGCGAAGATTAACCATTTGGAAGAATCATTAGGGACCCTTTTTTTAGTTTTGACTTCCAGGGAAAGGGGTTCTTGTTCCTCCCAATCAACCTGGTATAACCAACTATCGATTGTATTGAGCCCAACATTACCGGTGACTTTATCTACCCCATGAGCGATAAATCCTTTAATTTCACCAATGGCCGTTCCATCTTCGCGATAAAGATAAATATCACCGCATAAACTTTCAGGGTCTTCCTCCTTGATACAGGCCCAGGCATATACCGGTCCGGTAAATCCGGGGGTAATCCTAATGCGCTTAATAGATACGGGCAAACGGATGGCGCCGGAGTCGGTCTTTGAAAATTGTTTGGTAAATTGGGCGGCAATCAATGTCTGAAAACAAGCATCGATAATGGTCGGATGTAAATTGTACTCCGATATCTGAGGTAATAATTCCGGCGCAACTGCTATTTTGGCCAGGGCCTCTCCGTCATTGAGCCAGATCTCCTTAATACCCTGAAAACAAGGGCCGTAATTATAACCCATCTCATCCAGTGTTTGATAACATTCTTTACTGGAGATCTGTCTTGGGAAACTCTCTTTTAGAGTACCTAGCTTAATTTGTGGAGCGATCCTGGTCTTTTGGATCAACCGCCCTTTTCCACAAGCATGGGAAGTAACGTTATTTTCCTCATCTTCATAAGTTACAATTTTAAAGACGGATTGTTCGACATCCAACAGAAAATGGACCCGGGGAAGCTGAGCTTCTTGCAAAAATAAAGCTTTGCGCAAATCCAGATCTTCCAAAGCAAAGGTCCCATCCCCGAACAATGCTTTGAGAGCGCCAAAGGCCATTTCAATATAACCCGCCGCTGGGAACAGCTCATTGCCTTGAATTCGATGGTCCCGGAGATAAGGTAGTTTTTCCGGGTCAACATTTGTTTCCCAGGATGGTTCCGGCGTAAATAAGCGGCGTCCCAGCAAAGGATGGTCCATAGTGCCAAGCCGCCTCTTCTCCACCTCTAAAGGCGCTACCCAATACCGTTCTTTTCGCCAAGGGTATGCCGGTAAACGGGCAAACTTTCCGTTAGGATAGAGTTCCTCCCAGTTGACGTCGAATCCGATACAATATAATTCCGCCAGGGAGGTTATGATCCGTTCTTGTTCCGGTTCTTTCCGCCGGATGCTGGCTAAGACTTTACCTTCTGTTTCCTGAACGTCGAGACATTCAGTGATCGAGTTGGCCAGTACCGGATGAGGGCCAATTTCTAAGAAGATCGAATAATTGTCGTTAATAATCCCTTCGATAGCCCGGGCAAACAGTACACTGTCCCTGACGTTTCGCCACCAATAAGCCGCATCAAGCTCCGTTCCTTTAACCAGTTCTCCGGTTACCGTCGAATAAAGCGGAGTCTTCCCTTGCCGGGGTTGGAGATCTTTCAGAGCCGCCAGCAATTCTGCTTGAATCGGTTCCATTTTTCCACTATGGAATGGAATTTTAACCTGCAGGAATTTATGGAAAATATTGTTTGCTTGCAATTGTTGCGTAAATTCAAACAATGCGGATTCATCTCCGGATAGCGTCACCGCTGTAGGGCTATTGATCGCAGCAATGGAAATTTGGTCATTGTAAGCCGCCAGCATAGGTTGGACCTGAGCGGCAGATAATCCTACCGCCAGCATCTTTCCGGTCCCGCTCAATCTTTGCTGAAGACGGCTGCGATTGATGATTACTTTGACGGCATCTTCAAAACTATAAACCCCCGCTTCATAGAAAGCTGCCGCTTCACCCGTACTATGCCCGATTATAGCATCCGGTTTAATGCCCAAGGAACGCCAAAGTTCGGCCAAAGCAATCTGTAGGGCGAAATTAGCCGGTTGAGAAAACCACGTTTCTTCCATGCGGGACTCTTCCTCAGCAGCGTTAAGTTCTTTGAGAAGCGACCAATCTACCCATTTCGACATTTCTTGATCGCATCTTGCAATGATCGAGCGGAAGACCGGTTCTTTTTCAAATAGTTCCCGGCCCATGCCCCACCATTGGGGGCCCATCCCGGTAAAGACCCATACCAATTTCTTTTTTTCCGACGGCCATTTCTTCCCTTTGACTATCATGGGATTCTCTTCGCCGGCAATACATAGATCAAGCTTTTGTAACAATTCTTCTTTGGAATTAAAAACCAAAGCAAGACGATGTTCCAGATGATCCCTTTTTACTCCGGTTGTATAACCCAGATCCTGTAGAAAAACTGGGGGCTGGTTATCTTTGTCAAGCAGCCCTTTATAATTATCAGCCATCTCCCTGAAAGCTTCCGTCTCACGACTGGATAAGGGTAATATTTTAGGCCGTTCAACCTCCGGGAGCAGTCCTGCAGAAACTTTCTCCGGGACCGGCGCTTCCTGCAAAATAACAAAAGCATTAGTCCCACCGTAACCAAATGAATTAATCCCAGCCCGGGCAGGACCGGCGTGTTTAGGCCAAGCTATTAACTTTTGGGGTATCTCATAAGGCCATTGATCGATGTTGATCTGGGGATTGATTTCCTTTAAATGAAGATGAGGAGGTATTTGTTTATTCTTCAAGCATAAAGCCGTCTTTATTAGACCAGCTACCCCGGCGGCAGCTTCGGTATGCCCGATATTGGTTTTTAAGGATCCGATAAAACACTTTTCCTTAGGGTCCCGCTGAATACTCAAAACCTCTCCCAAGGAATTGGCTTCAATGGGATCGCCAACGGGAGTGCCGGTTCCGTGGGCCTCTATATACTGTAATGAACCAGGCGTGACCCCTGCTTTGGCGCATACTTTTTTAATCAATTCCTTTTGTGATTTCCCGTTAGGAACGGTAATGCCGTTGGTATGGCCATCCTGATTGACTCCATCCCCAATAATAACTGCATAAATAGGATCGCCATCCTTCAGCGCTTCCTCCAATTTCTTCAAGATGACCACTCCGACACCTTCAGCCCGGACATAACCGTTAGCGCTGGTGTCAAATGCATGGGACCACCCGGTAGGTGAGAGAAACCCTCCTTTAGATTCGGCGATAGTATACTGGGGCGCGGATTGTATTAATGCGCCGCCTGCAACCGCCAAACAGCTTTCCCCGTTTCTCAAACTTTCACAAGCCATATGGATGGCGACCAAAGAAGAACTGCATGCGGTATCAATGGAAAGACTAGGACCTCTAAAATCAAAAGCGTATGAAATACGGTTTGAAATCATTGTCATCATAATGCCGGTCGATGAATGAGCCGCTAAATTGTGATGGGTTGTCCCGCCGAATTGTAATATTTTATAATCCAGAGTAAAGGCTCCGATAAAAACGCCTACCGGTTTTCCAGCCAATTCCGTGGGTTTCTGTCCACCATCTTCTAAGGCTTCCCAAGTAACTTCAAGTAACTTCCGTTGTTGGGGGTCCATATATTCGGCTTCCCGGGGAGTTATTCCAAAGAACAAAGGGTCAAATTTGTCAAAATCATCAATGTATCCTCCCCATTTACTATTAAGCTTACCGGCATTATCTTTATTAGAGCTATAAAAGTTGGACCAATCCCATCGATTGGTCGGTGTCTCCGTAATGCAATCAACCCCGTTTTTTAATATTTCCCAAAAAGCATCAGGCGTATTGGCGCTTCCCGGATAACGGCATCCTATTCCAATGATTGCCACCGGTTCATTTCTTGGATTTACTGTTTTTCTGATCATGACTCCACCTCTTCATTTCGATTAATTTTTTTATAATTCCAAGCAGTAGTAAACTGCCTCCCGCCACGTTATCCCCTTACCAAGCTTTGCTAAGCTCGTCCGGTAATATTAATCAAAAAGCCGAATCTTAAATTTAAAATATGATATAATAAAAATAGCGAAGCTAAATGACTGCGAAGTCATTTACTTCCCACCCACAAATCATTGTCTCCCGCCAAGAAGCTATGATTTGTGGGTTCTTATTTTTGCTAACTTATTGCTAGATGATTTTATACTTAATGATAATTAGGTAGTCATTCTAAGAGCCGGTAGATTACGGAGTCAGTTGCATAACTGACCCCATCGGAACATTGCATCACAGCTAGATAAGTTATTCCATCTACGGCAAAGGCTTTGCAATCAATTCCCGCTTTAGTAGTTACCAATAACTCTTGGCGAAATTGAAACCCGTCCCATTTATAAAGCACGGATTGAATTACAGCGCTATTTCCGTCAAAAGTATTACAGGCAAATAAATAATAATCT
>JAAYEK010000063.1 GCA_012728785.1 Bacillota bacterium | reverse complement strand
ATTTTAAAGTTAAACGCTTCCAACACCGGCTGGACTGCTGGGGGATTGCTCCGGCAGTAACCCGTCAGTTCCACCGCTTTTAAGTATAACTCATCGAAACGTATTAAAAAACAATCAGCCTCAGCCCGTAAACTGTATTCTACTTTATCCAAGTCACCAGCTAGGGCAGCGGCATGACCCGAGGCATCTAAGGACCAGAGTAAATGTTCTCCTAAAACATTCTCTTTGTTGATACCTTCCGGTATCCCAATGTTTAAGACCGTTAAAAACCGTTCCAATTCATTTAACATATGATTAAAAAATGTCGGTTTCAATGAAGTGACCGCTAAATTTCGGAGCCGGTCGGAAAGAAGCTCCCGCTTGAGTTCCCTAAAGCTGATCACTGTAGCAGTAATCTCATTCACCATCTCTCCGCCCAAACTCAAGTCATTACTCTGCTTGGTTTTGTCTAATAATTTGTCAAATAATTGAATAAAATTGGTGGTAATCATCACTAAGTTATCGGAACCGGTAGCTAAAGAATCTCTAATAAACCGGGCGTGGTCCCCCATAATTTGCAACCAAAAGGTCAACTCGAACCTTAAATTATGATCAATCATCACAAAACCCCCTTTCGGGGGTAATATATGCGCATGTCTTCCAATAATAGACTAGATAAGTTAAATCAAATACTTAATCTAATTCTTTACCCGGCAGCTTCTTCATGAAAGATTTTCTGAAATAAATGGGGATATTTTTGGGCAATCCGCCTAGCCCGATAAGGCGGTTGCAGCCGAGCCTTTCGAATTCCTCGCTTCTGATTTTTACTGCTATAATACCAAAAGGCGACCATTTCATAGAACTGATAATAATTCCTTTGCTCCAGGACTAATTCTTTGGGAAACCCATAAGAATTTAAGATCTCCAAAAATTTGGCTTCCGCAAGGGCATCAGTGGCCGGTGATACTTTCTCTCGCTCAACTTGAAAGCCCCGCTTCTCCAAATACTTTTGAAAGGGGTCAAAAATCTCACCCCGGCATAACCGCACTGGTTCCCCGCTTGAGATCTTCAGATCCTTAAAATACCTTTTTAAAAGTTTAGTCCCATATTCCACTCGATCAATAATCTGCTCTGGAATAATCAGGTACCAAGCTTCCTTAGTCTCCAAACGATGAATTACTAAAACTTCAGGCCCGATGAAACAACCGCCGCCGGCGTCATCGATTTCAAGCATAATAAATCGTCCTTTTCAAAATAATATCGGAACCAAGATAATTAAAGAGAAAAATGTAAAGATTGGTGTTTCAGTTAACATTGCGGATCATACTTTGAACCTTAATGCATAGTTACTATAAACCCTTAATACTATCAAATTAAAAACACTATTAACCGGATTACCAATAGCCTATTAATGTTAACTGATTATTGTTAACCGTTAACTGTAATAATACACCCTTTAAAAATCATTTACAAGAGACAGGAATTAGCAACAAGCCATCAAGACTGCTTTTGCTCTAATAAAACCACTGCCAAGACCCCTATCCCTTCACCCCGGCCTGTAAAACCCAATCCTTCGGTAGTGGTAGCCTTAATACTAACTCGCCCAATATCAATTCGGGCAAGATCGGCGATTCTTTGTCTAATTTGAGGGATATATCCGGCCAGCTTTGGGCGTTCCGCAATAATCGTCGCGTCAAGGTTCGCGATTTGATAACCTTGATTATTAATTAATGATAATACCCGTTGCAAAAGAAGCGTGCTGTCAATATCCTTATAATCCGGATCCCGATCTGGGAAATGAACTCCAATGTCTCCAGTGCCGATCGCTCCCAGTAAGGCATCCATCAGCGCATGAATCAAGACATCAGCGTCGGAATGCCCTAACAAACCCATTTCGTAAGGGACCTCCACTCCGCCTAAAATTAAACGCCTACCGGAAACCAACCGGTGAACATCAAATCCCTGGCCGATCCGCATTCTCTCTCCTCCTTAAAATCGCTTCCGCTAATATCAGATCCTCGGGAGTGGTTATTTTTAAATTTTCATATGACCCCGGAATCAATTTGACCGGATGACCGCAATATTCAACTACTCCGCAGTCGTCGGTGAATAATAAGCCTGACTCGTTCACCTTTTGATAACATTCCAACAGTAAGTCAAGGTCAAAAATTTGAGGCGTCTTAATCCCCCAAAACTTCGAACGGTCCGGGGTAGCAACGACTATTCCCTCCGAATCAACCTGCTTGATAGTATCTTTTAACGGAACTCCAATCCCGACCGCCCCGTAGTCCAATCCAGCCATTAGGGATTGACGCAGTAATTCCTTAGTTAACAACGGACGAGCAGCATCATGGATTACCACCAATCGTTTCCGGACTTTCCAACCTGTCCAACGTCTTAAATATTCTAGCCCATTAACCACTGATTCCTGACGTTCTGCGCCACCGTCAACAAAAACTATCTTTTTACCATATTTATTGTCGATTCCCCTAATCTGATGATAAACCCCGTCTTTCTCATCGGTTTTGACAACTAAAACTAAAATTTTGATTAAATCCGACGCCAAAAATACTTCCAGAGTATGCTCCAACACACTTCGTCCCAACAAAGGCAACATTATTTTATTTACCGAAACGTTCATCCTTTTACCGCTCCCAGCGGCCGGAATGACCGCGCCAACCTCAACAGATTCCAACATACTTCCTCCAAATAAAACTTGATCCGAATAATAAACATATTCATTTTCAATTTAAATTTTCCTTCCCCATAAACATAAAACGCCTTGCACGGCGTTTTAATCAATCATAATATTATTACTTTAGATCTAAGCGGTTCGATTTCGATAAACCTTAATAGCGACCAGTCCCATACTGCGGACTAGCTTATAATGATGTGACTTTCGAGACCAAGTAATCTTTTGGTTTCGCAAAAATCATTCTTCCCGCAGAAGTCTGAAGTACACTAGTTACAATAATGTCAGTGTTTAAACCGATATAATTTTTTCCACCTTCAACCACTATCATTGTTCCATCTTCCAAATAACCAATACCCTGACCATATTCTTTACCATCGCGTAAAACATGGACCATCATCTCTTCCCCGGGCAAAACCACCGGTTTGATCGCATTAGAAAGGTCATTAATGTTTAAAACTTCTACCCCGTATAATTCAGCCACTTTATTTAGATTAAAATCATTAGTAACCACTTTAGCCTCAAATTCCTTTGCCAAACGGAGCAGTTTAGTATCTACCTCAGCCAAGTCCTCATAATCCATATCGAAAATCCGGACCGGAACTTGGTTCTCTTTTTGAATTTTATTTAAAATATCCAAACCCCGGCGTCCTCGATTACGGCGTAACGGATCTGAAGAATCCGCTATTTTTTGAAGTTCGTTCAATACGAAGTGGGGAATGATTAAAACTCCTTCCAAAAACCCGGTTTTGCATAAATCAGCAATTCGCCCGTCAATAATAGCGCTGGTATCAAGGATTTTCAAAAGATCTTTTCCCGCGCTAATCTTTTTTGGTTCAGTACATTGGTTAGAGTAAAAAAACAATTCCACCAATTCCTTTGTTTTAATTGAAGCGATAAACATAAATAAACCGGAACAAAAAAGCAGTAAAGATACTATTAGGACTGAACGGCGAATATTATCCAATGAACCCATCAACGGACCGGAAGCTACGACCAATAAAGCGGCTACCCCCAGACCGTTTAATAATGCGGCGCCTTTGATTATGATTTCTTGAATACTTAAACGGTTAAGCCATCCGGACAAAAAATATTTCAACAACTGATGAAAAACCCAACTAAATACTAAGATAAGAACATAAACAACCCAAAAATATCGGTTAAAGGTTACCGGTTTAAAAACCCAGGCGAGTCCCAAAGCCAAGATACTCCAAGAAATTGGCCAAAACAATCTTCGGTTGCGGCGCAAATTGAAATCACCCCTATTCCTCCAGTCATACAGATATTATTGCCCATATTTCTAAAATTATCCACTTGTAGGGTGAATTCATTCTTTTATTAAGAAATGTACACACAAAAAAGCCCGGTAATTTACCGAGCTTTTGGAGGACAGTCTAATCGATTTAACTTAAATACTCATCCAATATTTCTTCCATTTGATTTTCAGCGACATTTTTAGCCAATACTAATTCACTTAGTAAGATACGTCTGGCGTTTTCCAACATCTTTTTTTCGCCGGTCGACAGCCCCTTTTGACGATCACGGCTAGCCAAGTTTCTTACTACTTCAGCAACTTCATAAATGCTTCCGCTCTTAATTTTCTCCAAATTAATCCGATAGCGATGGTTCCAATTTAAAGGCATACTTGAGGTTTCGTGTTTCAAGACATCAAAAACTTTTAAAATTTCCTGCTCATCAATGATCTGGCGTAAGCCAACTTCATTTACTTTATTCATAGGGACCATTGCTTTCATTTCGCCCATTGGTAATTTAATAACATAGTAGTTGAGCTTTTCACCGGAAATTTCTTTTTCTTCTATTCCCTCAATTATCCCTGCCCCATGCATCGGATAAACTACTTTATCACCGATGTTAAACATTCAAATCCTCCTAACAAATCACAACTTAATTATATAACGAGGATTTGAATAAGTCAAGTTAATTATTTTAACAGTTTTTAATATCTTTGTCAACGTTTTTTTAAAAATTTGTGTTTTTTCAAAATTGCAAGTTTAAATGCCCAACATATTTTGGAAGAGCCTCTGGTTTAAGCATATTGAATTTTTACATTTAATAATGCGATAGTTATCTCCGTATTCCGAAAAAGATCTGCGTTTTCCAGGGCATATGTAGAAAACGTGGTCAGTCCGCCTAAAAACCCGGTCATAAATAACAAACGAAACGAAGGAGATTTTATATTCCGTCCCGCCAAGGCAAACCCGACTCCTATCAAAAAACAACCAACCAAATTTACCCTCAAGGTATCCTTTTTATCTTACCCTTTTCCCGCTTTTTAATGTCCGTCCGGCGTTAAGCACAGCTAACACAGTCACTCCAACATCGGCAAAGACTGCTTCCCAGATATCGGCCACGCCTAAGGCCCCCAGAAAGATGAAAAATCCCTTAACTCCTAAGGCCATATAGATATTCTGCCGGACAATGTTTCTCGTTCGTCGGGCGATCTCGACCCCCAGCGCCAATTTGGAAGGAGTGTCCTCCATTAGCACAATATCGGCTGCCTCAATGGCGGCGTAGCTACCCAAACCTCCCATGGCGACTCCAATATCGGCCCTGGTTATTACCGGAGCATCGTTGATCCCATCCCCGATAAAAGCCAGTTTCTGTTTGCGCCGGTTTCTCAATTCCTTTTCCAATTCTTCAACTTTGCTGACTTTATCTTCCGGTAAAAGTTCCGCATAATAAAGATCAATCCCTAATTCCAGGCCAATCCGTTCCGCAACGGTTTTCTCATCCCCGGTAAGCATCACCGTTTTTCGGACCCCCAGTTGTTTGAGACGGCCGATGGTTTCCTTGGCGTCCTCTTTCAGTTCATCGGAGATTAAGATATATCCGGCGTATTTACCGCCGATCGCCACATAAACACTTGTTCCGATGATATTACAATCCTCGTCTTGATGCTCAATGTTCTCTCTATGCAAAAGCCGATCGTTTCCAGCCAAGACTTTCCTTCCGTTAACCGTAGCGCTAATACCATGAGCGGGAATCTCGCGATAATCCTGAACTTGTTCTCCTGAAGGATCTTTACCGATAACTTCTTGGTAGATTTTACGGATTGATTGGGCAATTGGATGATTGCTGTGTACCTCGGCTCCAGCCACTGCCGCCAACAATTCTTCCTTGGAAAAATTATTTCGGGGCGCAATTTCGGTTACCAGGAAGACGCCTTTTGTCAAAGTTCCCGTTTTATCAAAGACTACCGTATCCAATTTAGCTAACGCGTCAAGGAAATTAGCTCCTTTTACCAAAATACCGTTCCGGGATGCCCCGCCAATACCGCCGAAATAACCAAGTGGGATTGATACCATTAATGCGCAAGGACAAGATATGACCAGTAAGACTAAAGCTCGATAAAACCATTGACTAAAAGTAGCCCCGGATAAGATAAGCGGTGGCGCAACAGCAATCAGTACAGCCAACCCCACTACTATCGGCGTATAATAATGAGAAAAAACAGTTACAAATTCTTCGACAGGCGCTTTCCGTTCACCGGCTTTTTCGACCAGATTCAGAATCCGAGCCACCGAAGAATCTTGGTACTCTTTCAATACTTTAACTGTTAAAAGCCCCTGGCCGTTTATCATTCCCGCTAAAACTTTTTCCCCTGTTTCCACCTTACGGGGAACCGATTCACCGCTTAAAGCCGAAGTATCCATAAAGGAGATACCTTCGATGATCTCTCCGTCAAGAGGAACCTTCTCTCCCGGTTTGACCATGATTATCCGGCCGACTTCCACTTCTTCCGGTTTGACCCGCCGTGTTTCACCATTTTCTTTGATGTTGGCGTATTCCGGCTGAATATTCAACAAAGCGGCGATGGAACGCCGGGAGCGGTTAATCGCCCGGTCTTGAAGGTACTCGCCAATAGCGTAGAAAAGCATTACCCCGGCGGCCTCCGGCAGCTGATGAATGACAATTGCCCCAGCGGTGGCGATAGTCATTAATAAATTTTCATCAAATAATTGACCCCGGACAATCTTTTTCACAGCTCTGGCGATTACCGGCCACCCTACCAAGAGATAAGCCGTGAGCAAAACCAAATATTCCGCCCAGGAAAACCTCGTGCGATGCAGTTGTTCGTTAAATATTAGTCCGCATAGAAATAATACCCCCGCTACCATAATCAACCGTAGCTTATTCCTCTTTCCATGCCATAAAGATAGATCGTGGTAATTTTCAGTCCTTCTTAAAACAACGTCCGGTTCCACTCGTTTAATGGTCGCTCCAGCCAGTTCGAGTAGTTCCGAAGGCAATTCCACAGTTTTAGTAGCAAAGTTCACTTTGGTGTTTTCTAAACCTTTGACCTTTTTCAGTTCCTTTTCAATCTTGGCTGCGCAATTGGCGCAACCCAAGCCATCCAATGAACAACGAATATTGCCTTCCCTCATTTAATACTATCTCCCTTCGGCGAAATGGGCCTGGGCTTCACGGATTAGATTTAAGATATGGTCATCATCTAAAGAATAATAGACCATTTTCCCGTCCCGTTCGTACTGAACTAAGCGTAATGCCTTTAATAGCCGTAAATGATGGGAAACAGCCGGGAGGCTCATCTCCAAAATAGCGGCGATATCGCAGACACAGAGTTTTCTTTGGGCTAATAGATATAATATTTTGGTCCTGGTCTCGTCGCCCAAAACTTTAAAAATCTCTGATAATCCCACCACTTCCAATGCCTTTTCTTTTAAGTCTTCAAAATCCTTATCCGAAGGGCAAAAGCTATCGCAAACGTCGAAATTGTTCTTATTTATTTCCATGATCTACCTCCCGATTTAACGATTAAGTAATTGCTTAACTGTTATTATAAAGCTTTTTCCCCCAATGTCAAGTAAAAATGTGATTATTACTACCCAGTCCCATCACTTAGCTTATTTCTAATTACATTAAAAAAGGTTGCTCCGCTTCGGAACAACCTTTAACGAACAAATCTTGTATGCTTATTTTACCGCGCACTTCTCGTTGGCTTGTTGGGTAAACGCCGTCCTCCACAGCCATAAATAGTCGATTCCCGACCAAACCGTTAGTAACACGGCGAACCATAATACCCAAATACCAAATGGAAAAGGTAAGAACCGGTCCAACATAATTAAAGCGACCGCGATTATTTGGAAAAAAGTTTTCAATTTCCCCCAAGGACTCGCCGCCACCGATAATCCTTTTTTTCCAGCAAAATAACGTAACACCGTAATCAATACTTCCCTACCGATAATAATCCAGACGGCTACCCAAGGGACTTGATTCAAATTGGCTAATACCAATAATGTAAGTATAACCAGTACTTTATCGGCAAAAGGATCAAATGACTTGCCAAAGGCGGTTATCTCCTTACGTATTCTGGCCAAGTAACCGTCTAGCCCATCAGTAAGACCGGCGATAATAAAGATGATCGCTGCCAGTAAATCTTTGTTAGGAATATCCCAGATCAAAATTCCGACACAAACCAAGGCCAAAATAATCCGTAAAGCGGTGATCCAATTTGCTAAATTATTCATAACTCCTCCAAGAATCCTATTCAGCTTTGGCTGTTAAATTATAAGTATCACTACCGGTTATTCGGGCATTGACAAATTCTCCCGGTTGATGACCGGTTTGCTCCAGATAGATCACGCCATCCACTTCCGGAGCAAACGCCGAAGAACGGCATACTCCCCTTCCATCAGGAAGAATTTTATCGATTAAAACTACTGTCTTTTTTCCAATTTGACCGGCTAAAAACTGCTTTGATATTTTTTCCTGTTCCTTGAGGAGAATCTCCCGACGGCGTTCTTTCACTTTCGCACCGATCTGAGGACGGAAAGAGAAGGATTTAGTACCTTCTTCGCGACTATAAGCAAAAACTCCTGCATGCTGAAAAAGTCCTTCGCCTATAAAATCTACCAACTCTTCGAACTCGGCCTCGGTTTCCGAGGGAAAACCAACTATTAGCGTAGTCCGCAGTACTATTTCCGGGACATTTTCCTTGATTAAGGCGATCTTTTCCCGTAGCCGTTCCGGATTCTCAGTCCGGTTCATTAATTTTAAGATTCGGCCATTAATATGTTGGACCGGCAGATCCAGATAACTACAGATACTAGGCTCTCCGGCGATTAGTTTCAATAAGCCGAGATCAATTCCGGATGGGTAAGCATATAACAACCGAATCCAGCTTGGTTTAGCCTGAATTACCAATTTTTCCAACAAACCTTCCAAGTTGGCCTTCGGTTCTAAATCTCGACCGTACATCGTTAGATCTTGAGCAATTAGATTAAACTCCTTGACCCCTTGGTCAACCATTCTTTTGACTTCGTCGATGATTGAATCCGGTCCCACACTTCGGAACTTCCCCTTAATTATCGGGATTGCGCAATAAGCGCAATTGTGGCTACAGCCTTCAGCGATTTTAATAAAGGTAGTATGTTTGAGTGTGGCTTGCCACCGGGGTAAGTTCGCCTCGTTTAAAAAAGGAGGGGCAGTTAAATCCGGCCCCTTTGGCTGTCCCGAGCCCTTTACCAAATTGGCGATTTCTCCAATCTGGCCCAATCCCAACCATAGATCCACTTCCGGTAATTCTCTGATTAAATCAGCGGCATATCGTTGCACCAAACAGCCGGCGACCACCAGTTTCCGGCAGCTGCCGTGTTCAGGCTTTTTATATTCGGCCATTTTCAAAATTTCATTGATGGATTCCTCTTTGGCGGGACCAATAAAACCGCAGGTGTTTACCAGGATTAATTCGGCGGCTTGAAATTCAGAAGTAACTTCCCAGCCCGCCTCCGTTAATTGTCCCAGCATTATTTCGGTATCTACTAAATTTTTAGCACACCCCAGGGAGGTTACAGCAATTTTCGCCATGATGACCATCTTCTCCAAATCAGTTTCGATCAAAGGGCCTTCAGGAAAGGAGCCCTTAAAATGAAAATTCCGGTTTCCAAAGTGTTGTACTTTTAACCAGAATTTTCGAACCAGTCTCAAGAACATTGTCAATGATTATCCGTTAAATAATTATTGTTCTTGTGAGAACCTCTCTTTTAAAATCCTAATCACTGGATATTCCGGCTTGAATTCAGCCGCTTTGTTCAATGCTCTAAATCCGGCTTGGTGGTCCTGTTTATTTCCCAACTTCTCATATCGCTCCAAATATACTTTTGCTAAAAATAGCCAAGTCATACTGTGTTGTTTGTCATTCCGTACCGCTTGTCGATAAAACTTGATGGCAGCCCTAAGATTATGACGGCGTTCCGATATCATCCCTAAGTTGTGTAAGATATCCGCTTTTAGTTCGGGAGAGATTTTAACGCCGGACTCACTTAAATTCAGTACTTTATGATACAAACTTTCCGCGATATCCATACATCCTTTTACGAAATATAGATTAGCTTTATCGTATAGAGATTTGGGATCCTCATGTAAGGCAGGGACCAGTTTTAACATGGGAATCACCTCTGGAGGTATTCTTTCGGTGAAAAGATTGAATATCCTTTTTTTGATTGTAAATTAATAGTAAAATCTTTGAATCCTTTACAATCAAACTCCGGCGTTTTATCCCAAGAGGCCCATTCCATAAGCAATTCACAACTCGTTAACTTTTTAACTTATTTTCAATTCCGGGTACAGATAACTATAGATTCTTCGGTATAAAATTATTTTGATCAAATATTTTTTGGTTTCCGGAAAAGGAATTTGTTCAATTTTTACCGAGTCACCGCTCCAAGTCCCTTCCCGAATCCATCTTGATACATTTCGGTGTCCGGCATTATATGAAGCTAACGCCAAATAATCATTGCCGTTAAAATAACGCTGCAAATATTTTAAATACCAAGTCCCGATCCTTAAGTTTTGCTCAGGTTCCAACAAATCCTGAGTCGAAAATTTTTTGGTCCCCAACTCCTTGGCAGCCCACTCTCCCGTATCGGGCATGATTTGCATCAAGCCCATTGCCCCTTTATGAGAAACCGCTTCCGGGTTAAAACGACTTTCCACAAAGACCATCGCTCCCACCAAGGCCGGATCTAACTGATGAGTATCACTAAACTGGAGGATTTCCGTTTGATAATTCAAAACGAAAAAAATCTTAAAAATAGGCTTGTGCCATAAAAAAACAAAGATTAATAAAAGCAACATCCAGCCTCGGTTGTCAGTCTGCCGCTCCTGCATCGGATCACTCCAAAGTTCTTAATAATAGGGATACTTGTTCCTCTAAGGAGTCTAAACCATTATTATTATTAATTACCACATCCGCCCGGTTTTCCTTCTCCTCCAGTTGTAGCTGGGTTGCAATCCGTTCTCTGGCATCCTCTTCCGCGAGTCCGTCCCGGGCGTAGATCCGCTGCAATTGATGGTCAAGACTGGAACTGACAACCCAAATTTGGTCAAATAAATCGATCCACCCTACTTCAAAGAGTAACGGTACTTCAACTACGACAATTGGAACGCCCTGTTTTAAATAACCTTCGAATGAATCCCGAATTTCCTTGATAACTATAGGGTGAACTATCTGTTCCAACTTGTGGCGGGCAGCATCATCCTTAAATACAATCGTTCCCAGAAACCTCCGGTTTATCTCTCCATCCGCAGCCAATATCTCCGGACCAAACTCAGCCACTATCCGGTGGTAAGCCGCGCCATCAGGAGCCATTGCCTGATGAACCAATTCATCGGAACTAACAACCACTACCCCTTTTTGACGTAACAGCCGTCCGACGGTAGATTTACCGGTGGCTATTCCTCCGGTGAGTCCAATTTTAACCATCTAAAAACCTCCGGCTTACTTCTGGCATAAAGGACAAAAATGGGTCCCCCGACCGCCAAAATTCATTTTAACAATTAAACCGCCACAATTGGGACAGGTTTTCCCTTTTTGCCCGTAGACATTTAGTTTATTCTGATAAGAACCGGCCCGTCCTTCGCCGTCCCGATAATCCCGGAATGTGGTACCGCCTAACTTGATCCCTTCGCTCAAAACCTTTTGGATTGCATGATAGAGCCCATCTATCTCAGCCCCGGTTAAAGAATTAACTGATCGGGCCGGATGAATTCCCGCGTAGAAGAGAGACTCATCAGCATAGATATTCCCGATTCCAGCAATTATTTCCTGATTGAGCAAAGCCTTTTTAACCGCTAAACTTCTTTGTCCAAACCGCTCTTTTAATACTGCAACCGTAAATTCCGGGCTTAATGGTTCCGGGCCGATTTTTTCCAACGCCAACGGCGGTTCTCCCCTTGAATAAAGAAATACCTTACCGAACTTACGTTGATCGCGAAAACGGAGTTCTGTCCCATTATCCAATGATAGTCTGAAATAAATGGCTTTAGCAAGGGGACTATCGGACTTTTCCACCGTTAACTGGCCGGTCATCCGTAGATGAAGCCCAATAATCAAATCAGCGGCTAATTCAATCAATAGATATTTACCGCGCCGTTCCATACCGGTTATCTTTTGGCCGGAGACCCGTTCCAAAAATTCTTTGACTGAAATTCCTAATACCATCTTCTCATGGAGAACCTCACCGGAGATTATCCTCCGCCCCTTAAGTTTGGGAAGAATGGTCAACCGTATCGTTTCAACCTCAGGAAGCTCAGGCATTTAACTCCTCCAATTTACAAGAACTCATCTCGCCCCAGTTACTACCAATTTTAAAATCAACCACTAAAGGCACGTTTAAGGTAACTGCCTGTTCCATTTCCTTTTTTACAATGTTGGCCAATTCTCTCCAATTAGCTTCCCGGACCTCAAAGACCAGTTCGTCATGGACTTGTAACAAGAGTTGGCCCAACTCGGGACGGTCCGCTAAAATTCGACCGATTTTGACCATCGCCAATTTGATTATATCGGCGGCAGTTCCTTGGATCGGAGTATTACGGGCCATCCTCTCCGCGAAAGAACGGAGGGTGAAATTACGCGAATAAAGGTCGGGTAATTTCCGAATCCTGCCTAGCATGGTATGGACTTCACCACTACCACGGGCTTGTTCGATCAATTCGTTGACATATTTTTCAACCCCGGGATATTGGTTAAAGTAGGCTTCAATAAAAGACTCCGCTTGTTTACGGGTGACTCCGATATTTTTAGCCAATCCAAAGCCGCTGATACCATAGATAATCCCAAAATTAACCGCTTTGGCCTGATCCCGCATTTCTCCGGTTACTTGTTCCGGTTCGACTCCATTAACTGCTGCTGCAGTAAACCGATGAATATCTTCACCCTTTAAAAACGCCTCCCGGAAAGCCCCATCACCTGAAAAATGGGCCATCACTCTAAGTTCAATTTGAGAATAATCCGCCGCCAACAATAAATGTTCCGAGTCTTTAGGGACAAAAGCCTTCCGGATCATCCGCCCTTCTTCGGAACGGACCGGAATGTTTTGCAGGTTCGGCTCGGTGCTACTAAGCCGCCCGGTAGTTGTCACCGCCTGATTAAAGGTGGTGTGAACCCGGCCGGTTTTAGGATTAATCAAGGCAATTAGGGAATCAATATAAGTGGTTTGCAATTTTATGTTTTGCCGGTACTCTAAAATTAGGGCCACTACCGGATGTTCGTCGATGAGTACTTCTAGAACCTGAGCATCGGTGGAATAACCGGTTTTCGTTTTCTTGGGCGCCTTCAACCCCAATTTTTCAAAGAGAATAACCCCTAATTGTTTTGGAGAATTGATGTTAAATTCTGAGCCCGTTAGATCATAGATTTCGGTTTCCAACTGATGCTGTCTGGACCGGAGCTCATTACCGAACGTGCGGAGGACCTCCGGGTCTACTTTAACTCCAGTCTCTTCCATGGTAAACAAAATATTTATTAAAGGCGCTTCCACATCTTGATACAAATTAGCTAATCCAAGGGTAGCCATATTATCCTGAAAAGTCCCTCTCAACTCCCGGATAGCTTGGAGACGTCCTCCGGTAATTTTGGTCAATACCGCTTCCGATAATTCGGCAGGCAGCTCCAGAACGGATCTCGATTTACCCCGTTCGCTAGTCCAAACAGGTATCGTTTTATGCAAATAATTCTTGGCTAACTCCTCCAGTTCCAAACTACCCAGCCCCGCATTGACCAAATATCCGGCGATTAAAGTATCGTCCAGGTTACCCCGGATTTCGACGCCGTTAACTTTGGCAATTTGCATTTGCTTTTTCAGATCATGTCCGATTTTAGCAATTGCCCCATCGTTTAAAACCCGGATCAAACTTTCAGGAAGGGTTTTGCTATTGGAAAGCGGATAGAACCAGTTCTGATTGAGATCGCTTAATCCCAAGCCCAATAACTTACTCCCGGTCCAATTGGCCCCGGCAGTCAAGAACTGAACCACACAAACACCGGCTGATTCCAATTGGTGTGTAACCTGCTCCAAATCAGCTTCCTTAATGACTCCAATCGAAAAATCAAGTTGTGGTAGACTGTTCAGTTCCACTTCCGGTTGGTTCCCGGCGTCGGCCAGTTTCTTGGCTAAAGATTTAAACTCATATTTGATGCAAAAATCAAGTACCTTTTGACGGTCATACGTATTTTTCCGGCAACACTCTTCAATATTGATAGCCGGTTTAAGGTCAGTGATAATAGTCGCTAATTTCTTGCTTAAATAAGCTTGGTCCCGGTATTTTATTAATAATTCCCGGTCCCTGTTCCGCTCAATCTTGGTAACGCTTTCATAAATCCCATCAAGGGAACCAAATTGATGCAAATATTTCAGGGCAGTCTTCTCCCCAAACCCTGGAACTCCGGGAATATTATCGGAAGAATCCCCCATCAACCCCTTTAAGTCGATTAATTGTTCCGGAGCCAGTTGGTAACGGTTTTGAATATACTCACAGTCAACCAGATCAACCTCGGTAATCCCTTTCCTGGTATATTTCACTTTGATTCCCGGCTCCACCAATTGAAATGCATCCCGATCCCCGGTAACCAATTCCACTTCCAATCCTTGTTTGGCCGCGCCTTTGGCATAAGTGCCGATTAGGTCGTCGGCTTCAAAACCCGGTTCTTCCAAGGCGGGTATTTCCAAAATCCCTAATAACTCTTTAATTATTGGAATCTGGGTCCTCAAGGAATCTTCCATCTTTAAGCGTTGTCCTTTATACTCGGGATATTCCCGGTGACGAAAAGTTGGAAGTCCGGTATCCAACGCAGCCAGCATATAATCGGGTTTGGTTTCGTCCAACAACCTTAAGAGCATCATCGCCATCCCGTATACGGCGTTAGTCGGTTGACCGTCACTGGTTCCCAGCGGTGGTAGAGCAAAAAAAGCCCGGTTCGCTAGACTAAAGGTGTCAATTATAATTAATTTTGGCTTACTCATGCTATTTAACCTTTCCTTGAAAAATTATCTAAATCCAGCCCAATCAAACCTACACCAACCGCATTATCACTGGATAATTCTTTGGGGGCGAAAATCAACTTTATATCGCTCAATGCTTTTTCTTCAAATAACGCCATCCTGATTAGCTCATTGGAAGCCACTCCTCCGGCTAATAACACCAGCTTAACTTGATAACGGCGGACCGCCTCCGAGGTCACCCTGATTAGCGAACGGCTGATACAGTTAAAAACTTGTCGGGCCAATTCCGGTCGTTGGATTCCCGAACCCAAAAGTCGTTTGCCCGCGGAATCCGGCCCTGAAAAACTAATGGTCAGATCTTTGGTCACCACTGGTAAAGCTTCAGCAGACTGGGATTGTTTTGCCAAGTCCTCCAAATATTTTCCGGCTGGAAAACCGGCCCCCATCGCTACTCCAATCCGATCAATAAATTGACCTACTTGAAGATCAGAACTGCCGCCAACCTTTTCAACATTAAACCCCCCTGAAAAGGCTTTTACAAGTAATAGTTCGGTGGTTCCTCCGGAAAGATGCCAAGCTAAAAAAGGTTCGCTAGGTAATTCCCCATCAAAAAACCCGGCCCGGAGATGTCCTTCCTGATGACTGGTCTCATAAAAAGGGACCCCCATTAAACGCGCTAAAGTGGCCCCAAAACTTGCGCCGACTTTAAATACCGGTAGATAAGAACCGGCAACTGGCCGCGGCTTCGCGGAAGCGGACACCGCTGAAATAGGGGTCGTATTTTTTAAATCCGCCACCAAACGGGGCAAATTTTGGAGATGCTGAAAAACAGCTTCCGATTGTCTTAACCCCCGCTCACCCGGCTTAACCTGAAGCATTAACCGGTAGTTTTGGATTATTGATCGATCATCATTAATCAAAGCTATCGAAGTTGTATAACAACTAGTATCAATCCCGATAAACATTTATTCTTAACCCCAATAAATAGTCTTAATTACCAAAAAACAGAGGGGAGCCTCCGTTATTTGGTCATGTATCTTGCTTTATTTCCGCTTCGTCATTAATCAATCCGGAACTGCGAATAATATT
>JAAYEK010000062.1 GCA_012728785.1 Bacillota bacterium | reverse complement strand
TTCGGTGATTAAGGAATGGCTTGATAGCGATTATTCACCACGAAGGACACGAAGACGGGGGGAAGGGAAGTTTAACTGTTGACTGTTAGCCGATTTTCCCTACCGGCATTTGTTGAGTCAGGCAATGGACGTTTCCGCCTCCACGAGCAATGGTCAATCCGTCTACAGTGACGATTTTCCGTTTGGGAAAAGTTTTCTTTAGTACCTTCAAAGCGGCTTTATCAGATTTACCGTTTCCAAAGACAGGCATGATGATTCCGCCGGTAACGAAATAAAAGTTCAGATAACTTAAGGTTAACCGGAGATCACCGTAATAATCCGCCGGAGGTTGCTCGATTTCAATAATTTTTAAGGACCTGTCTTTGGCGTCGGACGCATTTTTAAGGATTGCCAGGTTTTCCTGGGATATTTCATAATTCGGGTCCTCAGGATCGGAACAGACTTGGACGATGACTACTCCCGGTTGAGCGAAACAAGCAATATTATCAATATGTCCGTCGGTGTCGTCGCCACTCCAACCCTGTTTCAACCAGATGATTTTCGAGACATTCAAGTATTGTTTTAAATAGACTTCAATTTCTTCCCGTTTTAAATGCGGATTGCGGTTAGGGTTTAAAAGGCATTCCGTGGTGGTCAGTAAGGCGCCTTCGCCATCCACATGAAAAGAACCGCCTTCCATGACTAACGGGGCGTTAAAGCAGGGGACCCGATAATGCTGTAATAATTTGGGGGCCACCAGATTATCAAGGCGGGAGGGAAACTTACCGCCCCAAGCGTTAAAGATCCAGTTGATACCTGCCAGTTCTCCTTGGTCATTCTTTAAAAAAGTGGGCCCGTTATCCCGTATCCAAGAATCGTGATGCTCGATCGATAAAATCTCCACATTTGAGCCGCAATAATGGGCCGCTTCATTAGTAAGAGAAGGGTGGGTGATGACCGTTACCGGCTCAAATCCGGAAATAGTTTTGACGATTGAAGCAAATGCCGGTAACACAGCTTGAAAAGGTTCCGGCCATTCCGCTTCCTTCCGGGGCCATTCCATAAAAGTACGTTGGTGTTCCGCCCATTCCGGGGGCATTTTATAACCAAGTTCAGCTGGGGTCAATTTGGCGCACCTCTCTATATAATGCCATGATCAACTCGGAAAATTTATTACACTGTACCATATTATAACACGATTGACCCATGGAAGAAATTAAGAACTATTGTTCAAGAATAACAAATAGCTAACAGAATCCGCCCAATTTATGTTATAATTTTTAAATAGCCCAAAGACCATTAAACTGGAGGAGACGGGGAAAGTGAATGATCTATGGATACCTTCGAGTTATTACCCGAAATTAAATTTAAAAGAGACGGAAATTGCCATCAAAATGGTCAAAGATTTCTTTGAAGAAGCTTTAGCGGTTCAATTGAATCTTACCAGAGTATCGGCGCCGCTATTCGTCAAAACCGAGACCGGTTTGAATGACAACTTAAGCGGAATCGAACGGCCGGTAAGGTTTGATGTAAAGGCGGTTGGTGGTTCGGATTGTGAAATTGTCCAATCTTTAGCGAAATGGAAACGGATGGCTTTGAGGAAGTACGGTTTCAATCCCGGCGAGGGACTATATACGGATATGAACGCAATCCGACGGGATGAAGACCTTGATAATATCCACTCAATCTATGTGGACCAATGGGATTGGGAGAAAATCATTTCCAAAAATGAACGGACTATGACAACCTTGAAAGAGATTGTGAATCGAATCTATAATGCTTTTCGAGAAACGGAAGAATATATTTGTAGTTTTTATTCGGTATTAGACAGGCTCCTACCTTCGGAGATTTTTTTCATCAGTTCTCAGGAATTAGAGGACAGGTTCCCTAATTTAACGCCTAAAGAAAGGGAAAATCAAATAGCCAAGGAAAAAGGGGCGGTTTTTCTGTCCCAGATCGGGAAGACGCTCCGTTCCGGAACTAAACATGATGGAAGGGCGCCTGATTATGACGATTGGGAGTTAAATGGGGATATCATTTTTTGGTATCCGGTCTTGGAGAAAGCTTTTGAAGTATCTTCCATGGGTATTCGAGTCGATGAAAATTCATTAATCAGCCAATTAAAAGAGGCGGGTTGCGAGGAACGGCTCAAGTTTGAATTTCACCAAGATTTAGCAGCCGGCAATCTACCATATACTATCGGTGGAGGAATCGGCCAATCGCGAATTTGTATGTTTTTCTTAAACAAAGCCCATGTTGGTGAAGTCCAGTCTTCGATCTGGCCTGATGATATGGTTGAAAGTTGCGCTAAAGCTAAGATCGGCTTATTATAAATTGAGTAAGGAGAGTTTGAAGATGGAGCTTATTACGGTAAAAAATGTTTTTAAAGATCCCAAAGTTTATTTAAATCAAACCATCCGAATTTGCGGTTGGGTGAAGACGATCCGCGACCAAAAAACCTTTGGATTTATTGAGTTGAATGATGGGACCTTCTTCAAAAATATCCAGGTAGTTGTCGAGGAAAGTATGCCGAACTTTGGCAAAATCATTAAACTCTCAGTTGGTTCGGCCTTAATTGTAGAGGGTGAATTGGTAGAGTCTCCCGGGGCGAAGCAACCCTTCGAGTTAAAAGCGAAACAGGTACTGATCGAAGGTGAATCTAGCCCGGATTATCCATTGCAGAAGAAAAGGCATTCTTTTGAATATTTACGGACTATTGCTCATTTAAGGCCTAGGACTAACACCTTCGCCGCTGTTTTTCGGGTTAGGTCCCTAGCGGCTTTCGCCATTCATCGATTCTTCCAGGAACGGGGTTTTGTCTATGTCCACACTCCGATTATTACTGGAAGTGACTGTGAGGGCGCCGGGGAAATGTTTAGAGTCAGCACTATTGATCCAAACAACCCGCCCCGGGACGAACAGGGAAAGGTTGATTACTCAAAGGATTTTTTCGGCAAGGAGACCAACCTTACGGTGAGCGGTCAATTAGAAGCTGAGACTTATGCCATGGCTTTTCGAAACGTCTATACCTTCGGCCCCACCTTTAGGGCTGAGAATTCCAATACTCCCAGGCATGCGGCGGAGTTTTGGATGATCGAACCGGAGATGGCCTTTGCTGATCTTAATGATGACATGAAACTGGCCGAAGATATGCTCAAATATTTAATTAATTACCTTTTGGAGCAAGCCTCGGAGGAGATGGAATTTTTCAATAATTTCATTGATAAAGGTCTTCTAGATAGGTTAAAGCTGGTCGCCGGTTCCGACTTTGGACAGGTTACTTATACGGAAGCAATTGAGCTTTTAAAGAAGGAGAACTCCCGATTTGAATATCCGGTGGAGTGGGGTAGCGATCTCCAAACCGAACACGAACGTTATTTAACCGAGCAGATCTTTAAAAAGCCGGTCTTTGTTACCGACTACCCCAAGGAGATTAAAGCGTTCTATATGCGTCAAAATGACGATAACCGAACTGTGGCCGCCATGGATCTATTAGTGCCGGGAGTTGGCGAAATAATTGGCGGCAGCCAGCGGGAAGAACGATTGGAATTATTGGAACGACGGATGGAAGAAATGGGGCTTCCTAAAGAGGATTACTGGTGGTATCTCGACCTTCGGAGATTTGGCGGCGCCAGGCATGCCGGATTTGGATTGGGATTTGAACGGGCAGTCATGTATATGACCGGAATGGGAAATATCCGCGATGTGCTTTCCTTCCCCAGGACGGTTCGGACAGCGGAGTTTTAAAAAATGATGGAGATCTCGCTCTTTTAGAAGTTCAGATCTATAGTTCATGATTTGTCAATATTATTTAAACTTACCTCCGGCAAGTAGCCAATTGGCAAAAGAAACGGATTTACCGGATTGAGATCAATGCTAAAATTCGGATTAATAAGTTTAAGTAAACGCAGGCGCGGAAGGGACTACGTTTATATTTTGATTGAGAAAGATTTCAAAACCCCACTTTAATTTTTTGTAACTAGAACGAAATGTTGTTCATAGCCACATTATTACTTTTTTTTGAGAATAGTAATTTTGTGAAATATTAAATATTTTTTAGATACATTATTGGTTGGAAATGTTATAATATCAGAGATTGGAGCGCTTCCGAATATTTAAAAAAGTTATATTTTGACTCAATAATAGTATATTGGAGGATAAAGTTGTTTTTTAACAAACAGTTAATTCTTTCCAAACTTGCTCCACCAAAAATAGATCAGGGTATGATTTTTCGAAAACGTCTATTAAATTTATTCAATACCAACCCAGACTGGCGAATCGGTTTTTTTTCAGCTCCGGCTGGGTTCGGTAAAACGGTTTTAATGTCACAGGTAGCGGCTTCGATTAAACAAACTGTCTGGTATCAATTGGATGAATATGATAATGACCCTTACACTTTTTTAAAATATTTGATTGTTGGATTTGAACACTTCTGTCCGAGCTTGTTTGATAAGACTTCAATATTTTTTTCAACAGGCAATATCAATACCCGTGAATTGATGGTCGCCTTCGCCAATGAACTGAACGGATTTTTATTAAGTCAAGAAATACTTTTAGTGTTGGATGATTTTCAATTTATCGAAGAGACTAATATTCATCGCTTGATCCGTGAATTGCTACTATATATCCCGAAACTTCGCATTCTTATTTCAAGCCGTTCTAATCCTCCCGCAGTGTTCTATAAATTAATCGTAAATGAAAGCGCTTTTCATCTCGAAGCAACTGATCTGGCTTTTACCAAGCAAGAAATCGAGAGCTTCCTTTCGCTAAAGAAGATCCAAACGCCGCCGGATACCATTACTAACTTAATGTCCAATACCGCCGGTTGGGCTATCGCCCTAAACCTGATGGTAAGATCTTCATATATAAAAAAGGAGGCCCGATTAGATAAGATATCCTCCGATATCTGTGATTATCTTATTGAAGAGGTATTGCAGCAATTTCCAGAGGAAATCCAAGGGTTTTTATCAAGTACATTTTTTCTAGAGGATTTTACTCCGGAATTTTGTGACCAATTGCTGCAACGTAAAGATTCGGCAATCATTTTAAACTATTTAGAGAAGCAACATTTTTTCATATATTTATTGGACGGTGCCCCCAAGAAATATCGTTATCATGATCTTATTAGGGGTATTTTCAAGGGGCGCGTCGACCAGGTTCAACTAGCGGATTTGATGGATAGGGCCGGAAAATTAGCTTGGGAAAACGGCGATCCGAACCGATCCATTGGATACTACATATCCGCCGGTAAGTATGAAGAGGCGGTGGCGGTTATCTATGAGATTGGAGAACGGTTTATATTAGAAGAAAATTGGCAACAAGTCGACCGGTGGATAAAATTAATTCCTGCCGGGATAATTGATGGAGAAGAAAGATTGGCCATATTACGGGCGGGTATTGAATATTGCAACGGGAGCCTAAGAGAAGCGGAGAAATGGATAAACCTGGCAGTCCCTAAGTTTGCTAATAAAAAAGATCAGTTGGGATTCGAAAGAGCGATTGCGCTTCAAGCGCGGATCTTGTATTCAAAGGGAGATTACCTTGGAAGCAAAAACTTGCTGGAATCGATTAATATATCGGACTCGGATTCCTGGAAGTATGATTTGCCTAACATACAATCATTAGTTATTTTCTTTTCCATCGGAAGACTGGACCTGGCCATTAATTATTTGCAGAAACAACTAAAACAAGCTGAACTACATGATGTTCAATATGCTATTAAACATATATCCAGGGCATTACGGGCTTTGTACTATATCGAAGGAAATTACCAGAAAGCTTTGGAGATGCACCGGAAGTCCATTCGAAACTCCGATCCGGGCATGGAATTTTTAAATCATATGACTATCGTTACAATTTATCACGATTGGGGAGAACTGGATCAAGCGCTGGAAATGGCAGAGAAAAGCATCAAGGTTAAGGAGAAAGTAAATTTTAATGCGGCATTGCCATATGCGTATCATGAACTAGCTACTATTTATATGGATCGGGGCGATTTGAAACAGGCTGAAAATTATTTTAATCATTCAATTAAAATCACTCAAGAAGTGGAAGGACAAAAATTTTTCTTAATCTTAAGCCGGATTTACCTGGCATGGTGTTTGTGCATTCAAGGAAGATTATCGGAATCGATGGAATTATTAAACCTGGTTTTAAAAGACTGTAAAGGGCAGGTCAATTATATCAGGGCTATTTGTCAAGTATATGGCGGGATGATCCTCGTTAAAAACGGGAGTTATTCCGATGGTTTGTCCATGTTGCAAAACGCCAAGAAGGTTTTGAAACGGATTAAAACTCGATATCCGTTATGTCTTTGTAATGGTTTTTTAACGGGGCTTTTAGCCGGACATGGGGACAACGAGGCTGTAGCGCTTAAAAACGCCGTCGAGTGCTTAAGGCTTGCGGCGGAGGGCAATTTTATCCAGATTTTTTTAGCTCCATTTAATCATTTGGAGCCGGTAATCAGGCTAGGGATAAAACATAATATTGAGATGCCTTTTGTTCAAAGGATTCTAGTGAAATTGGGTCAATCGGGACTCAAAATAATAATGGATTTCTTGGATGATCCCGACCCTAAAGTCCGGTTAAGTATTTTATCACCAATGGTAGAGATAGCAGGAAGTAAAGCTAAAAAATATTTGATCAAACTACTTAACGATGAGGACCAGGATGTTCGTATTTTCACTAAAACCATAATTCAGCAGCTGGAAGAAGAATCGGTTGATTATTCAAGCGAAAAGCTATTAAATATCCAGTCTTTAGGGGCATTTACCATATTCACAACCGGAGAGGAGAAGGTAACGGTTAGTTGGCCGACAAAAAAGGCCCGTGATTTACTAGCTTACTTTGCCCATCAAGAAAAACCGGTCAATAGGGAACGAATCATTGAAGAAATGTGGTTGGGTTCGGACAAAAAAAATTACATACCTCTCTTTCATACAACATTATATCATTTGCGACAGTCTCTCAATAAAGCAGCTGGAGAAAATGATTATATATTGTATCATAATGGGGAATATCAATTGGCTGATGATTACTTTATTAACGACAGAATAAAATTTAAAGAGATTGTCTCTTCAATACCCAAAATACTCGATGTGGATTTTGCCAATTATCTGGAGGAAATTTTAAGTAAGTATCAGGGTGAATATCTTGAAGATTTGGATTATAAATGGGTTATGACCGAACGAGAATATCTTAAAAGGTTGGAAATGGAGACAAGATTCAAGTTGGCTAAGTATTATTTAAAAACTCGTCAATATCCAAATGTAGTTAACCATCTCCGGGACTTAGTTGAAGGCAATCCGGTTTCCGAAGAGTATAATTCAATGTTAATGATAGGTCATGCCGGGCTTGGAGACCGGATTGCAGTTAAAAGACAATTTCAGTTGTTTAAAAAGGCACTCCGTGAGGAGTTGGGACTTGATCCTTCTTCTGAAATGCGAAGATTATATTATAATCTATGCGCCACACAGGGAAAAACAATTGAACTGGCTAATGTTTACCAATAGGATAAGCTAAAGCTTGAATGGAGAACTTAATAAACCAGGCAGAGGAAGGCTTATTTTTTTTATTTTTTTTTTAGAGGCGAATGATATTTTATTATTCATGGAATGGTTTAAGTCAATTTAGTAATAGTTAATTGTTCCTATTATTACTGAAGAGTTATCATTCAATGAGTGGGAACATTGGTAAAATGGAGGATCTTAAAGTGTATCATAAAACTATCCTGATTGACCACACATCAGAGAAACACAGAAATAAATTCATCGTCAACTGGAAACTAGACGATTCATTGAATTTTGCTCCGAAAGCTGAGTCTATTGACTCGGCTGCTCCTCTAAACGCCGAAGACATAATCAATTATAGTGACAAGATTATTAGCCACTATCAAAAAATTTACGGGAGTAATATTGTTTTCGTGTTTAAAGGAGTTGGGGTAATGCTGTATAAGGATTTAGATATTGTTATAAAAGCGCTTAAGGAAAGAAATTGTAAGACTGCGATTGATTCGGTTTTTTTGCGCAAAGCTTATTTTTATGAGCAGTTAAATAAAGGAAATTTGGATTATTTATCTCTTTACTATAAATTAAGTAACAATGATTTTAAGCCATTTCTAGCCATGCTTCAAAACCTTCGTCAGTCTATTCATATTCGACTCAATATTAATATCAGTTCCATAGAATTCGATTTACTTAAAGTATTGATGGATGAAATAATGGCTAATGACGATCAAGTCTCAGTTAGTTTATCCCATGATGGGAATAGAGATAAGAATGAATTGAATGATTTACAATTAAGTTTATTTCATGAGATGAAAGAAAGCCTAATTAAAAGAGATCAGAGATTAAACCTTACTGAAAATTGGTATTGCGGTTTAATGAGGTGTTATAACACCGAAGGACAAATAGGAGATTATCTCCCGGAAGAATACGTTAGAGAAGAAAAAAATCACTGGAAAGGTTGGCTTTGTTGGGCGGGATTAGAGCAGATTTTTATAACCCACAACGGTAATGTTTTCCGGTCTTCATGTTGTCAAGATTGGATAGGAAATCTTCACGACTACATTGAATTTCCAACTCTACCGGTTTTTTGCAATAAAGAATCGTGTTATATGTACTGGAATATTACAGTTAAAAAACAATATCCGGTATACTTTCAACCTAAGGATATTGTGAGTCTTGCAAGAATCGGATTATTTCAACCATTATGAAGAGGTGAGTTAATGATCGACAATAAATCGGTGTATATAGACCATGCATTGGAAATACATAAAAATATTTATACGGTAAATTGGAACATTGGAAACCAATGTAATTACCGTTGCAGCTATTGTTCGGATCTACTGAACGGCGGGAGTGCCAAATGGACGGAACCAGAAATAATTAATGGATTTGCGGATCGCATCATTGCCCAGTATTCAAAGAATAAAGATATTGTCTTTGAATTCACAGGCGGAGAAGTTACTTTATATAAAGAATTATATAATGTGCTGAAATACTTGAAAGAACGGAACTGTTATACATCAATTCTAACTAATGGTAGTCCGAAATTGGATTACTGGAAAAAAATGAAAGATGTTTTAGACTACGTTACTTTGAGTTTTCATGCCGAGCACGCCAACGCCGAACTCTTTTATTCTAATGTGGAGTACTTACATAAACATTTGAATGTTCACGTGAATGTTATGATGCATAATAAATTATTTGATATAAGCAGAAGTTTGGGAGAAAAGATGCTTGATGGTTTTAATGATCTCTCATTAAGTTTTCAACCCTTGCTGCAAAGCTTAACCAATGAAAAAATACTTCTGGATTATACTGAAGAACAAATGGAAATGATTAAGGAATTAGATACGGCGCGGGTACGAAAAATGGAGATTAAAGAGCAAAGATATAAAGGCGAGATGCGGGAGTATTTTATTGATGGACGATCAAATGATATTTCACCGGAACGTTTCATTGCGGAGAGACGAAACAATTGGAAAGGGTGGTTTTGCTGGGCTGGACTTGAACAAATCGTTATTACCCAAGAAAGACAAGTATATCGGGCATGGTGTCTACAAGACCAAGTCGGTGAAGTTGGGAAAGAATTTGATTTACCAACTAATCCGGTCGTTTGTACTAAAAGTAAATGCCATTGTAATTTGGATATAGCTACTAAAAAACAATGTAATTTAATTATAACGCCGGATAATATTAAGGATTTTTCAGAAGTGGGTGTTATATAGAAAAGTTTACTTATAATTATCAATTTATCGAAAATGGAAAGTTACATCTAAATTAGTTCAATGAAAGAGGCAAACAAATGCAATATAGAGGCTTTGGCCAAACCGGCTTCAACATATCGGCGCTTGGATTTGGCGGATTACGATTACCCATAGTCGATAAACAGTCGAGAAAAGTCGATGAAAATGAAGTCGCAAAAATGCTTCATTATGCGGTTGAACATGGAGTCAATTATATCGATACTGCTTATGACTATCATGATGGTTATAGTGAAACCGTTATCGGTAAAGTTTTAAAACAAATGAACTATCGTTCTCGAGTAAAGATTGCCACTAAACAACCATGTTGGCTGATTCGGGAACCCGGAGATCCGGATAAATATCTTAATGAACAGCTAAAAAAGCTACAAACGGAACAGATCGATTTTTATCTTTTGCACGGGTTATACAGCGAAAGATGGGAACTGGTCAAACGGTTTCAAGTATTGGAGTGGGCTGAAAAAGCAATTCGACAAGGGAAAATCGGTCATCTAGGTTTTTCTTTTCATGATAGCTATGAAGTATTTAAAGAAATCGTTGATGGTTATGATCAGTGGGATTTTTGTCAGATCCAATATAATTATATGAATGAAAATGTCCAAGCCGGTAAAAGAGGTTTAGAGTATGCAGCTAAGAATGGATTGGCTGTAACTATAATGGAACCGTTACTTGGAGGGGCACTGGCTAATCCCCCAAAACCTATTAGTAATATTTTCGCCGAATATGGAATAAACCCGGTAGATCTCGCCTTGCGTTGGCTCTGGGATAAACCGGAGGTGACTTGTGTATTGAGCGGGATGTCCAGTCTTGAACAAGTAAAACAGAATATTGAAATTGCAAACCGATCAAGTATTAATAACCTTACGGAAATCGAAAACGAGGTAATAGGAAGAGTCCGTGAGGCATATGGTCAAAATAATCCTGTGCCTTGTACTAGGTGCAGATACTGTATGCCTTGCCCCAATATGGTTGATATACCCTTTATTCTGGAACTATATAGCGAAGCTATTGTTTACGGGAAATATGATATGAGTAGATC
>JAAYEK010000291.1 GCA_012728785.1 Bacillota bacterium | reverse complement strand
AATTTAGCCTCGCTATATGAAAAGATTAAGTTTGATGGAATGTATTATCGGGATGTAGACAGTAACCGGGTTATTCAAGAGGTCAAGAACTTTGAATTAGGGGCTATATATGAGATAGGAAGATTATTAATAAAAAGTGAGATAAAATTTCTTGAACAGAGCGATTACTAAATCTGGTGTTCCGTTTATAGCCGTCGATTTCTTGCAATATATTGTTGATATGAAATTGTATCGAATAAAGCCTTCAAGAGGTCAACACACTTTTGAAGGTTTTATTGCTTACAATTTACTCGAATTGTAAAGCAAAAGCAGGCGCCAATTCGACGAAAAAAATAACCTGCCCAGGCAACTGTTTCTGAAATATACCCTGCCGCCAAGGGGATACCAGCGTCATATGGCATCTTTTTTGTATCCTCAAGGCATGTTGAGGTGGTAACACATTCAGCTCAAGAAGTCGAGAATCGGAATGCTGAGTATAAAGAAACTATTATGTTTATCTTGGCCTTGAATAGACAAATTCTAAGAAGACCGTTTACCGCGATTTTATACCGTTCAACAGTATTTGGAAGTGTGAAAGGGCTTGTGCCTTTAAGTCGAAGTCGGGATATCGGATACACCATTCATAGCTGATGCCTCGTATAGCCATAACAAAATGCCGTGTCAGTTCTTCAAGAGACAGTTCGGAGCTGAATTCTCCCCGCTTTATTCCACACTCTAGCACATCATAAAATATTTGATAAAGATCCCTGTCATATCCCTTGATTACATTCATATCCATGGCATCGGTCAACAGTAGTTGATATACAGTTCTCATGCTCGTGTAGCCTATGATCTCGGTAAGCGTGTCTGCTATCTTACCGAATAATCCCAATAGTATTTGGGAGGAAGAGGTATCCGGGGAAAAAGAGTCCAAAATAACTCGGTAATCCGTGTCCACTTTACGAACATAATCGGAAATGAAAGCGGCAATCAGTGCATCCTTAGATTCGAAATATATATAGAACGTGCCTTTTGCTACCCCTGCCTCCTCTACAATCCTGTCCACAGTGATCCCTCTGAAACCGTACTGATTAAACAGCATAGTGGCGGCGATAAATAGCTTCTGCTTTGTCTTTTCGCCTTTCTCCTTTTTTCGTCTCGTTTCTTCTTTTTTCAAAATTTTACCCCTTTCTTTGTTGCATCTGTATACGAAACATTGTATAATTATTTTAAAACATGACTACGGTCATATAAAGTCATTTTTGATTATATTATAAATTCTGTCTAAATTCAAGGAGTGCAAAGCAATGAAGAAGATGAAAAGATTTTTAGCACTAATGCTGACATTGTCTATAACATTTACACTGATTCCGACTCAGATCATTGCACAAAATGAAGCAGATACAGGCTACAAGATTCCAAACACTCTGCTATCCGAGGCTCAAGCATCTCTGACTCCTGTGACTAATCAGGCTTTAACGCTTCGCTCCGAACCGGAGGAGGATACGTTGATTCATAGTCCCTCCGGAATTACATACAATACCCGGGTATCCTACGAGATTGTGACTGTGGGAAAGACAGGCGGGACCGATGCCGATACCCAATCCGCCGTGGTTCGCTTTACTTTGAAGAATCCCGGTGAACAGCCGGTCTCATTCAATTATACTGCGCTTTCAGGCAGCGCCGAAGTCGGGCATCTGATTGGTGCGACCACCGGTACTGTTGCCCTTTCACAAGCAGAACCGGAAAAGGATGTAATAATAAAAATTGCTCCATTTGCGGACAACCCCAGTGGAGATTATCCTTTACCCAATGATCCCAATACCCACTGGTTCGGAGAGCACTTCTTTTATATTTATTGCAGCGATATACAAAACGCCTTATTTGATGGAAACCGGGCGAGCCTTACCGTGCCCGTGCCGGTGGAGAGCGGATTTGACTATGAAGCAGCCTATAGGAATGCTGCCAATACCAAGCTTATCGACTTTGATCAAGTGGCTGGAGGGGAAAATGGGGTCTACTCTACTCCGGAAAGTCGTGAACTTAAGTTTACGGCCGAGATATCCGGAGACGTAAGGAAAATGATTGATAGCCGCGTGTTTACCCATATCCATCTCCCCCAGGGTTATTTCATGAATGAATCCGACGAGGTTCAGGAGGTCACGTACCATATTAAAGCCAGGAACGATACACGCATACCACCCAGCGAAGCATGGATAACCAAGTCACAACCCATCAGCCTTGAAGCAAAGAGCCAAACTTCATTTTACTCCGATGGATTTGCCCAAAGCATTCGAGTAGAAGAAATTAATCTTGGCTCAAATGAATCAAATGGAATATTCAACAAGGTGGACTTCATTTTTGACTATATCAATTCTACCACGGCTGCCGCCATTTTTACATCATTTTCGGATGAGGCGGGACAATACCTGCAGCATCAGGTAAGCTTTACCGACGAGGAAGCGCCTGTGGTTACGCAAATTTCAACCGGTATACTTCAAGCATATTATGGGGATGAAATTCCGGTAACCATTGCATTCAGCGAACCGGTCCATCCCGACAGCATTACCATTAAAGTTGACGGTCAAACTCTGAGTCCGATGGAGGGGACGGGCACAATCTCCCAAAGGGTCAGCTTCCTTTATCGGATAGGGGATGAGGCTCTGAATACAGAGAGCTTTACTATCAATGTCACCGATATTTCCGGTGCCGTGGACCTTTCGGGGAAAGCTCAGGAAGCTTCCGGAAGTGTCAGCACCTCAGTGGATATTTCTTTTGATCCAAGGCGTACCTTTGCTTACTGTGCAGAGCCTTCGGTCAGCCTCGAACAGGGGACCGGCCGCAATATGACGGCAACTGTCTCGATTCCCCTTAAATCGGATACTCGGCTCAGTAACTGGCTTAACGAAGCATCCCGGTTAGGAGAGGGTAATATCTCAACTGCGGTAAAAGCCAGAGCCATAACCGCGGAAGGCACGATAGATATTCCTCTGACCATCCAAACAGACGCAACGCGAGTCACTGGACTCACGGGCTCTTTCACTGCACCCGAAAACAACTCAGGCGCGGATGCGTACTATGCTCTGGAGATATACATGGATACCGGCAGCGGGTATGGGCTGGTGGACAGCCTGGTCATATTTTACGCTGTTCAGCCCCTTATCCTTGTGGACGATGAAATAGATATTACCTTGGATTATACCTATTGGCCACCGGCAGACCAAATCTTTAAAAATGCGGGAGGTTCCCTTTCGCTGGGTTATCACCTCAATGTTGACGCCACCTGGATAGGCTCTGAATACTTCAATTGGTCCAGCAGCGATGAAAGCGTTGCCACGATTGATGCAAATGGTAATATTACATTAACGGGTATCGGCCAGGTCTTCTTTACCCTAGCGGTGACCAATCCTCTTAACGAGGATGTGGTAAGCTTTAAAAGCCGCATCCTTACAGTGCTGGAAGCCCAGGATGCCTACCTCTATGTGCCCAATGGTATAAAAAATCAGGATCTTCTGATGGGTAGCGACGCAAAAATCAGCTTTTCCTCCAATCTGGCTACTCAAAATGAACTATATGGCGGCTCAGGAACCGAAACAGCCTACACCTTTACGCTCTATGAGGCGGTCTATGACGGTGACTATATGAGTAAAGGCAGCATATTGTCAACCGAGACAAGAAAGGCTACCGCTCAGGCGCCGCTAAATAGCTATACTGTGCCCGGAAGCCTGCTCACTCGGGCCACAGAGAGGACCAAATACGGTTATATTCTTGAAATCAGCGCCAGGGATCTGCAGTCAGGTATCACCATGACCGCTGAGGCCAATATCCGCATACGTCAGCTGCCTGCAAAAGCCTCGCTGATCCGCCCCGAATCGGTATACCTTCTGGACAGCGCCGGAGGCTTTACAGCGGCCTTTAATATTGAAAACAAAACCTCCGATACCCAATATGAACTCACCGTTACTAAAAACAGCGAGGCTGCTCCCGTCAAAGCAGTGGCATCCCCTGAACCGGTAGGATCTGTGACTGTCAATGTCAGCACCGTTGACAGCAGCCGTCTTTTAGATGTTTACACGGTGAACCTTAAGGCTAAGAATCCTTCAGATGAGGCATGGTCCTATGATTCTTATAATGTCTATGTCTATAACGCTTCTGCTATGAAAATACTTGTGAATGGCATTCTGGCGCATGATGAAATTATAATGGGCTACGATTTTGAAGACGGAGAGGTTATGAGAACTATAAACTTTCTCCAAAATCGTGCCATGTTTGGAATGGAATTAATAAAAACAATAAAAATCGATGATAAATCCTATGCATGGAGTTCAATAGCCGACCGGGTCACCTGGAAGGTGGAAGGAGAGAGTGTTTCTCTCTGGCATGATGGTAAGCGTATCAATGATGAATACAATCCCGTACTCCTTCCGGGAACCCCGATTGTTTTAATCGGGGATGGCTCTGGAAGCTCTGTAGTGACTGCCACCCATACTCTTACAGGAATGACCAAATCCATGACTGCAACAACAAAGCCATTGAACGACAAGCTTTATTTTTTCAGAGTTTATCCGAATGTACCCTGTAATCTGGTTTATACCAATGGAAGGGGTGAAACAAAAACAGTGGCATTCACAGGAGAGGTAGGTGTTTATGAGGAAACCGGTATCAGAAGTTCTGTTGACATCTT
>JAAYEK010000061.1 GCA_012728785.1 Bacillota bacterium | reverse complement strand
GCCACGGGTAAAAAGGGGATGGATGCCATTTACCGCGTCCTGGCCAAGGAGATCGGCGAGCATCAAATCACCGTCAATCAAGTGGCGCCAGGGTAGACTATCAGTAAGAAGGACCGGCTGAACGGTACCGAGCAGCAAGATGCTTATGAAGCCAATGTTCCGCTCAAACGGCAAGGCGCCGATCAGGAGATCGCCAATGTGGTGGCGTTCTTAGCGTCGGACTTGGCTAGTTTCATTACCGGAGCATACATCCCGGTATGTGGTGGAAATGTAATACCGGGGATTTAAGGTTATGGTACTTTAACAAGAGGCTTCACCAGTTAATCAGGGCTTTCATCTTTTTATGAGCTTCACTTTCTAAAACCGCCAAAAAAGCTGTCACAATTTGCGGATCGAATTGCCTCCCCGAACAGCGTTTAAGTTCATCAATGGCTTGCTCGATTGTTTTTCTAGGACTGTAGGGACGTTCCGAGAGCATGGCGTCGAAGGAGTCGGCGACACAGAGGATTCTTGCTCCGAGGCTGATCTGTTTACCGTTTAGGCCGTCGGGATAACCTTTACCGTCAAAACGTTCGTGATGGTGACGGACATACAACAATAATTGGTCTAGTTCGTTTAAGGGCTCCAAAATATTTTCGCCATAAATAGGATGCATATGGATTAGGGCAAACTCTTCATCAGTGAGTCGTCCCGTTTTGTTCAGGATCGATTTTGGAATCTCAATTTTTCCGATGTCGTGCAGCAGACCGGCATATTGGAGAGTGCAGATTTCTTTAGGGGAAAGGCCTAAGGCCTCCCCGATTGTAACCGCATAAGCCGATACCCGTTCCGAGTGGCCGAGGGTGTATTTATCCTTTGCCGAAATGGTGCTAAGTAGGGCTTTAAAAGCGCCGATCAATTGCTGATGGTCGGTACTGATTCCTTTACGAAGTTGCTTCATGATATCTTGATAGAAATGGATTTTGTCTTTACCGAGATTTTTGGCGTGATAGAGGGCGGTATCGGCCTGAGTGAACAGTTCGTCCTTATCGGAGGAGAGGTGGGGATACTCCGAAAGCCCCATGGATAGAGAGATTTTATTCTGCATTTCCTTTGGGAAATAGTTTGGTCCCAACTTATTGATACCCGACTTAAAATGTTCAGCTATTTTTTCGATGGTGTTTATGTCGGCATTAGGAATAACCACAGTGAATTCATCGCCGCCGCATCTACATACAAACTGTCCTTCTTTGGCCAAATCGTTCAGGAGTTTTCCAGCGCCTCTCAAAATGGTGTCTCCAAAATCATGTCCATAGATATCGTTGATTAACTTAAAATCGTCAATATCCATCATAATCAGTCCTAAAGAACCGCCGGTTTTTTTGGCCTCTTCAAATTGTTGCTCAAGAATCTCATGGAAATAACGTTGATTATATAAGCCGGTTAACCCGTCGGTGATTGAGAGTTTATGAAGTTCCTTTTGGTGTTGTTCTTGTTTGGTTACGATGATCGCGACCAAGATTGCTGATATGACCGTCACCATCTTAACAGAGACGGCAACTATATACTCGGCCTCGTGGGTTGTTAGGTAGAGGCCGGTTATGATCCGAAGTTCGTGAGCGATAAAGATGAATGCGAAAACTAATCCTATAAAGCCAAAACGAAAAGCTAAAAAATAAGTGATGAAAGATTGAGCCGCGGCTGTAACGCCTTTATATTCATCCGGCGTGTTCAAAATAACGACCCTGATTAAAAAGTAAGCTAGGATTAAACTAGCGAACTCGATTTTTCTAAAATTGTTGGGGAAGAAATCTTTTAGTGATCGGACTAGTCTTTTTTTTAGCTTATTTAAAGTATTCATCTTCGGTGGCCTCCTAACGTTAATTAGTTAGTTCTACAGCCATATGTTAATAATTCGTTAAGACCACCGATAATTCCTTTAAAAGATGAGCTAGAAACGAAATCCAAAAAATCGCCTATACTAACTTACCAAAATCATCCTCTTGTTTTAAAATAACATCATGGGCACCGCCCTCACGAATGCTAATCGCTGAAACCAAAGTAATTTTAGCTTTCTTTTGCAATTCGGAAATTGAAGTTGCGCCGCAGTTGCACATGGTTGACTTGATTTTACTGATTGTTAGGTCTAAATTATCTTTGAGACTACCGGCATAGGGGATATAGCAGTCAACTCCTTCTTCGAAGGAGAGTTTTTGTTCGCCGCCCATATCGTATCGTTGCCAATTACGGGCGCGGTTGGAACCCTCACCCCAGAATTCTTTGACATAACTCATGCCTTTTCGGACTTTTCGAGAGGGACTCTCGTCAAATCTAGCGAAGTAACGGCCCATCATTACAAAGTCGGCCCCCATGGCCAAAGCCAGCACAATATGATAATCATGAACAATCCCACCGTCGGAACAGATTGGAACATAGATACCGGTTTTTTGAAAATATTCATCTCTGGCTGCCGCTACTTCAATAACGGCGGTAGCCTGGCCGCGACCGATTCCTTTTTGTTCACGGGTAATACAAATCGAACCTCCGCCAATGCCAACTTTTACGAAATCGGCGCCTTGCCCGACCAGATAATTAAAACCATCCCGATCGATTACGTTTCCGGCGCCTACTTTAACTGTTTCGCCATAAGTTTCTTTGATCCACTTTAGAGAATCCCCTTGCCATTCATTGAAACCGTCCGAAGAATCGATGCATAATAGATCAGCCCCTGCTTCAACCAAGGCCGGAACCCTTTCTCGAAAGTCGCGGCTATTGATGCCGGCCCCTACAATCAGCCTTTTATGACTATCTAAAAGTTCATCGGGATTTTCTTTATGGGCAGTATAATCCTTCCGAAAAACTAGATAACGTAAGTTGCGATTTTCGTCAATGATCGGTAGACTGTTCAATTTGTGCTCCCAAATCATATCATTGGCTTCAGAAAGAGAAATACCTTCGATGCCACAGATTAATTGATCGAAAGCAGTCATAAACTCTTTGATTTTGGTTTCCGGAGGAGATTTGGCAATCCGGTAATCGCGCCCGGTTACGATGCCCATTAATTCTCCGTTGGGTGTGCCGTCGGCAGTTATGGCGATGGTTGAATGTCCGGTTTTTTGGGTTAAACTGAGTACATCCCCTAAGGTATCGTTCGGTTTAAGGTTGGAATCACTAACCACAAAACCAGCTTTATAATTCTTTACTTTTCGGACCATCTCCGCTTCGGAGGCAACCGACTGGGAACCGTAAATAAAAGAAATACCCCCGCACCGGGCAAGCGCAATCGCCATTTGATGGTCGGATACGGCTTGCATGATAGCGGAGGCAAAGGGAAGATTGAGTGAGAGTCCGGGGGTTTCGCCGTTACGAAACTTGACAATCGGCGTTTTTAACGATACTTTCTCAGTAAGGCAGTCTTTAGTAGTGAGATTGGGGATTAACAAATATTCACTAAAAGTACGGCTTGGTTCCGAATAATAACTGGCCAAAAGGGTCCCTCCTTATATTTTTGCTAAATTTTTAATAGTATATCTCTTAATTTATCTATTGTCAACAATAATCCGGTTTTTTTACGGTTCTGGATATGATAGAATATTAAAAAGATAAAGTTGCCGGATTGAGGTTAAATAAAAGAACTAAAGTTCTGAAATAATTAAGGAGGAACAAAGTAATATTTGATACAATAGATTTATGGTAGTACGAAGTGAAATTCGTTACAATCTAAATGTCGTAATTAGTTTCACAGATCTTATTATTTCCGAGGAATATTTTTCGGATTCGGTAGTATCCTTTATTGAGAGAATTGTCCAAATTATTAGGGGGGTGCATTCATTGGAACATAAAGGATTAAAGTCGGTAACCAATCTATTATCTAAAACTGCCGGTCTGATCTTTTTTTCGTTTTTAGCGATTTCATTGGGGGTGGTTTTCGGGCTTCTCTTCGAGGGATGGGTTAAGGATCCCGCCGGGGCCCCGGTAGGTTCGGAAACCAGCGCTTTAAAACCGGTCGATCTATCGAATGATATTGATCTAGACAGTCAGGTTACGGAAGACCCTAATTTTAATACTACGGAAACCGCCATCCCAATTACTCCGCCGGTAATCGTCAAATATAAGGTCAGAGTGGGACCATATTCGCAACGAAATGATGCTTTGGCTGCTTCCAAACAACTTGAATCTCTGGGATATCCGGTTTATGTGGGAAAAAATCCTCCCTTTGCGGTTCAGGTCGGGGCCTTCGGATCTCAAACCAATGCGGAACGGCTAAAGTCGGAACTGGATGTTAAGGGGTATAAAGCCTTTATTGAACAGGAATAAAGGAGTAGATAAAGGAAGTATTGCACTGGTTTAGAAAGAGGCCTAACGGCCTTTTTTATTTGGCTTTTTAGCTGGTATTTAGTGATTTTAACATCCGAATTTGTTAGTGTTATCCTGACAAAAATAAATTTATATATTAGACAAGATTAACAGGATTCTTTAGATAGCTTATGTCATTGTCAACAACCGACTGACAAAGATGTTTCAGAGAGGGAAGGACGGTTTTAAGATTTAGTTTTAATCAGATTCGGGGCAAATAATTACTAATAAAAAGGTACAGTCCAAGAAAGGGCGTTTTTTTAATCTATAGTCCAATAATTCGCCGAAAATTAGCAAGAATTGGTTGGACAAAACTATATGTTGTATATTAAAATATTAATGGCAACAATATATAGTATTTTAAAGGAGGAGCGCAGTTATGGAAGTTTCTGCTAATGCTCGGGCGGTTTTGGAACGGCGATATCTACGAAAAGAAGACGGTAAAGTGATTGAGACGCCCGAAGATTTGTTGCACCGAGTGGCGAAGAGTATTGCGGCAATAGAAGTAACGGCATTCGGTGTTGAAGAAACCGAGACTGCCCAATTGGCGGAATTATTCTTTAATATAATGGACCAAAAGAAGTTCATGCCTAACTCGCCGACTTTGATGAATGCCGGTAGGGAGTTGGGCCAACTATCGGCCTGTTTCGTTTTACCGATTGAGGATTCAATGGAGAGTATCTTCGAATCCCTAAAGGTTGCGGCGTTGATCCATAAAAGCGGCGGAGGCACCGGATTTAGCTTTTCTCAGATTAGACCCCAGAATGACCAGGTCGGCAGTACCGGCGGGGTCGCCAGCGGCCCCCTTTCCTTTTTAAGAGTATATAATGCCAGTACCGAGGCTGTTAAGCAAGGTGGCACTAGGCGTGGCGCTAACATGGGTATTTTACGGATCGACCATCCCGATATTGTCGAATTTATCGAAGCTAAGAAGAACAAAGGAGAAATAGCCAATTTTAACTTGTCGGTAGCAGTTACCGACAGCTTTATGGAAGCCTTGGAGAAAGGCGACGATTATTATCTTTTAAATCCCCGTAACAAACAACCAATGGGCAAACAATTCGCCCGAGAGGTTTTTGAGAAAATTGTCTTATCCGCCTGGGAAAGCGGCGAACCAGGTATTGTTTTCATTGACCGGATGAATGAGACTAATCCCACTCCCCATATTGGAGCCATTGAAAGTACTAACCCCTGTGGCGAACAACCCTTACTGCCTTATGAATCCTGCAATTTGGGATCGATCAATCTGGCGGCGTTGGTTAAAGAGATTGATGGCGATAAGTACGAATTCGATTGGGACGGGCTTAAAGAGACGGTCCATTTGGCCATTCGGTTTTTGGATGATGTTATTGAAGCCAATCGTTACCCCATCAAGCAGATCGAGAAGATGACCAAAGGAAACCGGAAAATTGGTTTGGGGGTGATGGGTTGGGCTGATTTATTGTTTTACTTAAGAATATCATATAAGTCGGAAGCAGCGATTAAGCTGGCCGAAGAAATAATGGCTTTTATCGATAGCGAATCCAAAGAAGCTTCGGCGGAGCTTGCTAAAACCCGGGGCGCTTTTCCAAATTTCAAAGGGAGCGTCTATGATCAAAAGAAAAGTCCAAAACTGCGTAATGCTACGACTACTACAATTGCTCCCACCGGAACCATTAGCATTATCTGTGATACCAGCGGCGGAATCGAACCTCTTTTCAGCCTGGCTTTTATCAGACAGATTATGGATAATGATCGTTTGATCGAAGTGAACCAGACTTTTGAAAGAATCGCTAAAAAAGAGGGTTTTTATAGCGAGGAATTAATTGAAAGCATCGCCGAACAGGGTAGTTTAGCGGGGATCGAAGCAGTACCCGATGAGTGGCGCGGGGTTTTTGTGACTGCTCATGATATTGAACCGGAATGGCATATTCGGATGCAAGCCGCTTTTCAAAAGAATACCGACAACGCGGTCTCCAAAACCATTAATTTTGCCCGGGAGGCGACTCCGAACCAGGTGGCGGAAGCCTATTTACTCGCTTATAAATTAGGATGTAAAGGTTTGACCGTTTATCGCGACGGAAGCCTTGACAATCAACCCATGCAAATGATGGAGAAAAAAAGCGAGGATGGTCAGTCTGCGGGGGAAGCTCATCTCTCCTACGGAGAGTGGGGCCATATTTTACCGATCAAACGCCCGAAAAGGCTTACCGGTGTGACTGACGGCAAACAAACTCCGGAAGGAAACCTGTATCTCACTTTAAATTTGAATGACAACCATCCCTTTGAGTTGTTTGCCCAAATTGGCAAGGCCGGTAGCGATATTTCCGCGTTTACCGAGGCGATTGCAAGATTGATATCCTTGGCCTTTCGTTGCGGAGTGGACCCGGATGCAGTGGCCGACGAGTTGATCGGGATCGGTGGCAGCCGGTTTGTCGGGTTTGGTCCGAACCGGGTCCGGTCAGTGCCGGATGCCATCGGCCAGTTTTTAAGCGAGTACCTAAGCAAACTTAGTCAGAACGGTTTACCGGTCGATACGCCTCAATTGGAGCTGGGCTTGTCGGAAACGGCCCCGGCGGCAAGCGGGAACCGGGAAACGGAGAAACCGAAGAATGGGAAGATCAGGTTTAATCTCTGTCCGGTATGCGGGATGTATACCTTCGGCTTTTTCGAGGGTTGCGCCAAATGTATTTCCTGTGGACATTCGGAGTGCTGATAAATAAGTAGATTCAAAGATGGGGAAGACAGAAGACAGGAGACAGGAGACAGTAACGACTGCAAATTCAATGATCTAATCCCACCGCTTTACAGTAGGATTTCCGTTAAATTATCTAGAACTGAATCTTTATATAATAGGAATATTTATTGGTACATATGATTTTATTAGAAAAGCTATCTGAAGGGGATTTCTCGTATTAAATTGCATGTGAGGGTGGATGCTTTTGAATAAGACGTTAAAAATATTAGTTGCCGATGATGACCGGGAGATTGTCCGGTTGATCGGGGACAGTCTCGAAGATGAAGGATATGAAGTTGTAACCGCTTATGACGGAAAACAAGTTTTAGAGCATTTGGATGGCTCCGGTGTGTCATTAATTATTTTAGATGTGATGATGCCCGAAATGGACGGTTTGGAAGTTTGCCGGAGAGTCCGGAACGAGATCGCGATCCCCATAATTCTGCTCAGCGCTAAGAGTCGGGAGATTGATAAAGTGGTTGGGTTGGAGGTCGGGGCCGATGATTATCTAACCAAACCCTTTAGCGTCAACGAACTAGTTGCTCGGGTCAAGGCTCACCTGCGCCGTGAGAAACGAAACACTAAGACTTTAAAAAACAACCAGGCCGCAACTTTAAGTTTTGGAGATCTTACCATTCATCGAGACAAATATGAAGTATATAAAAACGATGCTAAAGTAAATTTATCCACTAAGGAATTTCAAATATTGCTTTATTTAATAGAAAACAAGAATTTAGTTTTGAGCAGGGAACAAATTTATGACGCTATTTGGGGTGTAGGCAGCGATTATTGTGACTTAAATACGGTTACGGTACATATTAAAAATCTGCGTAATAAAATTGGCCCGGATAGCGACTATATCAAAACAGTCTGGGGAGTTGGCTATAAATTTACGGGGGAAAAAGATTGAAGGTCAGTCTTCGTTATAAACTGCCACTGGTGATTCTAGTCGGCTTTTTAATATTTCTGTTATTACTCGTCATCTATTACCGCGTGTTTCTCAGCGAGAGCCGGGAACGGGACTTTGACGTTTTTAACGATCATCTCTTTGAAATAAATGACGCTATTTCAGACCGTATCAAAGAATATTATCCCGACCGGCGCAAGATCGCCGCATACATCGAGGAAGCCTCGGCCCGGCAGGATCTGAAAATAACCGTCTACGATGTGGACGGCAATAAGATCTGGGAAGCCGACCGGCGGCGAAGACACGGCTTGAGTTTGGAATTAAAGAGTTTCACCGTGGTCAGCCGGGACGCTATCTATGTGGTGGAATTGACTCTGCCTTTTTCATCGAGGAACCTAGTTCAATTAGATTCCACCCGGAAAATTGGATGGGCTGCTCTGATTTTGTTATTCGTCGGTATTGGGCTGTTAATAATTTATCTCCATTTTTCCTTGGTTCAGCCGTTAACAAGTTTAAACCGGGGGCTGGAGACGGTAAACTTTAATAATGCTCCGGATCAAGCCAATTTGGAAACGCTGAAGCGCCGAGACGAGCTGGGTGATTTGACCGGTAAATTTACGGAGATGCGGCAAAGACTAGCTGCGTCTTACCGGCAACAGAATGAGATGATCGCTTCGATTTCCCATGATCTTAAGACCCCGCTAACCTCGATTATGGGTTTTTTGGAAAGACTCATCTCACACCAGCTACCCGCTGATAAACAAGCTGAATATCATGAAATTATCTTTCAAAAAGCCCGGGATATTCAAGAACTGATTAATGAGTTCAACGAGTATGTCCTGAGTGATATTGACAATGTCGACAAAGAAGAAGTTAGGGTGGCGGATTTCTTAAACGAACTGGCCGTTGAATACCGTTGTGAATTGGAAGGAAAAAATATCAGCTTCAATTGTCTGATTAATATCGATAATGAGCGGCGGATAAAAATCGCTCCCCGGCAAATCAGGCGGGTCTTCGCCAATTTGGTAAATAACGCTTTGAAACATGCGGCCAATTTGTCTAAAATTGAAATGACCGGCGCGGTCCGAGACGGATATGTTTGGTTTACGGTAGAAGATGATGGTTCCGGAGCGCCGGAGCAGGAATTGGCCGCGCTCTTTGAGAAGTTTTACCGGCTCGATAAATCCCGGTCCCGGGCCAAGGGCGGCAGCGGCCTGGGGCTTGCTATTTGCCAAAGGATCGTCGAAAGCCACGGCGGAAGCATCCAAGCCTATCTAAACAGCCAAGGCGGATTAGGGGTTCGCTTTTCCCTGCCTTTGAAAAAATAAATAAATCTTTATTTTTATTTAAGAATTTGATGCTAAAGTTAAATCATAACTTGACCAGGAGGGCGCGGAGACCATGAAAAAAGTAAAATATTTGATCGCAGTCGGCATGGTTTTTATCTTAACCGGGTTTTCGGTGAGTTTAGGCGAGGCGCCGCAACTAAGCAAAGGGGAAGCCGTGAGCGTAATTAACCGTTCGGCGGCGATTATCAGGACTGCTCAACGCTTTGCCGCAGAGGGACAAAAATATGACGGTTTAGGATTAGCTTTGGGGCATCAGCTTTATGCCAAAAAATTATATACCCAAGGGGATTATCCCAACGGGGGGTATCATTCTTTACGGGCAAGGAAATTGGCCGCTCAGGTCATTACCCTAAATAAAAGTAGTATTATCACTGAAGCCCTTTATAACCGGAGTGAAGAGAGATTCGTACGGAGTTCTCCCTCAGGCCAAGAGTTGGATCGGAGGTTGAAAGAAGCGAGAATAATAATAAGTGACCAGGATGCTGTTAATATTGAAGCGGACTTTGAGGTTTAAAGGTTTGTGAGCGGCTGTCTTTATTAGTAGTTTTATTGAAGCTTTGCTCCTAAAATTTCAAAACCCTGTTCGCTAAAATGGCGATCAAAGGAAAACGCAAATTCAATATTGTTTTGATGCATTGTAACAAAGGATGAACAATCCACCAAACTTAACTGCTGCCGATTGGCGGCAAAAAGCGAAGTAGCAGCTTGTTGATAAAATTGAT
>JAAYEK010000060.1 GCA_012728785.1 Bacillota bacterium | reverse complement strand
TCCTCTTCGTCCATAAATTATTTGGTGTTTTATGTTATTAACACTATTCAGTGTCTCAATACCAGCATAAATCTCTAAATAATTACTTTTCTCAATATTTTCAGCTCTAATTACATTTGATAATTGATTAATCGAATTTTGAATTTCTAAATCAGTTATATTCATTTGAACTCCTTTTAGTATTACTTATTATGATTGATAATAATCTTGTCTAGAAGTTATAAAGATAGTAATAAAACGGTTTTTTATAAGTAAAAGAGATTAACAGTTTATATCTATAAGGATAAGACTCAAAATATCCCCCGGTTGACAACCAAGCGCAAGGCAAATCTTCTCCTAAACATTTAGGCAGCTCTTTTGCCCGTTCATGATACAGCGTCAGTACGGTATTGTTGGCAATTCCAACCTGTTCCACCAATTTAGTAATTTTAATACGCAGCTGGCCTAGAATTCTGCTTTATATTAGTATAGATTCGGTAATTACATATTTCCCCGCTCTGACTATTCGCTAATTATATTTTTAAAGCTAATTAACTTACTTTTTGATAAAATTGAAAAGGTGATCATTTATCCCTTCGCTTATACCTAAAAATCACTGCATCCAAAAAGAACTTTACAAAATTCTTCTCTTCCTCATCCATTTTTTCGATTTCAGATACATATTCCAATAAAGTTTTATCTTTGATCTCCTTTTCAGTCAACTTTTTCGAATCTTCTGCAAAAAGATAATCTATGGATACACCAAAAACCTCGGAAATTTTTTGAAGCGTTTCAGCGGATGGTTTTGATTGTCCGCTTTCATATTTGCTAACTGCAAGACGTTTAACTCCAATTTCCTCAGCTAATTTTTCTTGACTCCAATTTTTTTCCTGGCGAAGTCGCTTTAGTTTTTGACTGAAATTCATGTTATTAACTCCTGACAATTTATTGAAAAAGATATTGACAATTAATATCTATTAGGATACAATATGCATGTAATTAAATACAAATTTATTTTGCTATCCATTAACTATACGATAGCGATTGTTATATTATGGGTTAATTGTACGCATTCTAAGTTATTTTACCATAATTAGGCTTAATGCTCAAGGCGACGGAAAAGCGGGGATGCGTATCCATACTGCATAACAATACAATATAAAGGAGGTCCAATCCAATGATCCACTTCGGAGACTAGAAAAAAGAGGATAAAGAAAAGACATTAGTTGCCGGAGACGTTGAAGAAGGTTTCCAACAATTAACAGCTTGAGATTAATTTGAAATAATTAATAAGTAAAGTTTGTTAGCTAACAGTTCTTTTGTCTGAAATAGAAGCAGATTTACACTGGGAATAAGTTATCCTTGAACTACACCCAATCCAGTAATCCGTAAAATCCCGACTAATCCTGGTTCCAGACAAAGTTTTACTCATTCAGGTCAACCATACAGGCTAAATCCTTTACTGATAAGATTATTGCAAAAACTAATTACTTGTTGGTATAAAAAATAGTCTAATTTCGTCCAGGGGATGGCCGGTCATCCCCTAGGACCTACCCACCCACCGGGGCCAATTGTCGCCCCGGACCCCCGCAATAGCTCCGGTTCATCCCTGAACCTCCGAAGGAATGCTTCGCGATTAAAATAGCCGCGTCCCTCCTAAACGCGGCTTCAGGGTCAGTTCAAGCCGCCGATGGCGTGGAAGGTCCTGTTCCCGTGCCACGCGCCCGACCTCCTTGCCGGGCGGCGCAACTCGAACTTTGTGTATCAAAACTTGCAAAAGTGGCTTTAATTAGACTCCAAGGATGGAGTCGAGCGACGGTTCTTAACAGGATGTTAAAAAGCGGTCGTCATCGGAGCCTTAACATAGTTGCCAGACAGAAGGCCATGTGTGGTCCAGGATGGGCCGAACTAGCGGAGGACATGGAAGTCCGAGAACGGGATGGCGAAGACCCTCTAAAAACCCGGATGAATTGCAGGAGGATCGGAACCACGCCGGTTCCGACGCCTTTTTGGTTACTTTTGGGGCGCGCCAAAAGTAATCCGCCGCCGGAACCGTGTACAGTCGGAGGCAGGCAAACATAACAGTGTACAGGCGGAGACAAGTAATCATAAAAGAAGTTATACTATCAGAAACTAAAAAAGTGGAGCAAATGCCATGTCTTTTACTTCCATCAACATCTACACCCTCAAACAAATCCGGACCGGACGCCGGCGGTTTGATCTTGAAGGTCTTCAGATCACCAGCCCCTTTGTCTGTTACCAAGTCCTCCAATATCTCCTCGATCTCAAGTCCGAACCGGTGGAGCGGTTTGGGATCATTGCTCTCAATACCAAACATAAGATCGTTGGGGTTCATATCATCGGAAACGGCACGATTGATAAAATTTATATTGAACCTAGGCAAGTTTATATGGCGGCGCTCATGAACAACGCCAAAGCGATCATCGCCTTTCATTGCCATCCGTCAGGCGACGCTACTCCCAGCCGAGATGATCTGATCCTCACCCAAAGACTGAAAAAAGCCGGGAAGATCATGTGCATTGAACTCTTGGACCATCTGATCACCGGGGAAGGGGATTATGTGAGTTTGAGGGAGGAAGGGCTGGTGTGATAATTTACAATTTACAATGTACAATTAAAAAACCGTTTTGCCTGGTTTTAATAATTGTAACTTGTACATTTTTGGACCTAACGTGTTAATTTGGATATAAAGCTGAGATTGAATTGAAAAGTTTTAGTTGATGATGGCTTACGAATGGTATAATATAGATATAAAGTTTATATATGGAGCTGTTTATCATGAACACTGATAAAGTAAAATTAAGTGAAGACCTAACGGTATTTATCAACCGATTGTCTTTTTTGGGAGAGAGTCTGGAGGAAAAGGTAAATGTATCGCTGGCGATAAGTCTTTTTGCCGGGAAACAGGTATCTCTGGTAAAGGCTGCCGAATTGGCGAACAAGTCTTTGACTGATTTCACGGATATTCTTAAAAAAATTAACATACCTTGGTGCGACTATACGGAAGACATGAAGAATTCCGACGATCTTGCAATTGGACAAATGTTCCATGAAACGGAAAATTGAAATGAAAGTTTCGATAGTTTCAAATGCTACTCCATTGATCGCGCTGGTTTCCTTGAACCAACTTAACCTATTAAATATGCTTTTTGATAAGATATATATCCCTAAACAGGTATATGAGGAAGTTGTTGGATCTGATGAAAACCGGATTGGATCAAAAGAGCTAAAAAAGAAAATACAAGAGGGTGAATTACTTAGATATGATATCCGTGACTATAAATTTGTAGAAATGATGCTCGGCAGGCTGCATAGAGGAGAATTAGCAGTGATGGTTGCGGCAAAGGAGCTTAGAATTAATTATGTTTTAATGGATGATGCATCGGCCAGAAAAACTGCCGAGAGCTTTTCCTTAGTTCCAATCGGCACGGTTGGTATTCTTAAATTAGCTAAAATAAAAGGGTTGATACCTGAAATAAAACTTTTGCTTGACAAATTAATCGAGAACAATTTTAGAATATCTTTAAGACTATATAATGATATTTTGAAGGATGTTAATGAATTATGAAATTAATAGAATATTATTGATTGTAAAATACCAAATTATTTGGCTATATTTTTCCATTATAGATACAATATTACTTAAATTACCTAAATTATAATCAAAACATAATTGATCCTGCCAAGATGGATTAAACCCCATACCTCTTACCTCCTTCAACATCTACACCCTCTTATTTCCTTTTAATTTAAAGAATTGCATAATTCATGAACCCTGTAGTTAAAAAATAAGCCGGATGTTAAAAACACCGGCTTAAAGAGCTGACAAAAGGTTTATGTACATTAGCTTTAGGGATTATCTCCGCCTGCCACGACGTTGAAAATCTTTCTGAATCCGGTCCTTCCAGTCATTGGGCATAGCCGAAGTTTCCCTAAAGGAGGCCATCGCCTCGCTGAGCACGTTGAAATTCAACTCAATGCCTTCACTGTCGGCATGGTAGTTTTGGGCGCGGTCCGGGGCAATTCCGAACTGTCCGGCGGTTTCTACGGCATCGATGTTCGCTCCTAGAAAAATGAACTCCCAGGCATAGTGTGTTTTTTGCTGCTCAATCATTTGCTTGACTCGGTCCGGGGAGTACTCACGACTGGAATTTTCCTCACCGTCCGTAATGACTACGAAGATTACCTTTTCGGCGCGATAACCTTCTGCTGTGTTCTTTTGGACGCTGCTGATCTTATGGATGGTCTTGCCGATTGCGTCGAGGAGCGCGGTGGTGCCGCCGACGGAGTACTCCTTTTCCGTAATGGGCTTAACCGCCCTGATATCGATCTGGTCGTGGAGCAGTTCGTAGTGGTTGTCAAAAAGAACAGTCGTGATCAGCGCCTCGCCTGCTACTGCTTTTTGCTTAGCAAGCATGGAATTGTATCCGCCGATGGTGTCTTTCTCCAGACCCCCCATGGAACCGCTTTTATCCAGTATAAATACTAACTCCGTTAACCCTTTTTTCATCGAGTGCTCCTCCTTGAAATTATTGTGACTTAAGGATAACATTTAAGAAAGATCACACGGTCGCTTTCCAAGCGACAAATTATCCTCCCAATAACGGCTGGTCATAATGGAAGAGTACTTGGTTAATTTCGAAAATATCATAATTACCGTTGGTGATAAAGTATTCGACGATTACGTCAAACTTACGGCTGGGGGACAAAGCATATCCCGCCCGTTTTAGCAGGTCGTCCGTTTCGGCAAGGGTCAGTTCCAATGCTACGGCCAGGGCTAGAGCCGTGGGTTTGCTCGGTAGATATCCTTTGCCTGTCCGGATTTTGGAGAACAGTTTCCGATCAAGGTTGGCGCGTTTATAGACTTCCACATCCGTCCTGCCCTTGATGTCGATCAGCCGGAGGAGAGTCGTTGAGAAGGGTTCATCGAGATTGCCGACTAGAACATCAAGTCCATCTTTGGATATGGGTCCGGAGATGGATTTGGAGGGAAGAAGATCGTATTCCTTACATTCCCGGACAACCTCAACATCCAGCGAAGGTCTGCTGCGGCGCGGATCATCATAATCACCGCTATAGTTCTTCTGGAGGTAATTACTGACTTCGCCCAATAGGCGCTCGCTTACGGCAAAAGCGGATTTGTCGAATACCACAAGGGTTACGTCAATATCGTTCTTATTACAGTTTAAAAAGTCCCGGATCGCCTCGGTTGCCACCCGGAGGGCTTCCGTCTTCGGGTAACCGTAGATACCGCTGGAGATCAACGGGAAAGCGATGCTCTCACATTTATTTTCCAGGGCGCGTTTCATGGAGTTAAAATAGGAAGCGCGCAGCAATTCTTCTTCCCGATGGTTTCCATCGTGGTAGATCGGTCCTACGGTATGGATGATGAACTTGGCGGGTAGATTGAATCCGGGAGTAACCACAGCTTCTCCAGTTTGGATCGGTGTTAGTTGATCGCAAGCAGTTTTCAGTTTTAATGCCCCAGCTGCTTTAAAGATCGCTCCGCAAACTCCGCCGCCTTCTTGGAGCGAGGTATTCGCCGCGTTGACAATGGCGTCAACCCGCATTGTTGTAATATCGTTACGGATTAGGTTAAAGGGCATCCGTCTTGCTCACCTCCACTAGTAACCGAGAAAAGCCGGGACTGTTTTACAAACCCAAATTGGCATCAATTTCAAAATATTGATGGAGCGGCAGATGGGTTGAAAATGGACCAATTTAAAGATTCTACAATACTGTTGTAATTATAGCGTAGGAATAAAATAATAGCGACGTTCATTTTCTTTTAAACGGCTATACTCTTGGTCAGGGTTTACGTAGAATTCGAGATGATCTTTAACTTCAAATGTTGACGAATCAACGATTAATAATTCTTCGACTGTTAATATTATAAAACGGTGGTCATCTTCTAAGATGAAGCAACCTTGAGTCTCTTTATTAAAGGCTAAAATTGGTTTTAAAGTAAGATCCTCAGAATTAATCTGATAAATTTGCTTTTGGGTTACTAATAAAATTTGTGAATGCGGCTCTTCTCTTTGAAACATAAGTAAGGGACTCTCAGGTGGAACAATATATGTGGGTGATTCAAAACTGGAATTAAATACGGTAATGTCTTCGGTACCGACTCTTAATACAAAGTATTGTAAATTTTCATAGGCAATGTTAACACCAATTTGGGCATTAAGAGACATAAATTTCCGAAATTTTACACCGGGACGGCCATATCTGACCTTAGTAATTAATGAATTGTCCGTTAAGTCAATTAATTTAAGCTTTCCGCCAAGGTGACATGTGAGCGCGGCAATTTCAGAACCTGGTAAAATATTGATTTGATATGGGTAAATATCGATCAGATTGATATCGGTAAAACAAACGGTAATTTCGTTGGTATCATAGTTGAGTATCCGAAATTCTTCGCCGTTTAACATATATAAGCGGTTTGTATCGGTATCGTAATTGTAACCATATAGCTTATAATCGATTTCATGAAATATGAATTCATCGGGAGAAGCTTTCAAGATAAATGTTTTATTAAGTCGGCTGACTATAGTTAATAAAGTAGTGGTTTTTGGATCCCAATTATTAGATATGCTATAAGGAGGACGGAAAGTTTTCTCATCAATTACCGAAAAATCCGAATGGTTTACTATTTTATAATATCCAGGGCTTTTCAAATTATTAGAATCAGCTTCAATTAATACAAGCTTATCCTGACTGAGAAAATAGATATGATGAGGGCTATTATTTGTGGGAATAGTATTTGCGACAGTTAGGGTTAATGGATTTAGAATTACAATTTTACCCGATTGTTTCTTTTTTTTATTAAAGGGAACCAAAGCATAAAGACTGGTTTCATCATCGGAGAAGATAAACTTGCTAACATTCACGGCGAAATCCTCAAGTTTTCTTGAGGTTTTTGCTGAGATATCATAATGTAGTAGCGCTAAAGTTTCCGAGTCGGGCGCGGGCTTATAGGATATATAAAAATGACTGCGATCCTTAGTATAAATATAGCGGAAAGGAGCATAACCCAGTTCGACAACATCTTCAGTCCTTTCGGTAGCAACATTGAAAATAATCAGCTGGCCTTTTTGTGGTTCCGCTTGTTTTTTATTTTTCTTTTTTTCTACATTTTCCGGGGCAAAGATCGCCAAATAAATATCCGGGTTATTAGTAGTCATTATATAATCCGGATTTTTAATCATTTCGATTTTTTCGCTGAATTCCGAATCGTTTTTTCCCATAAATAAAATTTTATTGGTCTCTTTGTCAAACAAAAAATAGTCGGCCCCAAATACGTTGGCCCCAATCAAAACCATTACTAAAAGCAATACACTGCCAAAAGAAATAATCCGTTTCATAATCGAACCTCCCTCTAGTGCCACTAATTCTGTTTTCTAAGCTGTTTTCCACAAGTTTAAAGCATCTTTCGGAACCAATTCCATTTTTTAACCAATTATTTATTTCTTGATAATTCCGTTTTTCCCTTTAAGTCTAAAATATATAAATGGCTACTTTTGGCTTTAAGTAATAAACTACTTTTGATTTTCAAAGTCAATGTCGGATTCACATCGAAAAGCTTTAATGTTATAGTAAATATGTATCGAACTAAAAGGATCCGATCGCCATGTTCATGGAGGAGCTTGGGATCATCACTTGGGGGGCGGAGGATTAAGTTTCACGGCTTTATTTTCATAATCATACTCAATAGTGGGGGTTGAACCTGGTGGAAGAAGTTCTTTTAACAATGATTGTTTGGGATTTCATAGGGCTGTTATACTAGGCATTACAGTTCCCTCCGATAAAAATCCATATTGATTTGCGTTAATCCTGTCGATAGGAAGGTTTTGTAGACGGGATTTACAAGTTTTCTTAAATTGTCGCTTTCGAGTCTAGATTATAAAATTAGGTTCTTGGTTAGCATGTTTCAATAATTCATCCGCTTTACTTAGTTGTTCTTCCGTACCGGTAACTGCTATCCAGCAGCTTCCTTCGGCGCCGCAAACACCTCCGCCGGCTACCAGTTCGGCCTCGGCGCCACTGATTAGGTTGATTGCTTGCAGTTCAGTGATGACATTTCCGCTTACCGGCAGGTATCTTAATCCGTTAGCATTGAGGGAGTTTAATTTTATCGCGACCTTGTTGATGTCTCCGGAAATTCTTTTTTCGAGGCCGACAGGGAGGTATAATTCGACTCGTTTGCCGATTACAGCTTGAAGGGCTACACTGATGGTGCCTCCGGTAGGATGTCCGATATAAATGGCGGCCTGCATGTTATCGAGATTGACAGCGTTAGCCCCTTTGATAATCAGGTCGCCCTTTTGGAGATGGGGAGCTACATTGACAATTGTTTTGCCAGGTTCCCATTTTCCTTTAACTATCACTACATCTCCAGGGAAACGGCTTTCGTCACTCAACCGTCCCTCAGAGTTCATTTCATAGTTGGGAGGTAAGGTTATCCCTCTAAAAAACCGTTCTTTGGAAAAACCCTCCTCTTGGCCAATTGATTTCAGTAATTCCTCAGCCACATAACCATTGGTGGTTCCGGCGATGATTACTACTGTTTTATTTTGCAAAGCTTCTTTAATTGAAGGAATCTGCAATAACGACTTGGCGATGATTCGTTTGCCCATTGCCGGCGTTAATACATATTGATTGGTTGATGGGGTTCCGTTGTTCATTAGTGATAGGCCTCCCAAATTAATTAATGTGGGGGTTATAATAAAAGACTTTTTTCTCCATTACCTCACCTATAGGAATGAGATTATCCATTATGTTTTCTTAGTTCAAATAATTCCCCAAAGTTACAGCGATTCCTTTCGGCGATTTTAGATTGATGACGCTAATGTAATTTATTAATTACTCTTTACGAATTTTCAAGATACGAGCTCGGCGGGGCACTGGTTTTCCCTCTGCGCGAGGATAAATCTATTTTGGCTGCGAAAGTATTAGTTCCCTCCCACTGAAGATACCACTTCGAACAGGTTTTGTTGGGGGAGAGCAAGAGAGAGGCGATGCGTTTTCTTGTTAGCATAATAAAAAACACCCTTACGGATGTTTTTAAAATAACATTCAATTGTCTTCATAGCCATTATTTAGGACGCGGCCGTCTTTAATAAACTCTCTTCGGCCCCTCGGCGGACGGTCATCTCTTTGACTAGCGTCGGCTGAAGAACTTTCCGAAGATATTCAATGGCCTTTTCGGTCATGCCTCCACCACAAGTGAAGACATCAATAGCGGCGTAACCTCGTTCGGGATAAGTATGGATTGAAATATGACTCTCCGATAAAAGCAATAATCCCGTGAAGCCTTGGGGTTCAAATTTGTAGGATCGCTCTCCCAAAATAGTCATTTGGGCACTATTGGCCGCATGTCGGAGAGAATCCATCAAAAACTGTGCATCATTGAGCTTTTCGAACTGGCAACCCCAAAAATCAGCCAGAACGTGAGCACCTACAGTATCAAAAACCTGCATTCCCCTCACCCCTTCAAAAAATTAAATCTTCTGGTCAGGAAGAACCCTTTTGACCCATAAGCACCCTGATTTCCCTTTACCCGATGATGCACTAAGGCTCGCCTCGGGATATATGTTAGATCAGGACATATGAATTTGTCTTTCGGAAAACGAAAAATTTCACGCTCCCTAAGGTTAATACAAACAAAAATTATAATAGCAGATGTCAACTTCAATGTCAATCATTTAAATTTATTTTCAAAAGTCATCCGAAGTCTACAGTCTACAGTCAACAGTCTAAAGTACAAAGTCTAGAGGCAAGAGAAATATGGTCGGGTAAATGTGTGGATTTATATTTGACTACACTGCATATTCTATTGTACCCATTTCATAAATATTAGTACTAATTCCAAGATAAAAGCAACTTTGAAAAAAGTAATGTATTCCGGAGGGAAAATAGATGGGTCGGAAGCCAACCATTATCGTTGTCATAAATCGCAACCTTCTTAATCTGGGAATACTGATACTATCATTATTTTTCGGATGGTGGTTATATCATGAACCGGTGATTCGGACTAATCTACCCTTAAGTCCAACAATTTCAGGTAAAAAGATAGTAATTGATGCCGGACATGGAGGGATTGATCCCGGGGCCAAGTCCGACAGGGGTCTGTTGGAAAAGGATATCAACTTGGATATCGCCTTGAAATTAAAACGCCATTTGGCCATGGCGGGAGTATCTTGCGTGATGATCCGGGAGACGGATCAGGACTTTTCCAACAGCAACAAAGATTTTACCACCAAAAAAAGACGGGATCTCAGTTATCGTACTCGGGTTGCTAATCAAAGTGGGGCAGAGCTGTACTTATCGATACATGCCAATAGTTTTTCCCAGAGTATCTATGAAGGAGCCCAAACTTTTCATGAAAAGTCGGACTCGAATTCCAAATACTTGGCGGAAGCGATCCAGAATCAACTAGTCAAGCGGTTGAAACCAAACCGGCGCCAGGCTAAAGTTGGAGATTACCGGGTCTTGAATGATACCAAGATGCCCGGAGTAATGATTGAAGTTGGCTTTCTGTCAAATCCAACTGAAGCAAAGCTGTTGGAAGATGAAAATTACCGGGAAAAGATTGCGAAGGCAATTTTTCGAGGAGTAGTCGATTATTTTAGGGAAGATCGCAGCTATCCTTCGAAAGAGATCGAAACACAGTAGGAATTTGCGGTTGTTGGGAGAATAGATTAAAAACTAGGGATTCTTGGTGGAAAGAAGGATGAATCGAATTTGAAAGCGGAAATCATTTGCATTGGAACAGAAATATTACTAGGGCAGATTGTTGATACCAATGCCGCTTATTTAGCGGGAGAGTTGGCTGGCTTAGGAATCGATCTTTACCATAAAAGCACAGTCGGTGATAATTTGGAACGGATCGTCGCTACTCTTGGACAAGCTTGGGAACGTTCCGATTTATTATTACTTTCCGGTGGTTTAGGGCCTACCCAGGATGATCTTACCAAAGAGGCGGTAGCAAAGCTGCTGGGGGAGGAGTTGGAATTCAACTCTGAAGCTTGGGAACAGGTTTGCGTTTATTTTAGAAAGACCAACCGAACGGTCCCGGAGAACAACCGACGACAGGCGATGTTTCCCGGAACGGCGCAGGTTATCTCCAATCCATTGGGAACCGCTCCGGCAATGTTGGTGGAGAAGAATGAACATATTTTAATTACCATGCCTGGAGTGCCCTCGGAGCTAAAAGGATTATGGGAGAATACTTTTAAACCGTATTTACAACAAAAACTGCAAGGCCAGGGCCGAGCAGCCCTTAATTCGTTATTGGTGAGAATGGTCGATATCGGTGAATCAGCCATGGAGGAAAAAATCATCGACTTAATCAATAACCAGACCAATCCGACCCTCGCCCCTTATGCTTCCCGGGGTGAAGTATCCCTCCGGATTACGGCTAAGAGCGAAACTGAAAAGTGCAATCAGGAGTTAATTGAAAAAACCTTGGCTATGGTCAAAGAACGGTTGAAGGAATATATTTACGGTTATGACCGGGATAATTTAGAGACAGTAATTGGGAAAATGTTGAAAACTAAAGGTTGGCAATTAGCGCTGGCCGAGTCCTGTACCGGGGGGTTAATCGGCCACCGGATTACCAATGTTCCGGGTAGCTCCAGTTATTACCAGGGCGGTATTAATAGTTATAGCAACCAATTAAAAATGAACCTCCTGGGGGTACCGGAGGAGACTCTTACTAAGTATGGAGCGGTCAGCCGTGAAACTGCCCAGGCCATGGCGGAAGGGGTAAAAAAGTTGGCCAATACCGATGTCGGTTTGGCTACGACCGGAATTGCCGGTCCGGATGGCGGAAACGATGAGAAACCGGTCGGCTTGGTTTACCTGGCAGTGGCTTTACCGGATCAAACCATAGTGGAACAGCGAGCTTTCCCCTTTGACCGGCTTGGTAATAAAGAGTCTGCTTCTCAAGCGGCACTGATTTTGTTGTGGAAAACCTTAAAAAAGGTGATTGAAAGTCAAGGGACTAAGCAGTAGCCTGAATTTTGGGGATAACAGTCAGCACAAAATTGAAAAAACTGATATTAGGCTACGGAGCATACGCTGTAAGTTACTGACTACTGGCTCCTGACTCCTACCATAAAGGAGGATTACATGCGGCTTTTTATCGGTCTTAGGTTATCTGAGACTAGCCGGGATGAAGTGATCCGTTATATTAATTCTGCTAGGGAAGAATCGCAAGGTTTTAAATGGTCTCATCCGGAACAACTTCATTTTACTCTCAAATTCTTGGGTGAAGTTGAGACAGAGAAAATTGCGGGTCTGATAAAGGCTTTAGAAACTGCTGCTATGGGAATAAAGCCTTTCAAATTAAGACTAGGAGAAACGGGATCTTTTCCAGAGCGAGGAATCCCGCGAATACTGTGGATTGGATTATCTTCGGCTCAAAAAGACCTTGAGATGCTGGCTGAGAATGTTGAGGTAGTCTGTACCAACTTAGGTTTTCCGGCAGAAAAACGGCCATTTAAACCCCACTTGACCATTGCCCGAGCCAAAGATGGTCAAGGTGATCTTCTAAAAGTGCCAAATATAAGAGCAACCTGGCAAAGTATTACTTTGGTATCTGGATTTTCATTAATTGAAAGTAGATTAAGGCCTCAAGGCCCCGTTTATCAGGTTGTAAAGGAATTTTGGTTTCAATAAAGGAATCTATCGGGTTACCTAGAATCATTTGACAGAAATCAATTGCTTTGATATACTACAATAGAACATATGTTTGGATAGTTGGAGGTATAAAAAATGTCGGATAAACAGAAGGCGCTGGAAGTCGCCTTATTACAAATCGAAAAGCAGTTTGGTAAAGGATCGATTATGAAATTGGGCGATGCTGCGGAAAAATTGAATATCGAAGTAATACCAACCGGTGCCATATCGCTTGATTTAGCTTTGGGAGTCGGAGGGATACCCCGGGGAAGAGTGATTGAAATTTATGGGCCGGAGTCATCCGGTAAAACCACTGTAGCTTTGCATATTGCGGCTGAAGCACAACGGTTGGGCGGTATTGCCGCTTTTGTCGACGCTGAACACGCTCTAGACCCTATCTATGCTAAAAAGCTAGGAGTTGATATTGATAATTTGCTAATATCCCAACCGGATACCGGTGAACAAGCCTTGGAGATCACTGAGGCTCTAGTCCGGAGCGGAGCGGTTGATATTGTCATCATTGACTCGGTGGCTGCGTTGACCCCTCAAGCTGAGATTGAGGGAGAGATGGGAGACGCTCATGTTGGGCTCCAAGCCCGGCTGATGTCCCAAGCGTTGCGGAAATTGACCGCAGTGATTAGCAAGTCAAATACGATTGCTGTTTTTATTAATCAAATCCGTGAAAAAGTCGGAATAATGTTTGGTAATCCTGAGGTTACACCTGGTGGACGAGCTTTGAAGTTTTATTCATCAGTCCGATTAGAGATCAGAAAAGTTGAAACCCTTAAGCAAGGAACCGAGATTATTGGTAACCGCACCAAAGCAAAAGTGGTCAAAAATAAAGTGGCGCCTCCATTTAAAGATGCCGAATTCGACATTATTTATGGTGAGGGGATCTCGAAAGTGGGTTGTATTTTAGACATGGCGGCGGACCTTAATATCGTAAACAAGAGTGGCGCTTGGTATTCCTATGGTGAAAACCGAATTGGTCAAGGCCGTGAAAATGCCCGAGAGTTTTTGAAAAAGGATCCGAAGTTGGTTGCGGAGATTGAACAAAAAGTAAGGGCCGGTGTTGGTCTGGTCAAAGAGCAACCGGCAGCTTCCAAATCAGCTAAAGAGGCTACTCCGGCTAAAGGAAAGTAACTTATGTCCCAGCGGACCCCAATGGACTTGGCGTTAAGGAGTTTAAGCCGTCAAGCATATAGCCGTTGTAAAATCATTACAATACTCAATCGGGCCGGGTTTGATCAGGACCAAATTGATGAGTGTATAATGCGTTTGGAAAACTGGGGCTATCTCAATGACCGGGAATATGGTATCGGACGGATTGCAACTTTGCAAGCTAGGTTTAAAAGTAGAAATTATGTAGTAGGAGATTTGGAGCTCCAGGGACTTACTGCTGAGTTAATCCGAGAATTACTCACCGAATTTTATCCGGAAGAAAAGGAACTGGAAATTGCCCGCCGGTTGTTACAAAAAAAACCCGGCAAACGTAGTAAAGGGTATGGCTTTTTAGTACGGGCGGGATTTTCCGAAAACACTGTCCAACATTGCTTCCCAGAGGAATATCCTACTTGACACCTGATTTAAAAAAGTTTACAATAAATTCTTGAGGACAGAACATAAGCCGAGTTCTTACTCGGCTTGTTTTGTATTTATTTTTCTTTAATCTCTATTTCCGAATAATTTTACTGGTTTTTATATTACTATTACTCCAGGAGGTGATTATAATCTCGATTTTTTTGTATGTCATAGCTGGTTTCGCCTTAGGCTTGGTTGGCTTTTCCATTTATAGCAAATTTCAGCTCCGGTCAGCCAGAGAATATGCCCGGAAAATTATTGAAGAAGCCAAAAAAGAAGTTGAGTCGATTAAACGGGAAGCATTGCTTGAGGCGAAAGAAGAAGCATTAAAAGTAAAAAACGAGCTCGAACGGGAAAGCCGGGAGCGCCGTGCCGATAATCAACGTTTGGAAAAAAGATTACTCCAAAAAGAAGAATCCTTAGACCGGAAATATGAGGTTTTAGAAAAAAAAGAAGAAAACTTAACCCGACGAGAAGCTGAGATTGAGAAATTAAAAAGTGAATTACAGGAAACCCATCAGAAACATCGTTTTGAATTGGAAAGAATTTCTGGATTAACCAGTGAAGAAGCAAAAGTCCTACTATTGAAAGATATTGAGGAAGAGATTCAACAGGAAGTCGCGATTAAGATTAGGGATTTGGAAGCCAAAGCCAAGGAAGAGTCCGATCGAAAAGCGCGGGAAATTATCTCCTTAGCGATCCAGCGTTGCGCTGCGGACCATGTTGCCGAAGCCACTGTATCTGTAGTGGCGTTACCCAATGATGAAATGAAAGGTAGAATTATTGGGCGTGAGGGTAGAAACATCAGGGCTTTGGAGACTTTAACCGGAATTGACTTAATAATTGACGATACCCCGGAAGCTGTCATATTATCCGGGTTTGATCCTATCAGGCGTGAAGTAGCCCGACTAGCTTTGGAAAAACTGATTATTGACGGACGGATTCATCCCGCTAGGATTGAAGAGATGGTTGAGAAATCTCAAAAGGAATTAGAAAGCATAATTAAAGAAGAAGGCGAACGAGCTACTTTTGAAACTGGAATCCATGGCATCCATCCGGAATTAATCAAACTATTGGGTCGGTTAAAATACCGAACCAGTTATGGTCAGAATGTTCTGAAGCATTCCGTTGAAGTCGCAAATTTATCCGGGATAATCGCAAGCGAGCTTGGCGCGGATGTGACCTTAGCCAAACGCGCGGGTTTACTCCATGATATTGGTAAAGCAATTAACCATGAGGTAGAAGGTCCCCATGTCTCCATTGGGGCTGATTTGGTCAAAAAATACCGGGAAAGCTTCCTGGTGGTTAACGCGATTGCCGCTCATCATGGCGATGTAGAGGCTAATTCTATCGAAGCGGTACTGGTTCAAGCATGTGACGCCATATCGGCGGCGCGTCCCGGCGCCCGACGCGAGACTTTGGATTCTTATATTAAACGTCTTGAGAAATTGGAGAAGATCGCGGATTCATTCGAAGGCGTGGAGAAGTCCTATGCGATTCAAGCCGGTAGGGAAATTCGGATTATGGTTAAACCGGATCGAATCGATGATTTGAATTCGATTCGTATTGCCCGTGAGATTGTTAAAAAGATTGAAGAGGAGCTAGAATATCCTGGACAAATAAAAGTCACTGTAATTCGGGAAACCCGGGCGGTTGAATACGCCAAATAAATAAGATATAACTGAAGAGAAGGAAGGGGGAGGAATTTTGAAAGGCATCTTCTGGAAAGAAGGAGAATCCTTCTCCAACTCTATGAGTTTAATCGCTTTTTTGCTGGTAAGATATCCTGAAATTGGTACGGTCCGTTTTGATCCTGAACAGAAAACCTTGCAATTCTCGTTTATTCTAAATAAAGTTTTACCTGAATCTGAATTTGGATCATTTAAGGAGAACTTACTGCTTAGTCTCAATGCCATTTCTGAGTTGCAAGAGAGAAATTTAGGATCAATCCAAATAAACTTTTCAGTTTGTGACGGATTAAGTTTTTTGGAGATTCAAAGGGACATTGATTCTTTAAATCAGGAGGAGATCGCCCTAATTATTGGAGTAACTCATCGTTATTTTGAGAGTGATTTGCTTTTAGACCAGCAGGAGAACTTGCAGGAAGAGGATATTATACTGCAAGAGGAAATGATTGAGCACATGCTGGAAGACTTGAAAGACTCGCGACAAGAAAAAAGGCTGATTGGATTCAGAGAAGAAGGAAGAGTGTTAATCTTCAACCGAGCTAAACTACACAAATGATTTGAATGAGGGGTACTGTTCAAAAATACAGTACCCTTTTAAAAATTATTGTCAGCATATCTATTAAGTTATACTTAAGACTAAGTAGGATTCGGGCTAAAAACACTACTGGATTGTACTAGCTTGGTCACGAATAATTTTTATGATAAACTTAGATCATAAAATGAATGATTTTAAGTGTGGAGAAATCCGGAGGAATGACAGTTGCTAAAAATACTCTTTATTGGAGATATTGTCGGAAAACCAGGCCGTAAAATTTTGAAAAGCTGTTTAAAAGAAATTATCGCCGCAGAAGAAACCGATTTGGTCATTGCCAATGGTGAAAATGCAGCGGGCGGGTTTGGAATTACTTATGAGGTATCCCAAGAAATCTTTTCCGCTGGAGTTGATCTAATTACCCTTGGAAACCATACTTGGGACAACCGTGAAATCAGTCGGGTCTTAGAAGAAGAACCTCGAGTGGTTCGGCCGGCCAATTATCCGGAAGGCACTCCTGGGCAAGGGTATTACATAACAGAAACTGCTAAAGGGATTTTAGTGGGTGTGGCCAACTTATTAGGCCAAGTTTTTTTGGAGCCGCTTCAATGTCCTTTTCGGATAGCTGATGAAGTTATAACCAAAATAAAAAGAAAGACCGACATAATAATCTTTGACATTCATGCTGAAACCACCTCTGAAAAAATGGCCCTAGGTTGGTATTTGGACGGACGGGTTACGGCCGTATTAGGGACTCATACTCATATTCCCACTGCGGATGAACGAATTTTGCCCAAAGGAACAGGATATATTACGGACGTAGGTATGACAGGTCCTTTTAATTCAGTCTTAGGAATAAATCCGGAGATTGTGATTACCAAGTTTTTAACCAAACGCCCGGTCCGTTTTGAGGTTGCTTCGGGACCTGTTAAACTGGATGGGGTTATTTTTGAAGTTAACGAGCATGGGTATACCACAAGTATCAAACGAATTCAGCGATTTTTAGATTGATCGAGTTGAACAAAGACAGAAAGGGTATAAGATGGAAGTCTTAAAAGTATCATCGAAATCTAGTCCCAATGCGGTAGCTGGAGCGCTTGCAGGAGTAATCCGTGAAAAAGGGAGCGTTGAGATTCAAGCTATCGGCGCCGGAGCAATTAACCAAGCTGTTAAAGGGGTGGCAATAGCTAGGGGGTTTGTCGCGCCTAATGGTATAGACCTAATTTGTATACCGGCATTTACGGAGATCACTATCGATGGAGAAAACCGGACTGCGGTTAAATTAATCGTAGAACCAAAGTAACTAATTTTTAATTAATAAAAGAAGAAAGGATGCGGGGATTCCGCATCCTTTCTTCTTTTATGTAGACTATTCGGTAAGAAAGAGCCAATTTGCCATCAGGATTGATTCTTGGTGATAATTGCTTGGAGGTAAACCAAGAACGGGTTAGAATTAATGAAAAAACGCTCTCAAAACTTTAGTATTCGTAACAATACTTAACCCATTTCAAAAACCAAACACACCAGGAGGGAAATCATGGAATTAAGCGGCAAAAAGGTTCGGTTAAGACCGCTTTTGATTAAAGATTTGGAGAATTTAGCCCGTTGGAACCAAGACGCGGAACTTCAAGAATATGTTGACAGCAATCTTCCATCAGCTTATCATCAATTAGAACGATGGTATCAAGACAATGTTCCCGATCGGAATTATCAAGTTTTTGCCATTGAAACCATTGCCGGAAGAATGATCGGAGATTTAGAACTGGACCATATTTGTTGGAGCAAACGTGAAGCGGAACTTAGAATCCGAATCGGAGAGAAAGATTGTTGGGACCAAGGTTTAGGCACGGAAGCCATTCAATTAATTTTCAAGTATTTACTGGCGAATAAAAAGTTTACCCGAATTTACTTACGGGTGTATCGCTTTAATGAACGAGCAATTAGATGTTATCTTAAAAATGGGTTTAAACGGGTAGGAATTTTACGGCGTCAAACAGAGGGATGGAAAGATATAATTTTAATGGAAATTGATTTTAGAAAACTTCAAATGAATTATCCATCAAAAAAAGTAGGGTAATATTGGTTCTTGCATGACGCTTATACAACCGATTACAAAAGTATGGTTTAGTTTATAAATACTGCAAGAATTCATCCCAAGTTTTAGTGAATTTGGGTAAAAACACAAAATTTTTTTTTAGGCTTTTAACTGGTATTTTTAATAGGAACTCCTTTAGTGATATGGGTTTCCTAATAAAGGAATTGTCCCTCCAATTGTCGAATAACATACGCTTAGAAAACGGAATTATAGGGAGGGCCATCCATGTCGGATATTAGTATTGTAATAGCGGATAATAACCGTGATTTATGCGCAACAATGGCTGACTTAATAGAGATGCAAGAGGATATGGAGTTAATCGGCGCCGCTTATGATGGAATTGAAGCATTGAATTTAATTGAAAAATACAGACCTACGGTATTGATTTTGGATATAACCATGCCCTATTTAGATGGAATAGGGGTTTTAGAAAAAGCGGCTCAATTTGAAACACCTCCAATTGTTATTATATTGACTGCTTTTGAGCAAGAAGCAATGATTCAACGTTTGATTACCATGGGAGCTTCATACTATATGGTGAAACCATTTGACGCGGCTACGCTCATTGAAAGGATCAGACAGTTTGCGTCAAATCGACAGCCTTCGCCTATTAAAACCATTAGAGTAACTGAGGAACCTGCAACCTACAATTTGCGTCACCGTGAAAAAACCGACAGCCAGTTGGAGTTAGAGGTTAGCAAACTCTTTCATGAAATGGGAATTCCCGCCCATTTCAGAGGGTACGCTTATTTAAGGGATGCAATAATAATGGCCGCCAGAGAGGTTGAAGTGCTTGGGAATATTACCAAGAATCTCTATCCCCGGATTGCGGAAAAATACCGTTCATCCGCCAGTGGAGTTGAATCAGCGATTCGCCATACTATTGAGATTGGTTGGGAAAGAGGCAATTCTGAATTTATTAAGAATTTTTTTGGCGCTGAGAACGGGAAGAACCGTTTTCCGACAACGGCCTCATTTATTGCAAAAGTTGCCGATAAATTAAGGTTAGAATCGAAATTAATTTGAGTGTCAAGGAAAATTTAATCTGAAAATAAAAAAATCCCTTGATAGGGATTTTTTAGTCGAAAATTAATATTGAGAAAGGACAAAATATTATTTTGATACTTTAATTTTTAGCAGAGTGTGTTAAAATATTATTATTATCATGAATTAATTTGGAGAAACATTTGAATTTAAAAGGTCTAAGCCATAAAGAATTACGGGACTATCTCGACTCATTAGGGTTTCCAAAGTATCGCGGCGACCAAATTTTTAATTGGTTGTACCGAAGGAAAGCATGCGATTGGGATGAGATGACCGATCTTCCGAAAGAACTACGCAAGGTTTTTCAAGATAATGGAGTTTCATTGGGTTGCCTTTCACTTGATTCTCAACTTCGAGCCGATGATGGAACAATTAAATGCCTATTTGTATTGGAAGATGGGGAAACTGTTGAGAGCGTATATTTACCGGAAACCCAACGGCAAACGGTTTGTTTTTCGACTCAAGTTGGGTGCGGGATGGGTTGTCTATTTTGCGCTACCGGGCAAAGGGGCCTGGTTCGAAACTTAAGCCCGGCCGAGATAGTGGATCAGCCTTTACAAATAAGCCGGATGACCGGTTCCAGAATCAGCAGCTTAGTTGCGATGGGTCAAGGAGAGCCGTTACTCAATTATGATT
>JAAYEK010000059.1 GCA_012728785.1 Bacillota bacterium | reverse complement strand
ATTCTTGGTAAATCATTTTCAGTAATGGATTGTTCATTATACCAACGGTATCCATTGGTTTCTAATAGATGAAGGTCTTTTTTAACAATTGATTTTGAACGAGATTTCAAATTTTTCAATGCATTTTTTGGAAAGATATAAATCTGCCGTCCGGTCACCATCCGGTAGCCGTTTTTTACTAAAGCAGCCTGAATCTTATCGGTAGAAATAGTATTGATCGAACGAAAAACTATAGTATGACGTGGAAAACGGTGAATTAAAAAACTTGAGATGCGTTCAATCTGCTCCTGAGTGATCTCGGAGTACAGATTGGTTGAAAGTAGCCAATTGTTAACCTGAACTACTTGATTAATCCGGCAACACCTTAAAATTACTCCCAGTAAATTAAGAACTGCTTTCAAAATTAGTTCTAATATGGGATTTTTTAAAGTAGTTAATTCTACCTTAGCATATGAAACATAGTGTGTATAGGGGGAGCAAACGTAAGAATTTTCATATTCTCCATTATTGATAGTGATCGGCAGAACTATATCGTCAATTGCTAAAATACAAACCTCGGTTAGGGTGTTATCAATGAAAAAATTTGCCCCCTGAGATACTATAGGAAAAAGGTAACGAAAGGCGTAATCCCCATCGAAAGATTTTGGCCAAGATAATTGATTAAGATTCGAATGGTCATATAATGTCGGATTGGTCATCATTAAATTTGAATTTCCTTTCGACTCGACGTAGTTTCTTTTGAAAGTCAGTTTGCGGGGACCATGATGTATGAATAATTTGGGGCAGTTGACATTCAAGACTCGTAAATAAATGATTCATGGCGATATCAATCTTTCGCTCAATAACAAACCGCATCTCGGCGGGAACCTTCACTAAAACTTCGATCAAACCAGGATTGTGTTGAATGATCCGATACTCAGCGATCTCGGCTGCAGCTTGCAATATAGATCGTCGTAAAAAATCAGGAAAGACTGGAATGAACTTTCCCCCAAACCGAGAATAAAGATAGAAGATGTCGTCACTGCGTCCTTCAATCTTTTCCAGAGCAGTGAAGATCGAACCACAAGTACATGGTTCACTTGATTCAACTAAAATATCATTTAAACGATAACGAATTATCGGTTGAGTTGTACGAAAAAAGTCCGTGATCACCGGAAAAAACCTACGATCATCTATGTATTCTTTTTCGATAACAACTAGGTCTTCATTCAGATGGATAGTCCCATGGGAACAGCTAACACCTAAAAAACCCTCGGTACACTGGTAAACTTGATGGATTGTTTGTTGAAATTGTTCTTTGATAAAAAGATCATCTAGCGGTTCAAGGACTTCCGCTATGGAGATCACCTTGCAGGGTTTGATTTTTAGTTCCTTTGATTTTAGCGCCATAGCCAAAATTCTTAATACGGAAGGCGGAGCGGCCAAAATTGAAGGCTGATAATAATTCAGTCGCTGAATATGCAATGGTATCGGATCTAGCAAATCGAAGAATCGGAATTGAATCCGTCGCGAATTAATAGTCTGATAAAGGTTATTATTGGCCCTTAAAAAGAAAGCAATTTTCTGGCTCTTCCATAAGGGGGCCGGTAAAACTTTTGCTAAGATGGTTCCAGCCCATCTTAATCGTTCTTGGCGACTAACCAGAAACAATCCCCGGTTTCCGGAGGTTCCTGAAGATAAACCAACTGAAACCTCATGAATCTGGGGGGAAAAATCTCGGTTTTCCTCTGAAGCTAAGGCAATCCTATAAGCGTCATCTTTATCAATACCAACAGTATTAAGGCGATCAAAATGCTCCATCATCATTTGTTTCTCAATTATCGGGAATTTACGCCACTCTTGAATCGGTAATCCCTGATAATATTGATGATAAAAAGATGATTTAGGTAGAACTGTCTTCAGATGTTTATGAACGCGCCGTTCTTGCCAAACCTCTAAGTCTTGCCGTGTTTGAATAGGATGGTGTAGTTTAGTTTGAAGATAATGGTGCAGAATAATTAGTTTATCAATCATTTTGATAACACACCTTCCGAAAATTAGCAGGATAACATATTATGATGACTTGGAATGATCCGAAGCTCAGGACAGCGATGGTGCAAAAGATATATTTTATTAAGAGTTGCCCTATAATCCCCCCAACGATCGGTTACCAACCGCATGACCCTATTGGGAGGAGTGAATGTTTGATAGGATTGTTTCAGCCAACATGAATCCGAAATGAAAAAATACTGTTTCTGGTCACTGGTAGAGACAAGCAAACCAAGTTGCCCTAAAGAATGGCCAGGGAGTTCCAGAATAAGCAAAGAGCCATCACCAAAAAGGTCATAGGCAAGATCAAAAGGATAATATTTTTTTTTAATTGTGATAGTTGGGTAAGTGTCAATGTCCTTTGAACGCGCTTCAAAGTCTTCTGGAAGAAGGCCGGGAAGAAAACCAGCGGCCAATGCCGAAATCTTGTTTTTCTTTTTTAATCTATAATAGGCTGATTTTTTATAAACAAATTGAGCAGAAGGAAAGTCCCGTAAACCTCCGATATGATCCGGATGAAAATGAGAGATAATAATCAGCCGGATGTCAGAGGAATGAACTCCTATTTGCTGTAGTTGAGCTAATGCGCTTTGATCTGGCGAAATCCAGACTGGTGTTAGTTTTGCATAAACCCGGTTAGGAAAAGAGTCTGTCTCTTGGAAAAACCGTTCCGAATAACCGGTGTCAAACATAATGAAGCCGTACTGAGAATGATATATCAATCCGAAAAGGGCTGGAAAAATCATTTTTCGAAAAGCTCCTCCTCGGATGACTAAATTTTCATATTGAGTGCAATGTCCAGCTTGAAGTAGATTGAGTTTAACCGTCATAGTTATTGCTCCCTCCACCAGTCGGCGAATAATTTCAGTCCTTCGTCAATGCTTATTTTCGGTTCAAATCCTAGCTCTTTTTTAGCGGTTGCAATATTTAGCGTTAGACTTTTTGAGAGTAAACCGACTGTATAACAAGTAAATGGCGGTTCATGATTGGGCATAAATATTTTGAAGAACGTTTCTAAAAAAAGCGCCGCCAGATAAGCCGAGGAAAAAGTAACCGGCCTAGTTCGTAAAGGTAATCCCATTATTAAAAAAAGCTTTTGAAGTAGATCTATTAAGGGAACTGGAGTACCATTACTGATATTATATTTTTTACCCAAGGTTTCCGGGGCGGAATCCATGGCTAAAATAAGCGCCTCAACAATATTTTCAACATAGGTAATATCCATTAAAACTTGACCGCCGTCGATCAATGGAATTCCAAACCGTTGATTGGCCCTGATCAATCGTGGAAAGATGGTTGTATCTCCAGGTCCGAATATGGCCCGTGGTCGAATGGTCACAACTGGTAATCCAGCAGTGAAAGCGTCATCAATACGTTGTTCCGCCATGTATTTGGTCTTAGCATAATAATTTACCATCTGCCGGGGAAGCTGCTGTGTTTCCGTGACATTAAGTTTATTTCGATATTCAAAATAAATCGATGGGCTGGATACATGGATCAACCGACGTACTCCATGAAACATACAACCTGCAATTACATTTTCAGTACCAATGACATTTGTCTCATAAAAATTCGAGTAATGACCCCAAGGCGCTGAGAGCGCCCCGCAGTGAAAAACATAATCCTTTCCTTTAATGGCCCGTTTCATTTGGGTGGAGTCGCGTAGGTCGGCCCGAAGAAATTCCATGCCCTTTTGGGCCAATCCTACTCCAACCTTCTCGTTACGCCCAACTATAGTAACCATGTAGCCAATTTGTTGTAAGCGGATAGCTAATTTTTGGCCGAGGAATCCAGTTCCACCAGTAATAAGTACTTTCACGATTCACCATTCCATTCTATATCTGACGTTGAAGCTTCCACTAAAGATATTTTATTTCTCCGACTAATCAACCAAAGGCTGAGGGGAATTGTCAGCTGATGAAAGAAAGGAATTGGGTCACTTTGATCCCAAATAACATCACGTGATGATTTAAAATTAGTAAACCATTGTTTCAAAGCCCTTAAATCGGACAATGACTTAACCCCCGAGTAGAGCATTGGGAAGAACAACATCCCTTTGGCGCCGGGATGAGGAAGTACAAGTGAATCCGGTATTCCAAAAAAGGCTTCGGTAAAGAACGGTTGATCAGCCAACAAGTGTACTCCGCTAGTAGCGCGGGGATTACATTCGATCGGGTAAAGTGTGCCGGATGGGTCTTGAATAATATCAAAAGCTATTTGACCGGAAAACCGAGCCGCTTTTGAAAAGTGTAGCACAAAGTCTACTATTGTAGGGTGATTCACCGCTTCAAAACTAATGCTGGCTCCCCCTTTCAGATTAGTACCCATCCGATAAGTGGTATGAGCCGTCAATTTCCCCTGCCGGAGGATACTATAGGTGCAAAATTGAACTCCAAAAATTCGTTGTTGCAAAACCCATGGTTTTTTCATGGAAATATCAATCTCCGGTAATTGTTTAGGCTTGATTGGTAAATACCTTACCTGAGTTCCAAACCTAGAAAAAACCGGTTTAATCACAGATGGGGCCTTTAATTGCCTTTGACATTCAATCAATTCCGCCTTGGAATATATCAAAAAGGTTTCAGGCGCTTTTAGTCCATAAGTCTCTAATTGCCGGATAAAAGTATACTTGTTATGTAATGAATTCAAAGTGTTAAAGTCAGTGCAATAAACCTTACCCCGGCAGTTAGCTTCGATCTCCCCCTTCCAGCGGGCAATCTGAAAGATTTCCTCACAGGTGGGGACGAGCCAATCAATATCTTCGGAATTCATGATCTTTATTAGAGCATCCCGATACCCTTCCGAATCCCGGTTGGGTTGGGGAACCGAAAAGTTTCGTTTAACTTTTGTTGAAAACCTACAGAGATGATTAGATAGACTTTCGGCAATATATACATTGTATCCGGCGCGACGGAAGACACGGGCCAACTCCAGGGTTACAGGAGCCCGACCGCCGGTTAGAAGAATTTTTAAACTTCCTGATAATTTAGTAGACAAGGACTATTCCTCCCATGGAAAACCCAGCCGAGGTACCAAGGAGTAAGATTGGGTCCCCTCGGGAGATGCGCTTATCTTCAATGGCTGTATGAAGTGCCATTGGAATCGACGCCGCGATTGTATTACCGTGATTTTGGATAATCTTCATAAACCGTTCCGGTTTGATCCCGAGCCTCCGGCGTAATAGCTCCATAGCAGAGCCGCTAGCTTGATGTGGAACTACCAGCTTAACTTCATTAAGTGAAATTTGTAACGGTTCAAGGAGACGCCCTAAAAAACCAGGCATTAATTCAGAACTTTTCCTAAATACCGCTTTTCCGTTCATTCGAAACAAAAAAGCCTCTTTGGTTTCTTCAGAATAATAACGGGCATGCAGTCCGGTTCCTCCACCACGAATCTCGCAGAAATGCGCCCCTGTACTATGGGTTTCTATCCGAGAGGTTAATATTGAACTGGACTCCATTGGTTCAGTCCTGCCAATAACTACCGCAGCCGCTCCGTCTCCAAATAATATACAAGTCTCCCGATCCTGCCAGTTTAACCCGACGGAAGCTACTTCAGAAGATACAATGAGGACATGGCGGTATCTTCCGGCGCTAACAAGATAAGAAAGAGTATCCAAAGCAGTGAGAAAACTAAGACAGGTGGAATTAATATCATAAGCGGGAATATTTATTGATGCGCCACCTAATTGCTCTAATATCAAAGCCGCAGTACAGGGAATTGCCTGTTCCATTACACCGCTGGCAGAAATGAGACAGTCAATATCCTCTAAGTTGATTCCCGAGCTTTCAAGGGCTTGTTGGGCTGCTAAAGCACCCATCTGCGAAGCAGTTTCATCCCTAACAAAATGTCGAACCGCTACTCCAGAAGCGTTTTCACTCCAGCCGGTTGGTAGGTTGAGACGCCGGTCAAGTTCAGCGGAGAAGATTTGTTGTTGGGGCAAATATTTCCCAGTTCCTAAAATCTTTACATTCCTCAATTCCAACAAAGAGCTTCACTTCCTCCAACATTGATATATCAATATTTATTACAATGACTTTCATTAATATTGTAGTTCTAGTTTCTCTTTTTTAAAAGGGTTATCTTTTATCACCCCTTGTTATTAACCAAGCTAGCTCAGACTATTTGTCAATTCTCTACAATTATCCGGCTATCCTAAAACCTGATTTAAGGTTTAGTTTGTTATAATCAGGCTATCATACTAGGCGCTGTTTTCTATTTTTGATATAATTTGGGTAGAAAACGAATTGTGGAGGTAAGCGCTTAATGAAAATCGCTTCCTTAATTTTCATCGTACTCTCCCTTTTTTTCTTTGGGTTTCTAACAATTCTCTCCAATCCCCAATCCCGATCTAACCGTTGGTTGGGGACTATGGCTTTAGCTCCCGGACTGGGTGTATTCGGCGTAATTTTAAACTATCTGAGCGCCACTTACCTGCCAAAGGAGAGTTTACTAAATTTTTCGTTCCTAGCTACCAATTGTTTATATTTGTTGGCACTCTACATAACCCCATATGCAACGCTCCTTTTTGGTATAAACTATTCCGGATTGGCTCCGAAGAATTCTTTCCGTTATAAGCTGATGATTGGATTGCTGTTAATTCCAATCTTGATCATGATTATGCTCTATCCTTTTTATGGAGTTTCCAAAACTTTATTGATTATCTTAAGTGTTTGGGCCATACCTTATATTTTAGCAGCCAATTGTTTGGTGATTTACGCATATTACAAGGAAAAAGACCGACGCTTAAAACAGCAAAAACTACTAACCTGTATTTTATTCCTGCCAGCTACTTTACTAATTGAAGCAGTCAATATCGTAATCCTTCCTAATCATGATATTTGGAAATTCAATGCCTTTTCCGTTGTTTCAACTTTTCTCCTGTCTCTCTTCTTAAGCATTCGATATGGCATTTTAGGCGCCAAGATAAAGCTTGAACGAGATCAATTGGCGGGGACGATTCATTCTATTACATCCGGGACTCTAATCTTAAACCACACCATCAAGAACGAGATCAATAAAATATCAGTTTGTATGGAGAATATTAAAAATGCCGCCCAGCTATCTTCTGTCAATCGCGACGGTATCAACAAAAATATTCAATTTGCCCAAAACTCACTTAACTATTTATCTCAAATGGTGAAACGAATTCAAAACCAGATGAAAGAGATCATAATCATCAAAGAACCAACTAACCTGGGGATGCTGGCTACAAAAACCCTCCAATTATTAGCAGCGCTGATCCAAGAGAAGAATATCCAGGTTGAAAACACGATTGATCCCCTGATTCAAATCCCAGCTGATAGCTTTCATCTTCAGGAAGTCTTTAACAATATTATCAGGAATGCTATTGAAGCAATGAGCCAAAACGGGATATTGTATTTGGGAGTTATAAAGAAAAAAAGGACTGTAACAATATTAATCCGGGACAACGGTGCTGGAATTGCCAAGGAAAATAGGCCTCAGGTTATGGAACCTTTTTTTACAACCAAATCCCGTCAGAAAAACTTTGGTTTGGGCTTAGCATACTGTGATACTGTCATCCAAAAACACGGAGGAAATTTGGAGATCGAAAGCGTGGAGAAGATTGGAACCACAGTTTTACTCACCTTCCCAATCCCTAGATATAAAAAACTTAGTTCTAAAAGACATAATTTATATAGCGAGGCCTGTTCATGAATGAGAATGTGAAGATAAAAATTATCATGGTTGAGGATGACCCGGAATGGCTCAAGATTATGACCGATTTTCTAAGCGGATACTCAGACTTGGAAGTTGTTGGAACCACCAATTGCAAGGATGAAGCCCTCCATTTAGTGAAGCATATAGATGCTGATGTAGTGTTATTGGATATCAACTTGAGCGAGAACAAACGTGATGGCATTGCTGTAGCGTTTGAAATTTTAACGCTAACTAAGTTGAAGGTGATTATGCTTACCTCTTTAAATGAGGAAGAGTTGATTATCGATTCTTTTGCTGCGGGAGCGGTTGACTATGTTTCCAAGGAGAACTACCTGGAAATACCCAAAGTTATCCGTAGGATCGCTAAGGGAATTTCACCAATGGATGTATTACTTAAAGACTATGCCCGTTTAAAAAAAGAGGAACAATTAATAGAGTTGACTCCAGCAGAACGAGATGTCTTTGACTTAATTGCTCAGGGGTATTCTATGGCTCAAATTGAAGATAAAATGTTTAAAACTCATAATACCTTGCGAACTCAGGTGAAACGAATTTTACAGAAACTGAAGGTAAAAAACCGAGCTGAAGCGGTAAAAAAGGTAGAATCCAAAGGAGTGTTTGGAAAATATGAAGATGGGAATGACAAATGAGATTGAAAAACATGAATTAGACTATTATTATCTAGGTTATCTAATATTCCCAAAAGATAATGTCTCCACACTCAAATAATTATAGTACGATTTTTTATTGAACATTTCGAGCGATTATCATATAATAATTATAGACGAAACCGTATCCATCAAGGAGGTGTCGTAATGTTAATTACAGCAACTGAATTAAAAGAAAATACCGGAAAATACCTTACCCTTGCAGAGAATGAGGACATTATTATTACTAAAAACGGAAAACAAATCGCTATGCTTACCGGCATTGGTAAAAAAGGCGCTTTACTAACCGACTCCTTAATTGGCATTATTCCTGATCCGTCGGTTGAGACGAAACAATTGCGAAAGGATCGGTTAACCCGATATGAAAGTACTAATTGATACCAATGTTATCATTGATGTGCTCGCTAAACGCGAGCCTTTTCTCTCGGCATCCGCCCAGATCTTGCGTTTGTCGGAAACAATGAAGATTGCAGGCTTCATTTTGGCCAATTCGGTGACAGATATCGTCTATATTCTCCGTAAATATATCCCGGATAATTCCTCGTTAAACTTAACAATCCAAAATCTCTTAAGTATTGTGGATGTTGCCGACATTTTAAAATCGGACATTTTGAGAGCCTTTGAACTAAATTTTTCCGATTATGAAGACGCTTTGCAAGCACGATGCGCAAAACGGATAAAAGCAAATTACATAATAACCCGCAATCCATCGGACTTTATCAATTCCCCAGTACCGACTTTAAGCCCGGAATCTTTTCTTAAAGAGTTTGATGGTGCTTGTATAATTTGAATGTGGAAGTCTTGATCCGGATTACCCTTTTGTGCTGCAGGATATCGAAGCGGTTTTGTTGAACCTAGCTTTGAAATTTTCTATCTTGAAGGCGCCAAAGCCGTAATAGCCGATTTCTCCGGGCAACCGCCTCGAATTATCATTTAATATACTTTTTTTGTTGACGGTAAAAACCCAGCCTGATACTATTTGACCAGAACCAACCTTGCCAATTAAAGGAGATATTATGGCAAACTATTTACGAAATCAAATTGCGAAAATGGCTGGAGTGAGTATCGAGACCTTACGGTATTATGAAAAGAAAGGCCTCATTCAACCGGAACGATCTGAAAACGGGTATCGGCTGTACCCGGAGGCTACAATTGACCGGCTAAACTTTATTAAACGCGCTAAAGAAGCCGGATTTACCCTGGAAGAGATTAAGAAGACCTTTAAACTCTTTGATTATCAGTTGGATTCGGAAGAATTATCGAATATCATGGCGGAAGGGATTATAGCAAAGATAAAGGAGATCGATGGTCGCATCGCCGGAATGATGGAGATTCACGGGATTCTATTTCAAATTTATGAGGGTTTACAGCAACAACACACCTGCCCTACTTTGGAACCTTTAATGAAAAAATAGAAATTTTTTGATTGACACTGTACTATAGACCAGACTTTATACTAAGGCCAAGACTGATATAGGATGGTGTCAAAATGAAAACAATGATTTATTACTTTTCCGGAACCGGAAATTCACTAGCTGCGGCCAAAACTTTGGCCAACAGTCTAGATACTGTAGTAGACCTACTGCCAATCGCCGGATCTGAAAAGGAACAATCGGTAGAGGTCGATTGCGATTTGCTGGGCTTAGTTTTTCCGGTTCATTTTCTATCGATGCCGGATATGGTCCGGGGCTTTTTGAAAAAGCTCAACTTCAAATCCGATCCTTATATTTTCGCTATAGCTACCTGCAACAGGCAACCAGGAAAGAGCTTATATGTGATAGACCGGATGTTAAAGAAGAAAGGAAAATCTTTAGCAGCCGGTTTTACTCTTGATATGCCCGGAAATTCGCTGATCGGTAAGGTGGATCTGACTAACCCGCCGGAAGTCCAAAAAGCCCGTTTAGACAATACTCCGGTTAAACTGTCCACAGCCGGATCTGCCCAACAAAAAATATTGCTCCGGACCAAGAACGAAAGCCGGTATGGTGGGAACATTGCCAGTTATGTTTGGCGTGTTTACATTGGTGCCCTCAGCAAGCGATCAATTTGGAAGTACATACTATCGGAAAGACAAGATACCACCATCCCGAAGTTACGGTAGAGGATATGATAGTTAAGCCAAGCTGCCCTTAACCGAAAAAGACTCCTATCTTGCTCTCCATCCGGGAAAAGTGTGCATTCAAAAGGAACCCGCTTTAACAAAACTGTTGCCAAACAGTCACATTTTTTAACCCGGCATTCATCTCATTTTTTCAAACATGCCGTATAATATGATTAAAGAAGGAGGTGAACAACAATGCAGGGTTTGGAACTTTTTGCAATACATTTCGTAAAGAACTTAGTAAACCTAGAGAACCAAAAAAACCGTGAAGCTAAAAGATAAACTTCATGGTTTTTTTGCCCATTAACCACTCTATCTCCTTCGGTTATAAAACTAACAGGATTTATTAACCATGATTTTTTCGATATTCCATAGCCGCTTCGCTTACTTCTTTCACGGACATACCTTCAGATATTTCATTTTGCCATTTTGTATAGTCAAAGGGTTCTTTAATCACCAAAGCTATAAATCTCTCGGCTTCGACCTTTCCAAGTTTCTCGATTTAATAGTTTGATAGCATCTTTAGATTTATGCCTGTCATCGTAATCTTTTTCGCTTTAAGTTGTGGGTGTCTGATTAACCTCAATACCGGTTTCCATAATCTCTTTAACGAAAGGATCATCCGGTACGAAATCTTCCGGTCTAAAAGGCATGGGTTCAATTCTAAGATCAATATTCCACCTGCATTTCATAAGATGCAGCCTGTCTTCTATTTTATCACCCGTGAAGTCTGGTGATATAATCGCGACATCGATATCGCTATCTTTATGAGGATTGCCCTTGGAGTATGAACCATACAGAATTATCTTATCAACTTTTATCTCTTTATTACAGCATCGGCATATTTGGCCACTATATCAACGATCAACCGTTTAATCCTTATCAGAGGTTTCTTCCCAATACTTGATCAACTCTAATTTGTTCAAATTTCTTTAACCCCCAAACCCATTACTTTACTTTTTTATTATACCATAGAATATTAACCGCTAAAAGTTTGGATCGTTTGAGGGTTTGAGTCAAGTAAATCATAGTTTATAACTCTTAAACCGTTTCCGGAGCCGGTTTTCCGGCCTCAATCAAAACTTTATTACCCAACATGAAAAGGCTCTGCACGAGTAGAAGCATACCGGTGCCGATCAGTAGCCATTCAATTTTAACAAAATCGGCCAACGGTCCGAAGATTAACATCCCCAAGGGCATCATTGAGTTTGCGATCATTCCCATAATCCCAACGAAAAAAGTGATCTCAATGGCGGAGAGACGCCAGATATCCGGTCCAAAACTACGGGTAAGGAGTCACGCCTCTATTCCCTGTCTTGATACGTAAAATAAGCATAACAAAAAATCTAGTTCCGGTGGAATGTTTTCCGAACGCTTTTTCATTATTAGCTTATCTTAAACGAATCGAATACATGGAATGGTTGTCCTCCTACTAAAAAGAATAAAATTATTATCTCATAAGGAAACGAATTTTTCAAGCGGATGATATCATCTTTAGTTGGTTTGGAATGTTCGTTACCGGTTCCCCCTTAAATTACTACCTTTCGGAACAATAGTACTTTTAGCAATATCTCATTAGTACAAGGCTAAACGTAAGCTATATTATGCATCCAAAAACAAACGAGGGGGTGAAATCATATGTCCCATCATCACAAATGTAAACGAATTTCTCCCGGCTTTTCCGGCAACGGTTCTTTTTGGTAAAATAAAAACCAAGCAGAGCGGAAGATAAAAAACCGAGCAAAAAATGGAAAAACCATTGCCAGCACCCGGAACTTAATACCGATACCCTTAAGGTAGCACACCAAAAGGGGGTAT
>JAAYEK010000058.1 GCA_012728785.1 Bacillota bacterium | reverse complement strand
TAACCGGAGAGATCTACGGTCTCTCGACCATCGGTAGTATTATTGGGACTTTTATTCCTACGTTCATTACCATACCGAGCGGTTTAGGGACCAGCAAAACATTTTTTGTCTTCGCCCTGATCCTGAACCTAATCGTCCTCTACTATTGCCTATCGGTAAACAAGAGCATCAAAAGAACCGCTGCAACCGCAGCACTAATATTGGCCTTAATTTTCCTCCCTCTTAATACGGTCTATGCTTTCTGGAGAACCGATATTATCGAAAAAGAATCAGTTTATAACTACCTACAAGTTGCAAGAGAAAACGATACTGTTAGATTCTCTACAAATGTGGCCATTGGTGTGCAGTCGATCTATAAGAAAAATACTCCCTTGACCGGATTATACTTTGAGTATCTCCTAGCGGGCCCCTTTTTTATTAAAAATACAAATTTTGATACGAAACTTTCCGTCTTGGTTTTAGGACTTGGTACCGGGACCTTCCCGAAACAAATTAAATATTTCTTCCCTCAAAGCAGAGTCGATGGAGTTGAGATCGATGCCAATGTCATTGAATTGGCCAAAGAATACTTTGATCTCCGCGATGAGGAGGCTACTATATATATCAATGACGGCCGCGTCTTTTTAAAAGAAAAAGTAGCCGGAAAATATGATTTGATTTTGATCGACGCTTATCATGATATTACCATTCCGTTTCATATGACAACTAAAGAATTTTACACCGAAGTTAAAGAACATCTTAAGCCCGAAGGGGTTTTAGTTTTGAATATTAATATTCATTCCACCAAAGATACCAAATTAATAGATTATCTTACCCAAACGGTCAAAGCGGTGATGGGGAAGGTCTACCGGAGTGATCTGGATTTCGATACTAATTCACTGATCTTTGCCTCCCAAAATAAAAATTGTCTGCCGATTTTTCTGGAAAATAGCAGCCAAATACCACCGGATCATCTATTATATCCTGTTGTAAGCTATGTAACCAATAATTTAAGAGAAGTAACCCAAAATGACCAGATCCTTACCGATGAAGTAGCCCCGGTTGAAATTATGGGACATGAAGTCTTGGACGAACTGGTACAAGTAAATATAGACTATTATCGTGACAAACTTAAATCCGTCAGTAGCTTTAAAGAATTGACTGAATTAATCAACCGTGAATTTTAAGCTCTTTGGTTCTATCTATTCCAAAATTTATCCAATTAACACTGCCCAAATTTGACTGGATTGGATTACCAAATTATAATAATACATATCTAGGATTATTAATCACTTACTTTCGCTTAATTTCCCGTATTACCGGGAAAACGGGGGACCCATTTTTTGGGGTGAATCTATTAAAGTAGGGTTTCTTTTTCGATCCGAACCCGTCAGCTAACCCCGTATGTAATCATCGGCACTTTAATTAAATTTTTGTCATTAAGCGCTGATCTTGAAAGAGAGGTAAACCTGCTCGGATTCAAACCAAGAGGGTTCCTCTTGGTTTATGCTTTTTGGGGAGTATTAGGAGTATTATTAGATGAACTTTTACCGTCCATTATTGATTTTAAAATCTAACTTAGGAGGAGATCCCTTTAATGAAAAAACATTCTAAGATCGTTAGAATCGAAGACTATGAGCCATATATCGGAGGAGAATCGGTTGAACGCATTATCCGAAAAGCGAAAATTTTAAAGAACTACCATGTAATTCATGTAAACTCAACCTACTATGGGGGTGGTGTGGCCGAATTACTTAGTCCCCTTACCCTTCTTATGAATACCGTAGGAATTAAAGCTGGGTGGAGGGTGATTCAAGGAGCCCCTGATTTTTTTAGCATCACCAAAAAGATGCACAACGGATTACAGGGCGGTGAAATAAACCTCTCTGATCGCAAAAAAGCAATTTATGAGCAAACCGTGTTGGAAAATTCAATTCGTAATCATTTTGATCACGATCTGGTGGTCGTACATGACCCTCAACCCTTACCATTAATTAATTACTATCAAAAAAAATGCCCTTGGGTCTGGCGTTGCCACATTGATCTGTCCCACCCCCATCCCGAACTATGGAGATACCTGGCTTCATTTGTTGAAAAATACGATGCAGCTATCCTTTCCATTGAAGAGTATCGCCAGAACTTATCAATACCCCAACTCTTCTTTTTACCGGCGATTGATCCCTTTTCGATAAAAAACAGGAAAATGGATGAAACAGCCATTGAGGAAAGGTTACAGTATTATAACATTCCTACCGACCTGCCTTTAGTAGTCCAAATATCCCGGTTTGACCGTTGGAAAGACCCGGAAGGAGTCATTAAAGCATTCAAGATTGCTCGGAAAGAAGTAGATTGCACCCTAGTGTTGTTGGGAAATGTGGCCACCGACGATCCTGAAGGAACTACGGTTTATGAGTCTTTACTTGACCAGCGCGAGGAACGGATTATTATCTTAAGCCGCGAAGACTCCTCATTAGTCAATGCCTTACAAAGCAAAGCCGCAGTTGTACTTCAAAAGTCCATCCGTGAAGGCTTCGGGCTGACTGTCACTGAAGCGATGTGGAAAGGAACGCCGGTAATCGGAGGCAATGTCGGCGGAATCCGTTACCAAATCGAAGATGGAGTTAATGGATTTTTAGTTAATTCAGTTAAGGAAACAGCGGATCGGATTGTCAGATTGCTAAAAGATCCAAAGCTCCGGGATGAAATGGGTCATGCAGCCCGGGAAAAAGTTCGACGCAACTTTTTATTGTCCCGGCTATTAGAGGAGTATTTGGATTTATTCAACAGTTTTGAGACAAAGTATATTTATAAAGGCTAACGAATAATTAATCCTCAAACGCTGGAAAGAAGGTGACCAAATGCGACTACTAGTTGTCTCAAACAGGCTCCCGATAACAGCGATTGAAAAAAATGGAGCGCTTCAATTTGAAGAAAGCATGGGTGGGTTGGTTTCCGGGATCAGTGCTTATTTAGACTCTTTAAAAGGCTCCTCCTTTACCAAATCAAAATACATTTGGATAGGTTGGCCTGGAATTTCCGTTGCCAAAGCCCAACAAAATAGCTTAAAGAAGAGTCTGTTAAAGCAGTTTCAAGCTTACCCAACCTTTTTAGAAGCTGAAGCAATGAAAGATTTTTATCACGGCTTTTGCAACAAAACAATCTGGCCGTTATTTCATTATTTCCCTTCTTATGTAGAATATCAAGAAGATTATTGGAAACAATATCAAGCTGTCAACCTAGCATTTACCGAATCAATCTTGGAGATCCTTAAACCTGGAGATGTCGTATGGGTCCATGATTATCATTTGATGCTTGTTCCCAGGATGCTTCGGGAAATGGCCCCTCAAGTATCAATCGGCTTCTTTTTGCATATCCCCTTTCCTCCTTATGAACTATTTCGGTTGCTTCCCAAAGAATGGCGGGAAACAATTTTACAAGGATTACTAGGTGCCGATATAATCGGATTTCATACTCAAGAGTATACTCAATATTACTTAAGGTGTGTCTTGCGTTTACTCGGTATCGAACATAATATGGGCCGAATTACTATTAACGACCGGATTATCAAAGCCGATACATTCCCAATGGGCATCGATTTTGCTAAATTTCAAGAAGCCGCATCCGGACCGGAGGTAGCGGAAGACTATCAAAAACTAAAAAGTTCATTCCAAGATTACCGGGTCATTCTCTCCATTGACCGGCTTGATTATTCGAAAGGAATCATTAACCGCCTTCGAGGTTATGAAGGTTTTTTAGAAAAGTATTCCGAATGGAAAGAAAAAGTAATCTTGTTGCTAGTTGTAGTCCCTTCTCGGGTGGGTCTGGACCAATATCAAAAAATGAAAAGCCAAATTGATGAATTGGTGGGAGAAATCAACGGAAGATTTGGTAATATCAGCTGGACGCCTATTCTTTATCAATATAAATATTTTTCATTTACTCAATTAGTCTCTCTTTATAAAGCCAGCGTTCTGGCATTGATTACGCCACTCCGGGACGGGATGAATTTAATTGCCAAGGAATATATTGCTACCAGGACCGACCAAACTGGAGTTTTAATATTAAGCGAGATGGCCGGAGCTGCGAAAGAACTTGGTGAAGCGATCATCATCAATCCCAATCATATTGAGGATATTGTCGCTGCTTTGGTAGAAGCCTTATCAATGCCCCGCAAGGAACAGATCCGACGCAACCGTTTTCTGCAACAACGATTACGCCGTTATGACGTTGTACGTTGGGCTGAAGACTTTATGAATGAATTAGCAAGGGTAAAAAAAGACCAAGGGGATTATACCGCCCGGTCCTATAAATATTGTAAGAAAGGAATAATCGACTGTTTTAACCAAGCCGAATCTAGAATTCTATTTTTAGACTATGATGGGACCTTAATGCCTTTTATCAAACAACCTCAAAGGGCTTCCCCGCCAATGGAACTAATTGGTTTACTGGAAACTTTAGCAAAGAAGGATCAAACCGAGATCATCCTTATTAGCGGCAGAGACCGCAGTATCCTTGATAAATGGTTTGGGCAACTAAACGTTGGTTTAGTGGCGGAACATGGAGCCTGGATTAAGGAGCATGGCGATAATTGGAAGATGCTAAAACCTTTGGATAACTCCTGGAAAAAACAAGTCCTTCCAGTTTTAGAGGTTTATGCAGACCGTTTACCTGGGGCGTTTGTTGAAGAAAAGGAATCTTCTATGGTTTGGCATTTTCGAGCTGCCGACCCGGAGCTAGGGTCAATTAGAGCTAGGGAGTTAATGGATATCTTGATTAATTTGACTTCAAATATTGATATTCAAGTCTTTCCAGGCGATAAAACAGTGGAAATTAGGAATTCCGGTGTTAACAAGGGTAATGCCGCGCTCCTTTTTTTAACCAAAAATTATTATGATTTTATCCTGGCTATGGGCGATGACTGGACGGATGAAGACCTGTTCAAAATGGTTCCGGAACGGGCACTCACTTTGAAAGTTGGTTTAGCGCATTCATACGCCAAATATTATCTTTCCGATTATCAACAAGTTAAAGATTTATTAAAAAGTTTTTTAGAGCCGATCGAGGATCGGAGTACGTTAAGATGAGTATAATTTGAAGTTCTTTGGATTCAGGACAAACTATTATTGCTGGCCCTTTTTACTTCAATGTTCATATCTAGCTGCTATCCGAAAATATTTGTTACCTATATTTTGTCAGAATCGATTTGTGTCTAAACGAAAACTATTGCCGTCAGTGAATGCTTAATGTTAAAATGGTTCCCATAGGAGTGATTATCTAATGACAACAACACCTTTTTTTAATAACCAAACCTTGGAAACGATTTACAAGCGCCATAGCATTCGTAATTTTACAGATAAGCAGGTAGCCGAGGCTGATATAAGGACGATTTTAAATGCGGCTAATATGGCCCCATCTGCTCACAACCAGCAATCCTGGCGTTTTATCGTGATTAAAGGAGAGAAAAAACGGGAACTAGTAGAACTCGTTAACTCTAAGGCCACTGAATTCCCCAAATCATCATCAGTCTTACTTAGAATGGCCTCTCGATCCATCGCCAGCGCACCCACAATTGTAGCTGTAGTAAATACCGCCGCTTTAATTAAACATGGCACCAAATTGTTCCAAATCGATCGTGATCAAGCTTTCGATTTTTTTAGAACAATGGAAATCCAAAGCTCGGCAGCGGCAGTCCAAAATTTGTTATTGGCCGCGACATCCCTTGGTTTAGCAACGGTTTGGCTTGGAATCCTTTTCTTAATAAAGGATGAAGTATTGACCCTACTTGGAGAACCCCAGGGAGAATTTATGGCGGTGATCCCTATCGGGTATGCTGCAAAAGAAAGCAAGGGACCGGAGAAAAGGCCATTGGAGTTAATAATTAAACACTATACTTAAGGCCATTTAAAACACCGAGGATGTTGCTCTGTAGACGACTAGAAAAAACTTCTTAATAGAGGATCTGAACTATAAGAGTAGAATTAATTCTTAACCTAAAAGTGGTGAGGGGGACAAGTTTTTTGATCGACTATCAGGAATTTAAAAAACTAGCCGGTCAATTGGTAGGTATTAATCTTAACGAGTATAAAAGCCAACAAATGGACCGACGAATTCATTCTTTAATGCAATCATGGGAACTGGATAATTACGATCTTTTTTTGGAGACACTCAAGACAAATACCGCCAAATATAAAGAATTCGTTAAAAAGTTGACCATTAATGTGTCCGAGTTTTTTCGTAATCCAGAGCGTTTTATGGAATTATGGCATCGAGTGCTCCCGGAATTATTAGCGGAACACGCAACTTTAAAAATATGGAGCGCGGGATGTTCCAATGGAGCGGAACCCTATTCAGTGGCGTTAATCGTTAATGAACTTGGTGTAAGCGACCGGATCGAGATCTTCGGCACCGACATCGATGAAGTTATTTTAAATAAGGCCCGGAAAGGCGTTTATGAATTTAATGATCTTAAAAACACGCCTCCGGAATTGGTTGACAAATATTTTACATTGACCGACAACCAGTATCATTTGAATAGTAATATTAAAAATAAAGTCAACTTTTTAAGTCATAATCTGTTGAAGGATCCGTTTCTTAACAGCTTTCACTTGATAATCTGCCGCAATGTAGTGATCTACTTTACTGAGGAAGCTAAGCGAAATCTTTATTTAAAGTTTTATGATTCTCTTATCCCTGGCGGTTATCTATTAGTTGGAGGAACAGAACCCTTGTTAGCTTATCGCAAGTTAGGTTTTGTTAGTGTTTCGGCTTCTTTTTACCAAAAACCAAAATCTATTTCCGATGAAAGTGATCTAAATTGATTATCGGTAATGGAGTTGATCTTATTGAAATTTCTAGGATCACCAAAGCAATTGGTAATCCTCAGTTTTGTAAGCGGGTCTACACCGATGATGAACTCCTGGAGAGTAAAATGTTAGGACACCGGCTGGCTGGTTTTTTTGCAGCTAAAGAGGCCGTCTTAAAAGCGATGGGCACTGGTTTGGCAAATTTTTCATGGCGGGAAATCGAAGTCCGGCATGATTCAAAAGGAGCCCCCTTTTTTGAGTTCAATGGTAAAGTAAAATCTTTTTTAGCCGAAAACCAGGTTTCCCGGATTCATTTAAGTATTTCCCATTGTAAAGAATACGCCGTAGCTCAAGTAATTCTGGAAGCGGGCGATGAAAAATGAAAGTAGCCTCCGCCGCAGAGATGAACCGGATCGACCGGTTAGCCCAAGAGGAATATCAAGTCCCGGGAATTATTTTGATGGAACAAGCGGCAATGGCAGTCCGCCAGGTAATTGAAGAACGTTTTGCTTTGGCCTCAAAAAAGGTCTATGTTTTTTGCGGTAAAGGAAATAATGGCGGTGATGGCTTAGCACTGGCCCGGCTATTGACTGAGAAAGCCGCTGAAGTAACAGTGGTCTTAGCGGATCACCCCTCTCAATTTCATGGTTTAGCTTTGGATAACTTAACCATGGTTCAAAAATCCGGATTACCAATTCTTGATTGGGAGAATGTCAACCCAGGGGAATTACAAAACGCCGATTTAATTGTTGATGCCTTGTTGGGCACCGGCGCCAGGGGTGCACCCAGTGGCGCCCCGGCTGCAATTATTTCCCGGATTAACGATTCTCTCAAGCCGGTAGTATCAGTAGATATTCCTTCCGGGGTAAATGTAGATAACGGCCAGATTGGCGGCGTGGTAGTTAAAGCCTCGGTCACGGTAACCTTCGGTTTGCCCAAGCCGGGATTACTTATTTTTCCTGGAGCCGAAATGTGTGGTGAGTTAGTAATCGCCCCTATCGGTTTCCCCCGGAAGTTACTGGAATCCGCTTCTTTAAAGATTAATTGGCCAAAGGAACAAGAAGTTCGCCAATTAATTCCGAAACGCCTCCCTACCGCTCATAAAGGGCTTGCCGGCCATGTTCTGGTTATAGGTGGAGCCGTCGGAATGACCGGAGCGGTAGCTTTGTGTGCTTTAGGCGCTCTTAGAGCCGGCTCCGGCTTGGTTACGGTCGGTACTGAAAATCCGAATTATTTTCCGGAAAAACCGGCGGAAGTTATGACTCTTTCTTGGGAGCGGGTTTTAACTTTTTTGGAAAAAGCTGATGCGGTTGTGTTTGGTCCCGGAATATCGGTCCAAGAAAAAAGCCGCGATTTATTGATAGAATTATTAAATAATTGCACTGTTCCTCTTGTGATCGACGCCGACGGGCTCAACCTATTGGCGGCCGAATCCTTAGATAGAAGTGTTTTAAATGCTCCTCTAGTTTTAACGCCTCATCCTGGGGAAATGTCGCGTCTCACTGGCCTTTCGGTAGCTGAAATTCAAAAAAATCGAATCGACGTGGCCCGCGGTTTTGCAAAAAAACTTGGCGTTACCTTAGTTTTAAAAGGCGCTCGGAGCATAATTGCGGATCAAGAAGAAAATATATTCATCAATCCCACCGGTAACCCGGGGATGGCTACAGCTGGGATGGGTGATGCCTTAGCCGGTGCAATCGGTGGCTTGTTAGCCCAAGGAATGAAACCCGCCGAGGCCGCTCTAACCGGAACTTATCTCCATGGATTGGCGGGAGATTTGGCAGTAGAAAAATATGGGCCCGCCGGAATTATTACCATTGATTTATTAGATGAATATCCGGTAGCAATTAAGAAGGTGCTAGGCTAATGAGTAGATATCAAGAGCTAATAAGGCCGGTTTGGGTAGACATTGATTTAGGGGCAATCCGACATAATTTGACCGAGATTCGGCGCCAAATCGGCCCCACGGTCGAAGTCATGGCAGTTGTAAAAGCGGAAGCATATGGACATGGAGCAATCAAGGTCGCTAAAACCCTTTTACAAGCCGGAGCTAACCGGTTAGGAGTCGCTCTTACCGAAGAAGGGATTGCCCTCCGTGAAGCTGGTATAACAGCTCCGATTTTGGTTTTTAGTCCCCTTCAGGTTGAACAAGGGAACATGATGGTAAAGTATGATTTGACTCCGACTATTTGCATGTTGGAACCAGCGGTGGCTCTATCTCGGGCTGCGGTAAAGGCAGGTAAAGTAATTAATATTCATCTTAAAATTGATACCGGAATGGGTAGAATTGGTGTTCCAGCTAATGAAGGAATCATCTTTATTAAAAAATTGCAATCTCTACCCGGGATTACTCTAGAAGGGCTCTTTTCTCATTTAGCCACCGCCGATGAGCAGGATAAAGATTACGCAAAGTATCAAATCAAAACCTTTAATAAAGTAATTGTCGACTTAAAAAACGAAGGACTGTTACCGGCCAAAATTCATTTGGCAAATAGCGCGGCTATAATCGATTTACCCTTGACTCATTATAATATGGTCAGACCTGGAATTATGCTTTATGGTATGTATCCCTCCTTAGAAGTGGATCTGAAAAAAGTCCGCCTAAAACCGGCTTTTGCGTTAAAAACAAAAGTAGTTTTTGTTAAGAGAGTAGCTTCAGGAATTACTATTAGTTACGGTAGAAAATTTACCGCTCCCAAGGATACAACTATTATTACCATTCCCCTTGGCTATGCTGACGGCTGGCCCAGAAGGCTTATGGGAAAAGCCGAGGTTCTGATCTCCGGCAAAAGATTCCCGATTGTCGGGACGATTTGTATGGATTTTTGTATGGTGGATGTGGGAGATGAACCGGTTGAAATTGGGCAGGAAGTGGTCTTAATCGGTTCTCAAGGAACCGAATCCATATCCGTGGATAACATTGCCAATCATTTAGAAACTATCAATTATGAAGTGACTTGTATGATCAGCGATCGAGTGCCCAGGAGATATATCAATGAAAATTAGACCCCGGAATATTGAATTAAAAGTACCCCTCTTGACTGGGGAAGAAACCTTGATAACCGTTGGCGAATGGATATTGGAAGTTGGCGGGCGGGTCGAAATCGATCAGGATTTAGTGGAGCTTTCTTCGGAAAATGAGTCCTTTATGTTGCCTTCCCCAATCGATGGAACCCTAATTGCTATTGAAGCGGAAACCGGAGATAAGGTGGAGCCCGGTCAAGTTTTGGCAGTCATCGAAATGGATTAACACTGGTTATATTTGTCCACCTCCATGCATAGACCTAAGATGGAGGTGTTTTTAATGAAAATCCAGGTTTGGTTGGTTTTACTTTTTTTCTCCACTACCATAGCATTAGGGTCTACACCCTCTGAAATCTATTTTACAATGAAAGATCCCCTAGGGGATGATTATGGTTACGGAACCTATCGTTATCCTAGCAATGTCGCTTTCCAACCATATCAAGGTCTTTTTGATATCACCGAGTTTAAAGTCTGGTCGGAACAACCTGGGACAATATATTTCGACACTACTTTTGCAAAAGTCACCAACCCCTGGATAGCTCCTGAAGGCTTTATCCATCAAAATATCCGAATTATGGTGGATCATATCCCGGAACAAGGACAGACCGAACTGTCTAAAAAAGGGGCCTATATCAGCTTCAATCCTAAATCCGGCTGGGATTTATGCTTAAAAGTGGTAGGCTGGGGAAATAGTCAGGTTATATCGGACCAAAATGGAGAACTCAAATATCAGCCTTTAAAAGCGGAACTACTTGGGGATAACCGTACAATTCGCGCCATTGTTCCCGAAGCATTAGTTGGAAAACCAAACCGGAATTGGAAATACTACGTATTGGTCGGATCTTTCGATGGGTTTGGTGAAGATTTTTTCAGAAAAGTCCGTAAAGATCATGGTGAATGGCATATAGGCGGCGGTTTGGACCAAATTGGAGAGCCTCAGGTAATGGATATCCTCGCTTATGAAAAGGGTAGTCAAAGTCAAGTCAAACAATTAAAGTCATTTGATCTACCTAATCATAAATTAGCGATGCTTAATCCGGTCGGAGATCGAACTATCAGTTTTAATCTCTTAAGTTGGCTTGGAAATTCTTTGGGTTTTTTATTAGTAGGTAGCTTAGGATACGGATTATACCGGTTGCTTCGGAAAGGTCAAATCTTTTGGTTTTGGGCAAAGCAACCTGAAATAAAGAAAAGGTCCACCGATAATCCTCCGGAAGATTAAATCTTCAAATATGATTTTGTGAAGCTAATATTGGCTAAAATAGCTAAGTCGTCTAGCCGAATAACCGTAATTAGCAGGGACTTACAGATTGACCATTGTTCCAATTAATGTTAGACTAAATTTAAAACTTAAGCATAGCAGCAGGAGGAGAAGAATGCATCCTTATTATCAATTTGTCAACCCTGTACTAGCCAAACGCCTGAAACAGCTAAATATGGACAAGGTATTTCGGCAAGGAACCGGGTGTGAATTAATAGATGAGGCAGGTGAAAGCTATTTAGACTTTATCGCTTCTTATGGCGCCTTACCCTTTGGTTTTAACCATCCTGAAATATGGGCTGCCATCTATGAAGTTCAAAATAGTCTGGCGCCAAGTATGGTCCAACCTTCCTTTTTGGATGCCGCCGGTAAATTAGCTGCAGAATTGATCAAAATCGCTCCAAAAGGAATCAAGTATGTAACTTATGCCAATAGTGGAGCCGAGGCTAATGAGGCCGCCTTTAAGCTGGCCCGAATTTTTACTAAACGGATGGGGATTCTCACTACTGAAAATAGCTTTCATGGAAAAACATTGGGAGCTTTATCGGCAACCGGCAAAGATTCTTATCAAAAAGGTTTTGGAGCTCCGGTTCCAGGATTTGATCGGATTCCCTATGGCGATCTAAATCGTTTAGAAGAAGCGCTTAAATCAAAACCCCATGGATATGCCGCCTTTATTGTCGAACCAATTCAAGGTGAAGGCGGGATAATCATTCCTCCGGACGGTTATCTTCGTGAAGCTTTGAAAATATGTCACCGATACGGAACACTGTTAATCGCGGACGAGGTCCAAACCGGATTAGGCCGAACCGGTAGAATGTTCGCCTGTGAAGCTGAGGGGATTACTCCGGATATTATCACTGTAGCTAAAGCCCTTGGTGGCGGAGTCATTCCTATTGGGGCTTGTTTATGCACGGAAGAAGTTTACACCGATGATTTTGCTTTAAAACATTCCTCCACATTTGCCGGTAACACTTTGGCCTGCCACGTTGGATTAAAAGTGATTGAACTTCTCACCCGTGATCAAGGAAAACTCATTAAAGAAGTTGCGGCTAAAGGAGACTATTTGCTAGAACGTTTGATTGGAATTCAAAAACAATATGCATCGGTCATAGCCGCTGTCCGAGGCCGTGGACTAATGTTAGGTTTAGAGTTAGGTTTGGATCAAAATAACCCATTCGGTAAATTACTGGGTATAATGGAGGAACAAGAATTTTTGTCCCCAATAGTATCGAGCTATTTATTGAATGTTAAAAAAATTAGAGTAGCGCCGACGCTTAACGGCACCGACGTAATTCGGATGGAGCCACCATTAATTATTGATGAAGCTAATTGTAAAAAAGCCATGGATGCCGTCGAAGAGATGGCCTCTTGCCTTGCTTCGGGAAATACGGCTTTATTATTGTCCCATTTGGTTCGATCTACCACGCCAAAAGTGTCTCAACCAAAATTGGTTGTTAAGAAACCGGTCCATCCCAGCGGAGATCCTAAAGAAGGCCGATTCGCTTTTATAGTTCACCCTTTATATTTAAAAAATTTTGTGGAACTAGACCGGACCTTAGAAGCATTTTCTGAAGTTGAATTGAATAATCTAATTAGCCGCTGGAACGATTTAGTTGAACCTTTTGTTGTCGCCAAGACCAGAATCACTTCCCAAACCGGCGCAACTGCCTATGGAGAATTTATATGTGTTAGCCGCACCTCCGAAGAGCTGATGAACCTTCCTAAGGAACAAGTATTAGCCGAATTATCGGCAGCTGTTAATCTTGCCAAAGAGCGCGGGGCTGAAATTGTCGGTTTAGGCGCTTATACCTCGGTAGTTACTAAAGGGGGCCGGGACCTTCGTAATCTAGGGGTACCTTTGACTACTGGAAATAGTTATACAGTATCCGCAGCGGTGGACGCCACTTTAGAATCGGCTAGGCGTCTAGAAACCCCAATTGATCGTACTATAGCCGCCGTTGTCGGAGCAACCGGCTCGATCGGACGAAACACCGCTATTTTTTTGGCTGAAAAAGTAAATTCCTTGATTTTAATTGGTAATCCTTTAAACCAAGAGCATAGCCGAAGACGATTGATGAAACTGGTTGCCGAAATATATCAACATTTGAACAATAATCAGATCATCGACGGTGGAACCATTTATCAATTCGTAAAAGAACATTCGCGAATTCCAGCTTCTGATGCGCCCCTTGAAGACTACTTATCTTTTGCGGAAACGGTCGTAGATGAATCACCGGTAATTTATACGGTTGAAATCGAAAAACATTTACCTCAGGCTGATGTGGTTGTAACCGCTACCAGTCAAGTTAATAGTTTAATTACCCCGGATATGCTAAAATATGGCGCAGTAGTTTGTGATGTGTCAAGACCGCCGGATGTCAGTTATGAAGTTAAAGAAGCCAGGCCTGATGTTTTAGTAATCGACGGCGGAGTTATGTCAGTACCGGGTTGTCCCGATTTGGGGTGGGATTTTGGTTTTGAACCGGGACAAGCTTATGCTTGTATGTCGGAGACAATGATGCTAGCCCTGGAACAACATTATCAACATTTCGGGCTAGGAACCGATATTAATGCTGCTACAGTTGCCCACACCAGAAAATTAGCTGAAAAACATGGCTTTAAATTGGCCGGATTTCGAAGCTTTGACCGTCCTCTATCGGATGAGAGTTGGGAAGCGGTTATCAAAGCCAGAAGGAAGCGACAAGAGCCCTCCGTAGTTAGTTTATAGAGATTTTTTGGTATCATTTTTTTAAAAGGACCTAAGTTGGTCCTTTTTTTAATTATAAAAATGGAAATTCCGGTTAGACTAAATATTCAAGGAGCAGTGCTTATTAAAGATTATTCTCCGAGGTGACGCAATGCGAATATTGATTCTAAGCTGGGAATACCCACCAAAAGTTGTTGGAGGGATTGCCCGACATGTTCATGATCTGGCAATAGCGTTGGTGAAAAAAGAAATCGAGGTTGATGTTATAACCTGCGGCGCTCAAGGTAACTTAGAATTTGAAGTTGATGAAGGCGTAAACGTTCACCGGGTTAGTATGAATAATCCGGTAGCCCCCGACTTTTTGACTTGGGTAATGCAACTTAATTTAAACTTGATTGAGCAAGCCAATCGGTTAAGCGCAAACGGTAAAAAATTTGATTTGATTCACGCCCATGATTGGCTGGTGGCTTATGCAGGAAAAAATTTGAAACACTCCTGGCATATTCCTCTGGTTTCAACTATCCATGCTACCGAGTATGGTAGAAATAGTGGACTTCATAATGATTTACAGCGTTACATTAGTAATGTTGAATGGTGGTTGGGTTATGAATCATGGCGAGTCATCGCCTGTAGCCGGTATATGGAGGAAGAATTAAAACGGATTTTTCAAATGCCGGGAGATAAATTAAGGGTTATCCCCAACGGCGTATATCCGGCGGAATTTCAAAAAACTACCGTTAACCCTTCCTTGATTCGAAACCGCTATTCAGCGCCGGACGAAAAAATAATTTTCCACGTCGGCAGGATCGTCAGAGAAAAAGGTTTAGGGTTATTGTTAGAAGCTTTACCGAGAGTGCTTGCAGTAGAGCCAAAGGTCAAATTAGTTATCGCCGGTAAAGGCCCTTGTCTGGATGAATTAAGACACCGCGCTTACCAATTAGGGATTTACCCTCGAATCTACTTTACCGGATATATTGATGATAATACTAGAAACGCGCTCTATAAATGTGCTGAGGTTGCTGTATTCCCCAGCCTATATGAACCTTTCGGAATAGTAGCTTTGGAAGGTATGGCTGCCGGAACGCCGGTAGTAGTGTCGGATACGGGTGGAATGAGTGAGATTGTTAAGCATGGAGTAAACGGGCTTAAGGCTTATACTAATAACGTGATCTCCTTGGCGGACAATATTATTTGGATATTACAACATCCGGACCACGCGGCGCAAATGAAGCGCATTGCAATTATGGACATTGAAAAACTGTACAACTGGGACCGGATCGCAACTAAAACCCAAGAAGTATATCAACAAGTGTTAACTGAATTTTACCAATCCCCTTGGCGAAAAACAGTTTACCAGGATGCAGCGCTTGACTTTCAGCGCGATGAGTTTGACGAGATAGGCCGTTATCGCAATATTCAGTGAAAATGGAGGGACAGTTATGAAAGCCGTAATCATGGCAGGAGGCAAAGGAACTAGATTAAGACCACTGACCTGCAATAAACCCAAACCGATGGTCCCCATAGTTAACCGGCCCATGATGGAACACATTATCTACTTACTTAAAAAGCACGGTTTTGAGGATGTATGGATCACTCTTTTTTATTTACCGGAGTTAATTCAAAATTATTTTGGCGATGGTACCGATTTTGGAATGAAAATCCGGTATTCTTTGGAAGATTCCCCATTGGGTACGGCAGGTAGCGTAAAGAAAATTATTAATGAGTTCACTGAGACTTTCTTAGTTATTAGTGGCGATGCTTTAACAGATATCAATCTCGAAGAAGCGGTTCGCTTTCATAAAGAAAAGAAAGCCAAGGCCACTATAGTATTGACCAAAGTAGCCTCCCCACTAGAATATGGAGTGGTAATCGCCGACCAACAAGGTAAAGTTAATCGATTTTTAGAGAAGCCCGGCTGGGGAGAGGTTTTTAGTGATACGGTCAATACCGGAATTTATATTTTGGAGCCGGAAATTTTTAGTCTCTTTGAACCTGATAAAGCCTTTGACTTTAGTAAAAATCTTTTTCCGGCATTACTCGAAAAAGAAGAGCTGATCTGCGGTTACGTGGCTGATGGTTATTGGTCCGATGTTGGGAACTTGGAACAATATCGTCAAGCTCATTATGACGTTTTAACCGGACAAGTCAAGGTGTCAATTCCGGGGCGTGAGGTCAAGCCAGGCATTTGGTTGGGAGATTCGGTGATGATTGATCCCGAAGCGCGGATTGAAGGTCCGGTCTTACTAGGTGACTATTGCCGTATTAAAGCTGGAGTTAATATTGAAAGCTATACAACAATTGGTAACTACGGGATCCTAAATGAAGGGACCAGCGTTAAGCGGGGGATTTTATGGAACCATTGTTATCTCGGCCCTCATTGCGAAATCAGAGGCGCGATCATGTGCCACCATAACTATTTAAAGGGTCGAAACGCCATTTATGAAGGTGCCGTTCTAGGCGAAGGCGTATCTATGGGAGCCCGATCAACTCTTAAACCGAATCTCAAAATCTGGCCTAATAAAACTGTTGAAAGCGGCTCCACGATCAACGAAAGCATTATTTGGTCCAAAAAGGGTTCCCGGAGCCTATTTGGAAATAAAGGCATTACCGGAACTGTCAATCAAGAAATCACCGCCGAACTTGTTACTAAATTAGGAGGAATTTACGGAGCTCATTTAAAACCAGGGGCTAAAGTTGTGGTTGGTTCCGATAATTTCCGGGCTGCTAGAGTTTTTAAGCGTGCTTTTATTTCCGGAATATTAGCGGCCGGAACTGATGTTTATGATTTAGGAACCCTACCGTCGGCCTTAACTAGACATGCTTTAGTCTCATTAGGAGCCATAGGTGGAGCACATTTTCGGATCCATCCCCAGGACCCGGAAGGTATATTAATTGAGTTTCTAGATAAGCAAGGTTTAAATATTGATAAAAGCACCGAAAGGGCTATTGAAAACTCTTTCATGGGCGAAGATTTTAACCGGATGGGGATTAATGGTTTTGGTGAATTAGCTTATGTTCCCCAGTTGCTTGAACCTTATTTAAATGGTCTGGTAAGCCCTGAGATCAAAGATTTAATTAAAAAGCGCCATTATAAGGTAGTCTGCTTATATGACGGCGGTAACATCTCTTTTGTTCTACCTGGGCTGTTAGAAATGTTAGGTTGTCAAGTGCGGACCGAAGGTTATCAAGCCACTCATTCGGGTCAACCTAGAACTTTAAGTCAGCTTTTAGGGGATATTGGTAAAATAGCAAGTGGGGTCCAAAATGAAGGCGCCGACCTTGGAATAGTTGTTGATCAAAATGCCGAAAGATTGATTTTAATCGATGAAAGTGGAGATCTACTAAAGGAAGAACAGCTAAACGCTTTGCTCTCTTTTTTAGTACTGAAGTATAAACCGGAAGCAATAATTCCGGTTCAAGTGACTGCTCCTCATTATATCGAGTCCCTGGCTAAGGAATTTAGCGGCAGAGTAATCCGGACCAAGGCAAATCCCCGTTCCTTAATGGAAAAAACCGCTAAGGAAAGATTGTTTCCTACCGCCGACGGTCTGGGAAGTTATTTGCCCCAATTCGACTCCTTATTTTCTTTGGTAAAAGTAATGGAGTTGATGGCTCGGGAAGAAATTTCCTTGTCCAAAGCTAAAGCTATGATTCCCCGAGTGGAAAGGAGTTACCTGGAAGCAGAATGCCCTTGGAACGAAAAAGGCCGGGTAATGCGTCAATTATATGAGGAAAATCAAGGTCAGCAAATCGAAACCATTGACGGACTGAAGATCTTTCATGATCAGGGCTGGGCATTAGTATTACCCGATGCCGATGAACCTGTCTTTAAGATCTATACTGAAGCCAATACCAGTGAGGAAGCGGATGCATTGACTCAAATGTACTGGAACCGTATTAATGAGTTGCAACTTCAGTAAATAGTGGCCTGAAGAAACTTAACTCCTGGCCCTGACTAGTGTCCCACCATTTTCGCCTTAAACTTGACATTGTTCCAGGGGATATGTTAGAATTATTAATGCATTCCGAGTGAACTCGGAGGAGTGTCCGAGTGGTTTAAGGAGGCGGTCTTGAAAACCGTTGTACCGCAAGGTACCGGGGGTTCGAATCCCTCCTCCTCCGCCAGAATAAAGCAAGTTTGAAGTTCGAAGAGTGAAGTGTGAAATGAACATTCTAAAAGTTATTTAACTAAAAGAGTTTTTTATTTCAAACTTCAAACTTCACTATTCACACTTCCTATATCCGGAGAGGTACCCAAGCCGGTTGAAGGGGACGGTTTGCTAAACCGTTAGTAGGAGCAATCCTAGCGAGGGTTCGAATCCCTCTCTCTCCGCCAGAAATATTATAGCAGCCTAAGGCTGCTTTTTATACATGGCTTTTTTCAATATTTTACTGGCCCCGCTTTATATTTACTTTTCCCTTTATTTATGATATAATTTTAAATCGTTAAACAAAATGCGCCCGTAGCTCAGTGGATAGAGTGCCTGACTACGAATCAGTAGGTCGAAGGTTCAAGTCCTTCCGGGCGCGCCATTATTGCAATTATCAGTGAACAGTCAACCATGTGTAGGCTGTTCACTTTTTAGATACTCAGTTGCTTCATTGTTATTTTGTCCTTTCGATGCTTCAATAAATCGACGAATGCTTCCAATCTAGTTCGAATTCCGGCTTCCCCCGAATGTTCATCAATGATTAAATGAAGCACAGGAATGGAAAAATCGTTGGAAATCGCTGTGAGCGGTGCCATAGCCACAATTTCCGGCATACAAGTGAAAGGCGCCAACTGGATGATGCCATCCATCCGGTTTACTCCTGCTTCGATCCCATGGGCAACTGATTCAAGACCGTGGCCGCCGACATGGCTGTCTAAATAAGGCCGGGCTAGCTTGCTTAAATGCCAACGAGATTTATTAATGTGGAGTGGCGAAAAATGTTCCTCAATCCAGTCACTTAGATAAATACTTCGCTTGACATCGACTCCCATATGGCCAAGTTGTTCTTCGATTCGAAAGTTGACCCGATGCTCAAGTACCATATAAATCTCACCAAGTAACATGATTTTTAAGGGTTTGGCTTCCGGCACAAGTTGGATAGAATCTAATCCTGTTAGTGCCTGGTTAAAAACCCGATCAATTTCTTTAAGAATAGCCGTATTATCGAGGGCTTTATAGAATTGATTTTGGATCTTAGTTATCGCGCCAAGGTTTTTTTCTCTGGCCCGTATTTTATTGGCCAACTGGTCAAATTTATCTATTGCCCGGGCTTTTGTCCAAAAAACATGAAGCGCTTGGGTTATGTCCCAGATACTATGCCGCGGAATATATTTTTTGATTTTTCGATATAATTCACTCAGATCGGCATTGGGAGCTTCCAGAGTAACTAGTTTGGCGCTATATCCAGCTCCTGCTAAGGCTCTCCCCTGGACCTGAGAATAATATCCAAAACGGCAAGGCCCTACTCCTCCAGCCATTAAAATTAGTTCTGCTCCATTGGCGATCGCTTCGATATAGTTCCCCAAATTTACTTTAAAAGGAAGACAGGCAAATTCTGGAGACAACTCGGTTCCGATGGCGATTGTCTTTTGAGAGGTCGGCGGTGGAACTATAGGCTGAAAGCCTAGATTTGATAGTAAAGATTTCATAGGTATATGGAAAGTGCCCATATGGGGAAAGGTTGCTTTAATCATTAGTTGCACCTATTCTTAGATAGTCATTAAATTGTTTCCTTTTAGCGACCCAATTATGATGTTTTAAGGATGTTTAAATATGTAAAATTTTAACTTGTTGGTTTTGAGTTGGTTTTGGGGGGGAATACAAGTTGTAAACAGCTGCGGAGTCTGGTATAATATTATTGCTTTATTAACGGCCCCGTAGCTCAGAGGATAGAGCAGCGGTTTCCTAAACCGTGTGTCGGACGTTCGACTCGTCTCGGGGCCGCCATTTTGAATTGTAAATAAACCCCTACATCGGCAGGGGTTTTTTGTTTATTGCAAGACCAATTATTGGATTGTTATTTTGGTTCAAAAAACCCGTTCCCCTCCGATTAGACCTCTTAGGTTTCAACTTAAGCCTCTTCCTTGGCTATTAATTAATCCATGCTTTCAAAACCGAATTTCAAATTTGTCATATTTTATTAGAAAGCAAGGAATTTTATGGTATAATAAGACAAATTATTGAACGATTTAGTTAAGAAGCTTTGATTTGTTGAATTTTGCCCACACCAGCCTTCGCGCGAACCGGCTTGGATAATAGGGTTGATATATCTTTCTAGTATTTCGTAAATAATTAAAAAGTTGCTGTTTTTCAATTTAATTAACTGATATAATAGAATCAAACATTTTATTACTTTTAGCCAGACTATATAATCTTAGGGACTATTTAAAAACAATGGAAGGTTTTTCAAAAATTCTTTATAAAGATAAAGAAATATTCTATGTTGACTACTCAAGTTTTGGCTTGGATGTTTATAAAACTTTACGACTGATAAGGTATGCAACTGAGGAATATGAAAGATTGCAATTACCTCCAAAATCGGTGTTGGCGATTGCAAATCTTTCGGGTCTTCACTTTGATACTGATCTTGTGAATGCTTTTAGAGAAGAAAAAGAAAAAACCGCCTATTATGAAAAAAAGGTTGCGGTTATTGGTCTTAAAGGACTTCAAAGAATTGCATATAGTTATGTTGTAAGTATTAATTCGAAAGATTTTTTAAGAATTTTTAGGAATATCACGGAAGCAAAAGAATGGTTAATCCGCGATAAATTTTAAACCAATCTAACACGGAGTTTTATGTATGGATGGATTATCAAAGATTACCTACAAAGGTAAAGAAATAATTTATGTAGATTATTCCGGCTTCAAGTTTGATAAAATAAAAACATTTAACCTCGTTTATGGTTCTGCAAACGAATATATGAAGTATCCATTTAAATCCGTATTAGCAATAGTGAATTTAACAAACTTATATTTTGATAACGACATAATTAACGCTTTTAAAGTAACACAAGAAGCAGCCACTTATCACGAAAAGAAAGTTGCTCTAATTGGCATCAAAGGGCTTCAAGTATTGGCTTATAATTATATTATCCATATGAAATACCGAGATATGGTAAAAGTATTTAATAATATATCGGATGCAAAAGAATGGTTGGTGTCTGATTATATATGCAATTTTGTTTAAAAATTGCATTATTAAATCCAATTCTTAGGATTAGTAAAGATTAATTGTCAATATATAGATATTTATTATGTTGATTACTCAAATTTAAAATTATATAAAGAAAAACAAATCACCTTTTTAAACCGAGCCGAAAAATAGTTAAAACAACCTATAAATTAGAACCCTCTTAATAAATCTTTAAAATCGAAAACTTTATCAGAGCCCAAAGAACAACTTTTAGGGATTTAATTTTTATTATTTAAACATTTTATCTGTTAAATTGCATTATTTTAATATTTATTAATGTCTATGGCTAATATGAAAGCTTATAACAAACCGAAACTTTTTTATATTAAGTTTTTTTATAGGATGACGATAAATATAAAGGTGCATAAAAAACAATATAAATAGGAGGAATTAAAGTGGAAGGATTTTCCAAAATTGCTTATAAAGGAAAAGAGATCTTATATGCTGATTATTCAAGTTTTGGATTCGATAAAGAAAAAACATTGCAACTTATCAGTGGTTTCGCTAATGAATATATGAAATGTCCTCCAAAATCTGCGTTAGCATTAGTAAATGTTGCTAATCTGCACTTCGATACAGATATAATAAATGCTTTAAAAGAAAATCAAGATAAAACTGTTCCATACCAAAAGAAAGTTGCTATAATTGGGATGAAAGGTCTTCAAAAGGTAGCTTATAATTTTATAATTACTTTAACACAAAGAGATTCAGTTAAAATTCTAAATTCCGAAAACGAAGCAAAAGAGTGGTTAGTAAGTGATTGATTGATTGGGAAGCAACCTACTTAACCAAATTGGAGAAAGTTGAAAAAACAACTAATATAACCTTGGAAAATAAGTTATTTACTACACTTATTTGGGCATTTTTAAAATGATTTATTTAACTAAACCACCGGCTATACCGGTGGTCATATTCTATTTAAAATATATTTATTTCATTTGGATCCAGGAAAAAAGCTTTTTTATGATATAACACTATCATAAAGGAAGGTGTATTATAATTAATAGGTTTGAAAATAAGGTAGTTTTAATAACCGGGGGTACATCAGGCATTGGGAGAGCAACAGCAATTCTTTTTGCGAAAGAAGGGGCAAAAGTAGTTATTTGTGGAAGGCATGAAGAAGAAGGAAAATCAACACTCCGGTTAATAAATAATAATGGGGAAGGACTATTTATTAAATGTGATGTTTCTAAAGAAGCTGAGGTAGAAACACTTATATCGCAATTGGTTAATAGGTTTGGAACACTTGATATTGCAATTAATAATGCTGGTATAAGTCCAAAACGTTCACTTCTTATTGATTATTCAGAAGACATAATTGATCAGGTTATGAACATAAACGTAAAATCAATATTTTTCTGTTTAAAATATGAAATTAAGGAAATGCTCAAAAATAACAGAGGAGTGATAGTTAACACAGCCTCTGTAATGGGATTAAAGGGTTCTGATATGAAACATTCATTATATACAGCAAGTAAACATGCTGTTATTGGTTTGACTAAATCTGCGGCACTTGAATATGTCCGAAACGGAATAAGAATAAACGCAGTATGTCCAGGTGGTGTGGATACGGAAATTCATAGAACAAATACCGGGACTGATGTTGCAACAAAACAAATGGCAGAAATGCACCCTATGAAAAGAATGGCAAAGCCTGAAGAAATCGCATATGCAATAACATATTTATGTTCTGATGAAGCTTCATTTATTACCGGTGTAGCCTTACCGGTCGATGGTGGTTTATTGGCATAACCCAATATTATTTTTGAAAATCTCTAACAACTCTATAAAAGAATTAATTTTATAATCAATATAAGAACTAAAGATTTTATAATCTTTTATGGTAAAATCATCATTAATCATCATTACCGTTGTCATTCCATGTAGTTTTCCAGTTCGTAAGGCTAGAGGGGTGTCATCTATATATACACATTTTTTTAGGTTTATTCCTAGTTCTTCGGCTGTCTCTAAATAGGTATTATAATTTGCTTTAGAACGTCCCTTTAAATTAAAAATGCTATCATCACCAATCCTATCAATTACTGTTGATAATCTCTTGACTTCTTTATCAGCCGAAGAATATACCAGGTAACGAATTGAATTTTGATTACAAAAATCAAGAAATTGATAAAAATCATTTTCAATCGAAATCAGATTATTGTCATATAATTTTGTAAATGCTTGTTCTTGCTTGAACCCTAAAAATTTATCTTCTATACCAAGTGATGATAATAAAAAACTTATAGTATGTTCCATTGAAAAACTAATAGTACTTTTGACATAACCTAGTATAGCTTCATATGGGATCGGAGTATATTGGTTAATGAACTTATAAGCACTCTCAATATTAAGCTGAACAGAATTTTTTGAAATTACTCCATCAAAGTCTATTAGTACCAATTCGGGTTTTTTAATAATATTTTTTTGTCTTTTCGTCATTTTCCCCAGATTACTCCGTTCAAAGCTTCATAATCTATTTTTTCTAAGAGGTCAATGTTAATTTCCTTAATAGAACTTAATAAATACCTGACTTTTGTTTTGATCATATCTTGTCTTTGAAATCCCCAAGGAAATTTAGATGGAATCCCAATAAAGGGTACATTATTAGCTTTTGCAACTTCAGCAACAGTATTTACATCATCAATAAATAAAACTTGATTATATTCAAACCCATAAATATCCTTGGTTATTTCCTTAATACCTGGGCGAAAGTCATTAGTACAAATATATCGTTCAAAATAGTCTTTATATTCTTTGAAATCGTCTACAATCTTCTCTTCTTGTAAGCCACCGTAATAGACCAAATTTACATTAAGAGTTGATACTAGCTTAATAAACTCTGGTACTCCTTCGTTTACACGACACCCATGAATTTTTAGATATTTTTCACGCTCAAAAAAATAACTTTTAATTAAGTGATCAATATCAATAGTTTCCCCAAATATCTTAATTGCAAATTCAGCAGCCTCTTTTTGGGGTCGTGAAAAAATATTTTTTTCGATTTCTTGGGTATATTTAATCCCATATTTTGTTACAAAATTATAGATAATCGGGCTAAATGTATCTTCTAATAATACTCCATCAATATTAATTGCAATTAATTTTATAGTATTCAAAAGAAATTCTCCTTAAATAATGTTTAAAGTATTTTATAAACTTTACTTTATTTACTCCCCAACCACCTTTTCCCTAGGCGCCCTATCAATCAATTTTGAATTCCTAAACCGTTTATAAACATCCTTTGAATTATAGGCAATTACCGAAAAAAATCCAGCCATACACGATTTTCCATTTTGAATTATATTATACACACAATACCCAACCCCTCCCCTTGGTTTATACGCAGGGATGGTACGAACTAAATAGGGTTCGCTTGCTTCAAGAAATTTGGTATGACGGGTAAAAGATTTTAGAATAATATTTGTTCCCGTAAATGGCATACCTACTAAATGGGCTGATGCATTCCCAGCTTGGCGCGCCACTTCAAACATGATGATCCCTTCAACATGGTCGGAATAGTGGTCGATATTAAACTCCGGAGATTTCGTAAAACCGTTGAAATAAAACATACTACCACATTGATATGGCTTGGAAATCAACACGTTTTCTGCATTATTCTTATGAACATATTCCCGTTCAATCCGTTCCGGATCTGGATCACCGTTATGTAATTTTAAAAAACATGCGTTTAAACTAGGAGGAGCAGGGATTTTTTCAATAATATCGATAACTTCTTCCTCTTCCCGATATGACCATTTAAGCTCGGTCAAAACCTCGGAGATGTCTCGTCCGGCCAGCCAATCCCAAACTTCCGGGTAAGTTTCCCGCACCTGATCGTCCATAATAATTTCTACTTCTTCCCCCAAACACAACAGATATAACTCGACTTCGCGGCGGCTTTTCACAGGGATGACGCAACTCTTACTATTTAGATCGTAGTTACAACCATCAAAGACTATGGAATATTGCCGGCAAGTTTGATTAATTGCTACAGACCCCTGGTCAATTCTTAGCGCATTAGCGTTTCCCATCTTATTTTCCCCTTTCAGTCGTATGTTCTGATTATCATAAAACCAAGATAACTCTCCAAACAAAAAAAATAAAACCATAGCCTAACGGGGCCATGGTTTATAAAACACAAGCTACCTGGAAACCCGACAATCATAGGTTAAAACCCTTAGATTCGTGGCTTTGCGTCCTTGTCTTTCAACAAGTTTGCCTTTATCAGTATTTATCTGGAACTGATTTATGTATATTAATTATTATATCCTAAATTGAAATAAATGAAAAGAATCTTAGCTAACTTTATTTGAAATTCATTGACTAAACTAATACTGATGCCTATCTACCTGATAAAAAAATTCTAATAATCTTCATTCCAAGCCCTTTCTTGCATCCTATTAGATGGGTATCTTATTATAACCCACGGGTTTGATCCAAACTTTTACCAAAATCCCACTTAATAATTCTTTATATTTAATTTATTTTTACTTCATGCTTATCTATTAAAATCAAACCATCAAAAGTTAGAAAGGGGAAACCGATATGAAGAAAAAAATAATAAGCTTGGTAATGGCCGGTCTAATTGGGGTCACTCCATTAAGTTCATATGCTGCCAGTGACAGCTCATTTATCCAAACTGTAAAGTCCGTCGTTAGTGTAATAAACCAGCATAAAAAGGGACCTGGACACAAAGAAAAAGAACACAGCGAAAACCACCGCCGTGAACAGGAACGAAAAGAAAAGGAACGACGGGAACGTGAGCAAAGAGAAAAAGAAAAACGCGAAAGAGAACGAAGGGAACAAGAAAGACGAGAAAGAGAACGTCGGGAACAGGAACAGAGAGAAAGAGAACGTAGAGAACAGGAAAGGCGAGAACGAGAACATCGGGAGCAGGAAAGGAGAGAAAGGGAACGTAGAGAACAGGAAAGAAATGATGCCCGTTACATAATCCACCGGACCGCCAATGTAATCTATGCCGCTCAAAGGTCTACCAGCCGAAGAAATTACTGTAAAGGAATGTCACAGGCCGTCGCCCACCAGCAAAAAGCTCGTCAATTATTCATGGCCGGAGCTTATCAAAGTGCGATCCATCACTCTTTGAGAGCCCGTAGAATTGCAATCTCAATAATTGAAGGAAATCAAGAAAGATGGGCCAATCCCTGGGACACTAGGGAAGAAAAGTACCATCGCAACTCACCCCGGGATAACGATCTTGATCTAAAGCTACATTTCTTTAAATTTGGAGATCAAGAAGCAATCAAAATCTCAATCGATTTAGACCTTTGGTAATGATTGTGAAAACTAATATAGTAAATACTAAAGCCACGGTAAACTTACTGCGGCTTTAGTATTATGACCATCGCGATAGGAAAAGTAATAAATATATCGAAATTCTTTATTTAGCCCTCAACCCGGCAAGTCCTATGTTTCATTTTTTTATAATTTAATGCCGGTTGCCGTGGGTTAAACATTTGGAAAAAGGAGCAAAAAATGAATCGAAGCGTAGCCTTTCCGGAGACTGGATTCTTAAAAGTAAGTGGCCTACCAACATTCGCAGAAACAGAGAACATTAGACGATGAAACTAAAACAACTATGGGATATTTTTTGGACGTTTTTTAAGATAGGGGCCTTTACTTTTGGAGGCGGTTTAGCGATGCTTCCGTTAATCCAAAGAGAAGTTGTTGATAAACGTCGTTGGGTGAATGAAGCGGAAATACTAGATATTTTCGCGATCTCCCAGTCGCTGCCGGGAGTGATCTCGGTAAATTCCGCCATTTTCCTTGGCAAACGAGTCGCCGGTATCAGCGGTGCAATAGCGTCTACCCTAGGTGTTGTTTTTCCAGCTTTTTTTTCAATTATTTTAGTGCTTACTATCCTAATCGGTCTTAGAAATAGCTTAATAGTGGACAAGGTCTTTATAGGAATCAGGGCAGCCTCAGCCGCCTTAATCCTACTGGCTGCCTTGAACCTTGGGAAAACTGCACTTAAAGAAAAGGCGGGCTTGATCATTGCCCTGCTTTCATTTGGAATGATTGTGATTTTTGATATTCATGCCATGTGGGCTGTAATCTGCGGGGGAGTCGCGGGATTATTAATTTACTGGAACCATAAGGAGCAGAGCTAATGCTAAAGACTTTATTTTTTGTCTTTTTTAGAATCGGTTTTTTTAGTTTTGGTGGTGGGTATGCAATGTTACCATTAATTTATAAAGATATTCAATCTCTTGGTTTAATACCGGCTCAAGAATTTTCAGATATAGTAGCTTTGTCCCAAATGACCCCTGGGCCAATCGCCATTAATGCCGCTACCTATGTGGGGTATAAATCCGCCGCCCTTGTTGGGGCTACTTTTGCCACCCTTGGAGTGATCTTACCATCCTTTATCTTAATTTTGATTATTGACTCTTTTTTCAGCAGATTTAAGAACAATAATATAGTAAAAGGAATTATTTCCGGGATTAGACCGGCGACAGTCGGAATGATCGCTTCTGCAGTAATTTTCTTTGCGGAAACCTCCATCTTTGAGGGAAAGTTATCTGGATTTGACTTTCAAAAGAACTTAGAGTTGTTGAATCTCCCTGCTTTGGGAATTTTTGTTTTGACCTTAATTGGCGCAAAAAAGTTTAAACTTGGCCCGATTACCCTTACTATTCTGGCTGGAATAATTGGGGGAATCATTTTGTAAAACTAAATCTAGTGACATTCCAAGTATTAGATATCGATAATTTGTAGGAAATAAAGAATCAATTGTGGAATAAATCCAACCGTGGATCTATACCCGAACTGAAAAGGAGGCGCTTTTTTGGGTTCTATAAGAGATAATAAAATAGTCATTATTACTTTCATTATACTAGTTACTTTTTTTACCGGCGTAGCATTGGGTGAACCATCTAAAAAAGATGAACCAATATCAGTACCGGAAGTCAAATATTCATTTTCTAAATTAGAGAATGGCTTGGAGATTTTTGTGTTTGAAGATCTCAACGTACCACTAGTAGAAGTTAGCCTCTGGTATAAAGTTGGCTCTTTGGATGAACCGGAAGGTCTTACCGGCATTTCTCACTTGCTGGAACATACGATGTTTTTGGGGACGGAGACTTTAGCCAAGGATCAAGTCCACAACTTAGTCAAAAAAGTCGGCGGTTATAACAACGCCAGCACCCATTGGAGTTATACCAAATATTACGAGGAACTCCCTGCTACCAACTTAGAGTTAGGGATCGCCATTGAAGCGGATCGGATGGGAAATTTAAAAATAAATCCCGTAGAGTTTCAGCGTGAAAAAGAAGTCGTGATGCAGGAACGCAGGAGAAGCATTGAAAACAACCCTATTCGCTCAGCCTATGAAGAAATTATGGCTACGGCTTTTCAACAATCACCATTACATCATCAAATCATCGGCTGGATGGAGGATATTGAAGGAATAACCGTAGAGGATATAAACGCATTTTATCGGCAATATTATGCCCCCAATAATGCAGTTTTAGTGGTCTCGGGTGATGCCGAACCAAAAGTAGTCACCGAACTGGCTAAACAATACTTCGGAGACTACCGGCCTCAAAAGATCGACCGCATCGTACCAATTGAACCGGATCAGCAAGAAGAACGAGTGCTTACAATTGAAAAAATGATTAAAGTTCCCTATATCATCATGATTTATAAACTCCCAGTGGGTAATCATCCCGAGATGACTAGTGTTGAGTTTTTGTTGGAAATTCTAATAAACAAATCTGTCTCCAGAGTTAATACTGAATTAAAGCAAAAGCAAGAAATTCTTTTAGACGCCGGCGCCTGGGTTAGCCGTTTACCAATTTCCGGATATGCCCAGGTTATCTTAATACCAAGCTCGGTGGATAAAGTCACTGAAGTAACGGAAGGGTTCGACCTTGAATTAAAAAAGCTGATTGATAATGGAATCACCGATGAGGAACTCCAGGTAATCAAAAAATCAGTTTTAAAAGAACTCGTTTTTGCGCAAAAGGATCTACGCTCTTTTAAAGATATAATTATTGAAGGGCGTCTTAACTATAATGACCCCGACTTTTATCAAAAAGAAATTAAAGCGATAAATGATATGACCAAGGAAGATCTGATCCAGGCCGCCAAAAAGTATTTTGTTCAAACGAACCGGACAGTAGGATATATTTTGCCTCAAACCAATTAAGTTAAGCGTTACCAATTAAAAAGAGGTGTGATATGAGAAGAATCATCCGAAATATTTTAGTTATAATAATCATTTTCATTACCATTTTTCAACCGGTCGCGGCAAAAGTGGAATTCAATCAAAAGCTTTATAAGGATTTATCGGAAAATAAAAATCCCATACCGTACATTAAAATTCCTGATTACCAAAGGCTCATTCTTAAAAACGGGCTTACTCTTTTCTTGGCTGAAGATCATCAAATACCGGCTTTGTTTATCAACGGTATGATTCGTGGTGGGAGAAACCTTGAAAGCAAGGAAATTGCCGGGATCTCCGATTGCATGGTGGATATGATGACTACTGGAACTCAAAATTTCGGAGAAAAGGATTTAGACCAATATAAGGAGCAATATGCCATTCAGTTTAACTTTAAAGCCGATAATGATTACTTAAGCTTTAGCAGTAACGCCTTAATATCCGAAGAAGAGCAATTAATCGCACTAGTTGCTGAAATCTTACAAAAGCCCCAGTTTGGAACGGACTATTTTCAGCGGAAGCAAAGCGAATGGGAGCAGGGTTTAAAACATGCGAAGACCCAGGAAAACGATGTTTTGAACCTGTATTTTTATAATCATCTCATGGAAGGCCATCCTTATTCTTTTAGATATGACCTGGATTTACAGTTGGCCGCTTTAAACCGGATTACTCCAAAAGAATTATTACAACATTACCAGCGGGTAGTCACGCCTAATAATACTATTTTATTCGTTTACGGCGACTTCAAGCCGGATCGGATCCTAGAACTGATCAGTAACTATTTTAGCGAATGGCCCCGGCACGAAACAAAGCCCAAATTGACAAAAGTCAAAGAAAACAAAGAACTCTACGGCCAAATCATACTAGTCAATAAACCGGACGCTACCCAAGCTAAAATCAAGATGGGCTATAATTTTTTTGATCAAAGTTTTCTCGATCGGAATATCAAAGAAAGAGTGGCTTTTGAAATCGCCAATCAAATATACGGAGGTGGAGATTTCGAAAGTTACTTGATGAACGAAATCAGATCGATAAAAGGATTTGCCTATGATATCTACGCCGACTTTTTTAATCACCGATTAGGTGGAGCATATTTTATTAATACCAGCGTTAAGCCGGAACAAGCTTGTGAAACAATCACCACGATCAAACAAATTATGTCCGATCTTAAAAACGGTACCCAAAAAATAACTGAGACTGAAGTTTTTAAAATAGTTAATCAAAGAAACGCTTTTTTCCCTGAAGCCTTTAGATATAATGAAAGTATTATCACTAATCTGATCATGAATGTGGAATTTAAAGATCGGGACCCTAACTACCTCAATAAATATATCCGTCTATATAACACTGTAACAGCAGCAAAAGCTCAAAAGGCCTTTACAAAATATTCTTTTCCGGAAAAATTGTTTACCGTTATTGTTGGAAAGAAAGAAGCCATTTTGCCCGCCTTTCAAGAACAAGGACTTAAAGTAAAAGTTATTGAGCTTTGAATCAGGAAATACACAAAACCCGTAAAACAGCGGGTTTTGTGTTTATATTTAAGACATTTACTCCAATTCAATCAATACTCCCCTTTTTTCGATACCCATTTCCCAGGTGGGGGAATAATCAAAAACTAAAATATCTACCCAGCGGTCACTTTCCCATTCTACATTGATTTCATCTTTATCATAAGGATATGACTCGCCATAGGCATACATAGTAATCCTTTCAGATTCAATTCCGTTTTGTATCAAGAAATTAGCTACGGACTTAGCCCGCCGTTTTGAAAGCGCCACATTATAATCAATACTACCACGGTAATCAGCGTGGCC
>JAAYEK010000057.1 GCA_012728785.1 Bacillota bacterium | reverse complement strand
TAGATTACTTTCCAGCTTCCTATATCCTTAGGATCAAATCCCCATGTTTCCTGATTGGAATCATAAAAGAAATAAATTATTCCTGTACTAGGTAATAGCTTCTCCAAATCATATTGAGCTACTTCGTCAAGATTTATTTGGGCAATAAATGATAAATATCTTGAATTCCACTTTGGCCAAACAAAATCATTCGGTACATCTGGCTTGCCACCAATTTTTGTCTCACCTATTGAAATATCTACCTCTTTTACTTTTCGAGTCTTTAATTTTATACCATTCCTAATATTTTTTGAGATACTTTCAGATACTCTTTTAAGTCCCTTCGAATTCATATCCTTTACTATTTCGGTTTGCATAATAGCACTCTCCTATCTCAATTTTTGAAATTTATCAACGGATTACTCCGTTAATCGCACTATTTGATTAAATTGCAGAATCCATTCGCCGTAACTATCCAAAATTCACCCTATCATGTCTCACTGGGTCATGCCCTAACATTCCTTCGTTCTGTTTTATGGATAAAAGCGGAGATAGCATTTAAGCTTTAATACTGCCTCAATGGGCTAATGGAGCGTGTCTACTTATCTCCGCTTTATCGGCGTATTACATGGTTTCTTGCTTTCTTACGCAGCTGACTTAATTTGATTCTTCCTAAACTCACCAAACACAAGTTCAGCACGGTATTCCGTTTTCTTTTTCACCAGATTATAAATAACTGTGATAAGCTTTTTAGAGATAACAACCAAGGCTTGTTTTTTCTTTAGCGGATTATCCTTACGTGTCTTTAAATATCCGTATAGCTCCTTCATTTCGTTATTCACAGCAACTGCCGTCAGGGCCATCTGATATAAGACACTCCGCAGGTTCTTTCTGCCTCGTTTGGATATAATTGTCCTACTTTTACTCTTGCCAGAACTGTCCTCAACTAGATTGTATCCTGCCATTTTGCTTATCTGACGAGGATTATCGAACCTCATCGGATCGCCAATCTCTCCCAGAAAGCTTGCTGCTGTAATTACTCCTATACCGGGAATACCAAGAATGATATCGCTATATCCTGTACCCATTAATGCTTGTTTCATTGCGCTTTCTATCTGTTCAAGCTGTTGGTTTAATAGCTCTAATTCCGCAATCATTAGTCTCAACCTCAGTTTTGCTGATAATGTTCCATAGTTTAACCCGATGGAATTTTTAGCTGTTTCCACAAGTTGCTGCGCTTTTTTCCGGCCTACCGTCTTTTTAACCGCCTTTTTTATCTCGCGAAGTACTCCTTCCACGCCCATTTCGAGTATTAACGAAGGAAAGGGGTAGCTCTTTAATATCTGAATCGCTGCTTTCCCGTTTAAAGGGTTTTTAAATACGGTTGTTATTTCCGGAAAGTATTCATCCATCACTGCGGTGATCGTGCTTTTTAAAGCGTTATGGCGTTTCATTAAACTTATTCTGGAATTTGACAGTACTCTTAGCTCCGCGTATATGTCTTGCGGCATATATACTTCGTAATACCTGCCATCACGGATAAGCTTTGCTATGATAAGCGCATCCTTCTTGTCATTTTTAGTTGGGCTATTGTCATCAAGCTCTTTGGCCCGTTTGGTGTGATAGGGATTTACCATTACCACCGTTATTCCATGCCTGATCAGGTAGTTGGCGAACGGTTTCCAGTAATGGCCGGTCGGTTCCAACCCTACGATAACATTATCTAGCTTTTTGTCCTTGCATATGGTTTGAATACTTGCTAAAATGTTATCGAAGCCGGTTTTATCGTTCGGAAACTTTAGGGGGTTTCTTAATTCCAAACCACGATAATCGATAAATCTTGCCCATTGGATGGCTTTAGCAATATCTACTCCAACAATCAGCGTACCCGGTATTATGGCTTCCAATTTCCGTGAATTACAATTTTTCATCGTTCATTGCCTCCTGGTTTCTGTGATTTTTGTGCGTTTGATAGGCACACTCTAATCATAGCAGGAGGTTTTTTAGTTTTCAAAGTTCGTTTTCATTGATTACAGGAATGCTTATATAATCATGACTTACAAAAAGTTTTTAACGCGGCAAGGAAGCCGCGATAGGCCCACATTAGGCGAAAATGTCATCTAACGTTTGGGGGTTTGCGACGTCCATGGACCTTAAGGCGCAGAGTCAAAGCTTAGTGCGACCGCACTTTGCTTTGACCAAGCCGGGCGCGGTGCGCTTAGGTCCATGGATGTGGGCGCGTACTCTTCATGATTTAACTTCATTGAATTTGCTTCATGTTCCGCTAGCCGCGCCCCGCCAGCGCAAACCCTGTTGTTATATGCCGTAGTCGCCTCTTTCACAGCCACGGATGGTTCAACTATTTTGTCTTTCTAGCTTAAAGCCATACTTTTCAGCTCTTCGTGCAAAAGCATCAAAATCTCCTTCTAAGATCTGCAATACTTTTTCAGAAACAGCATTATTATCAATTGTTCCGGAACAATCAATCCACCCGTGTTCACCATCGCTCTTTAAAACAAGTATGTTTTCTGAGTCTCCCCCAATTGGAATATTAGGATTATGTGTAGCAATTATTAATTGTCTTCTGGGTTTTATACTATGGAATTCTCTTACTAGTGAATGATATACAAACGAATTATCCAAATCATCCTCCGGTTGGTCTATTAACAATGGCCTTTTTTCTCCTAACTCTGTTGCCCCTTGTAATATCAACAAAAGCATTCCTACAGCTTTTTGACCAAATGAAAGTTTACTTCTTTGAACAAAGAATTGTTTGTTCGAAATACCATGGTTAACATTTAGCTTAAATTCAGTCAGGTAATAAGGAAGCTTTACAACGTCTACTGGAGATACCTTTTTATAATAACTCGTGCATAAATCTTTAGCTATATCTAGAGGAATGCAAGTTGATTCCGCTAATGCTTTATATTTATGGGTGAATATATAAAATGGTAGAGCCCAATTTTCTGATACATTTTTAAATAAATTTGTTAACAATCTTTTATGTTTGAGTTGTTCTTCATATGTGAAGTTAGATGAATGCCTTTGTTCTTCTATCCAATCTTCAATAATATCCTTGTATATTCGATATGGAATACATAATTCATATGACAATCTTAGCTTGTTTGATAGAATAGAATTTAAATGCTCAATGGTTTCCTTATGAAATTCTAATAATTTTTTATGGGCTTTAAAGTACTCCTTGAAATTTTCCTCCAGATAGTCTGTTGTTAGATCAGCATTATTATCAAATTTTCTCTCTTTTGCCAAATCCCTACAATGCTCAATAATATTTCTTTCACATCTAGATAATATTTCGTATACTTTTAGAAAATCTACTCCAAATTTTAAATCACTTAGTC
>JAAYEK010000056.1 GCA_012728785.1 Bacillota bacterium | reverse complement strand
TGGCTTGACCCGATTTGGATAACACCAGGGTGATCGCTGCCGTGGTGGTAGTTTTACCATGGTCCACGTGGCCGATGGTCCCTATGTTTACATGTGGTTTGGTCCGTTCAAATTTTTGCTTAGCCATTTAAATATTCCTCCTTATCAAATCGAAATTTACATTTATTTTTAATTAAGCTTAACTCTTTTGAATGATAGTCTCGGCAATGTTTTTGGGAACTTCCTCGTAATGCGAGAAATGCATTGAATAGGCAGCGCGTCCTTGAGAAGCGGAACGGATCGCTGTGGCATAACCAAACATTTCGGAAAGAGGTACAAAACCTCTAATTACCTGGGCGCCGGGACGATTCTCCATCCCATCAATCCGGCCCCGTCGCGAGTTGAAGTCACCCATAATATCTCCCATGTATTCCTCGGGAGTTGTTATTTCAACCTTCATAATCGGTTCCAGTAATACCGGTTTGGCTTTTTGGGCTCCTTCTTTAAATGCCATCGAACCGGCAATTCGGAAAGCCATTTCCGAAGAGTCAACCTCGTGGTAAGAACCATCAAAAATAGTGACTTTAACGTCAACTACCGGATATCCGGCCAGTATTCCGGATTGCATCGCATCTTTAACCCCGGTCTCAACTGGAGCAATATATTCTCGCGGCACAACTCCACCAACGATCTTATTTTCAAATTGAAAACCGCTTCCCGGTTCCAAAGGTTGTAACTCAAGCCATACATGTCCGTATTGACCACGGCCGCCAGACTGCCGTACAAATTTACCTTCGCTCTTGACTGTCTGTCGAATAGTTTCTCTATATGCTACTTGCGGTTTTCCAACATTGGCTCCTACTTTAAACTCACGGAGTAAACGATCGACAATAATCTCTAAATGAAGTTCTCCCATACCGGAAATGATTGTTTGACCGGTTTCTTCATCGGTATGCACCTTAAAAGTAGGATCTTCTTCAGCTAGTTTGGCAAGAGATAGTCCCAGCTTATCTTGGTCAGCCTTAGTTTTCGGTTCAATTGCGATGTCAATTACCGGCTCCGGAAATTCCATGGACTCCAAGAGGATTGGGGTTTTTTCATCGCATAATGAATCACCGGTTGTAGTATCTTTGAGTCCGACCACGGCAGCGATATCGCCGGTAAAGACTGTATCAATATCTTCCCGGTGATTGGCATGCATCCGCAAAATTCTACCAATTCTCTCCCGTTTGTTTTTAGTTGAATTTAAAACATAAGAACCGGTCTTAAGCGTTCCTGAATAAACCCGGAAAAACGCCAATTTACCTACATAAGGATCAGCCATTATTTTAAAGGCTAACGCTGAAAATGGTTCGGTATCGGAAGATTTTCTCTCAATCTCTACATCTTGACCGGGAATAGTTCCTTTTATCGGTGGTAAATCCAAAGGACAAGGAAGATAATCCACAACTGCATCCAGTAATAATTGAACTCCTTTGTTCTTAAAAGAAGAGCCGCATAATACCGGAGTGATTTTAGCGGATAAAGTTCCCTTCCGAACCGCTGCTTTTATCTCTTCAACCTGAATGGTTTCCCCTTCAAGATATTTAACCATCAATTCATCATCAAACTCAGCCAAAGCTTCAATCATCTTGCTTCGATACTCACTGGTAATATCAACTAAATCATCAGGTATTGCCTTGGCTTCGGTTCTTGAGCCTAAATCATCGGTATAAATAAAAGCTTTCTCAGTAACTAAATCAACAATTCCGGAAAAATTATCTTCGGAACCAATTGGAACTTGAAGCGCAATCGGGTTAGCCCCTAATCGAGTGCGGATCATTTCCATGCCACGGAAAAAATCAGCTCCCACTCGGTCCATTTTATTAATAAATGCTAGTCTAGGAACACCATATTTATCTGCTTGACGCCAAACCGTTTCCGATTGAGGTTCAACACCACCTACCGAACAAAAAACCGCAACTGCGCCATCCAAAACCCGAAGCGAACGCTCCACTTCAACAGTGAAGTCCACGTGTCCGGGCGTGTCAATAATATTAATTTGATAATCATGCCATTGACATGAGGTAGCAGCTGATGTAATCGTGATTCCTCGTTCTTGCTCTTGAACCATCCAGTCCATGGTAGCCGCTCCGTCATGAGTCTCTCCCATACGATGAAGTTTACCGGTATAAAATAAAATCCTCTCAGTGGTAGTGGTCTTACCGGCATCAATATGAGCCATAATTCCAATATTACGAATTTTAGTTAAATCAAATTTACGTGACAATTTAAATTCCCTCCACAAAACCCTAGAAGCTTAAACAACTATCCCCATCCTATCATTTGGGTTGTGGCCTTCAAAAGCCAATTACCAACGATAATGAGCGAAAGCTCTGTTTGCCTCGGCCATCTTATGAGTATCTTCTCTCTTTTTGATTGAAGCTCCAACACCTTGAGAAGCGTCCATTAATTCCGCAGCCAACTTTTCTTGCATCGTCCTAAAATCGCCCCGTTTACGAGCGTTATTAACAATCCATCGGATCCCAAGGGCTAACCGACGATCCGCTCTAACTTCAATCGGAACTTGATAGGTCGCGCCTCCAACCCGGCGAGGCTTTACTTCTAAAATCGGCATTACATTTTTAATAGCGGTTTGAAACACTTCCAAGGGATCCTTACCCGCTTTATCGGCAATTATTTGCATAGCGTTGTAAAAAATTCCTTCCGCTACACCTCTCTTACCATCAAGCATAATCCTACTAATAAACTGACTAACTTGATCGCTCCCATAGATGGGATCGGGTATTACTTCCCTTTTACTTATAAATCCACGACGTGGCACGTTAACTACCTCCGTTCATTACTTCTTCTTGGTTGCAGTTGCTTTAGGCAACTTAGCTCCATATTTAGAGCGGCCTTGTTTACGATTTTGTACTCCAGCCGTATCCAAAACGCCCCTGACAATATGATAACGCACTCCAGGAAGGTCCTTAACCCTGCCACCCCTAATCAAGACAACGGAGTGTTCCTGAAGGTTATGCCCTTCACCCGGAATATAGGCGGTAACTTCAATTCGGTTGGTCAAACGCACCCTAGCCACTTTCCGTAATGCAGAATTAGGCTTTTTGGGTGTAAACGTCGATACACGAGTACAAACGCCTCTTTTTTGCGGGCTACCGTCAGTCTTAATCATTTGTTCTTTGTTAACATTATAAGTCCAACCCAACGCCGGAGCGGTACTTTTTTTGGATGCCCTTTCCCGACCCTTTTTAACTAACTGATTAATTGTCGGCAAACGATCCACCTCCTTCTATATAGGTCGCAAAACTTTTGATTATATAGGGATTTTGCGACATATTTCCCAGTACTTATTTTATAATTGCGACTATTGAAGCCCCAACTTCAATCTGACATAACCTTCCCAATTCTTTCTGCGTTAAGTTAAGAGTGATTATTGGAATTTGTTTTTCTTCGCACGCCTCATTGATTTTTCTTACTATATGTTCTTCAATATCGCTGGCGATATAAACTTGCTTGATTTTATCCTGTTGAATCACTCTTAAAGTTTGTTTTAAACCAATTATTTTATTCTTGGTCTCTTTAATTATCTGACTGGCCTGTTGCGTCATACTATCCTCCGATTACTACAAAAGTAGTAGCGCCCGCCTCAAATCAGACACTTTATTATTTTAACACCATTTATTATGCTAGTCAACAAAAAAATAAAGCTTAATAATTAAGAACTGGTTAAAATTAGTACCAATAGTCGGGAGAGGTAATAACAGCATCATAAAAATTTAGGAACTAATTCGGTTAATGCTGCATTTTAGTCTCCCGACTACTGAATTCTAGATTTCTTCCGTAGAAATTTTTGCATTCCGATAACGCGACATCCCGGTACCTGCAGGAACCAGTTTTCCAATGATCACATTTTCCTTCAATCCAAGTAAAGGATCCTGTTTGCCTTTAATTGCAGCCTCCGTCAAAACTCTGGTTGTTTCCTGGAAAGATGCGGCCGACAAGAAACTATCCGTAGCCAAAGAAGCCTTAGTAATACCCAGTAGTACTGGTTTAGCGGTGGCCGGTTCGCCTCCTTCTGCTTCTACCCGTTGGTTCTCCTCTTCCAGTTCAAAGACATCCACTAGACCACCAGGTAAAAGGTCGGTGTCGCCGGAATTTTCAATCTTTCTTTTACGAAGCATTTGTCGGACCACAACTTCAATATGCTTATCGTTAATCCAAACTCCCTGTGAACGATAAACATTTTGAACTTCCTGGACCAAGTAAACTTGAACTCCATGAATCCCTTTAACCTTTAGAATATCATGCGGATTGGCTGAACCTTCCGTTAATAAATCACCGGCCGAAGTTAAACTGCCTTCTTTGACTTTGATACGGGAACCGAACGGAACTTGGTAGGATTTTTCCTCACCACTATCTGTTACTACCGTCAGTTTTCTTACGCCTTTAACCTCGGTTATCTTGCAAGTACCGCTATATTCGCTGATAATAGCTTGACCTTTAGGTTTACGAGCTTCAAATAATTCCTCAACCCTAGGCAAACCTTGGGTAATATCGTCTCCGGCCACGCCTCCGGTATGGAAAGTTCTCATGGTTAACTGGGTACCAGGCTCGCCGATGGATTGAGCGGCAATAATTCCAACCGCTTCGCCAACATCAACCTGTTTACCGGTGGCCAAGTTTCGGCCATAACATTTAATACAGACCCCATACTTACTACGGCAAGTCAAAACCGAACGAATCGATACTTCATCGATACCTGCTTTATCAATTCGGTCAACGACTTCTTCGGTAATTTCCTCATTGGCTGGAACAATAATCTCTTTGGTTTTCGGGTCGATAATATCTTCGACTGCAATCCGGCCAATAATTCTTTCCCGTAATTTCTCAATTTCTTCATTACCATCGATAATCGCACCGACTGTAATCCCAGCGGTGGCGCCGCAATCTTCCTCACGAACAATAACATCTTGCGCAACGTCTACCAAACGTCTGGTCAAGTAACCCGAGTCCGCCGTGCGTAAGGCAGTGTCCGCTAAACCCTTCCGAGCGCCGTGAGTTGAAATGAAAAATTCCAAGACTGTAAGGCCCTCACGGAAATTAGCCCTAATTGGAAGGTCAATAATCCGCCCCGAGGGATCAGTCATCAAACCACGCATACCAGCCAGTTGGGAAAGCTGCGCTGGATTTCCACGGGCTCCGGAAATGGACATCATATAAACCGGATTAAAATTTTCAAGGGCTTTATTCATTGCGTCGGTAACGTTCTCTTTTGCTTTGGTCCAAATATCGATAAATCTCTGATATCGTTCGTCGCTTGTTATCAAACCACGTCGAAATTGTTCCTCAACTTGTTCAACTTGGCGTTCCGCTTCGTTTAAAATATCTTTTTTAGCAGGCGGAATAGTAATATCATCTATAGCGATGGTGGTTCCGGATTTAGTGGCGAAATGAAAACCCACTCTCTTAATTTGGTCCAAAATTTCAGCGGTTTTAGCCACGCTATGGCTTCGAGCGCATTTACCCACTAATTTACCAAGAGTGCTGCGATCAATGACCCGATTGGTTATTTGGAAATTAGCAATCGGGTCAGGACCCAAATCGATCCTAACTTGGTCATTAAAGATAACCCGGCCTACAGTTGTATCTAACAACTGGCCATTCATTCTTATCTTAATTTTAGCGTGCAATTCAACGGCGCCGGCGTCATAAGCATTGTAAACTTCAATAGCATCTCCAAATACTTTGCCTTCTCCCTTTCCTCCATCCCGGCTGATTGTTAAATAATAACAACCTAAAACCATATCTTGGGTTGGGGTGGCGATCGGCCGTCCATTTGCCGGAGAAAGAATATTATGGGCTGAAAGCATCAGTATTCTGGCTTCGGATTGGGCTTCAGCCGAAAGCGGGACGTGTACCGCCATTTGGTCACCGTCAAAGTCCGCATTATAAGCAGTACAAACTAATGGATGAATCTGGATTGCTTTCCCTTCAACCAATACCGGTTCAAAAGCCTGAATACCCAGACGATGCAAAGTCGGGGCCCGATTCAACATAACCGGATGGTCACGGATGACTTCTTCCAAAACATCCCAAACCTCAGTTTTAACCCTCTCAACCATCCGTTTGGCGCTTTTAATGTTATGAACATAGCCGTTATCAACCAGCCGTTTCATTACAAAAGGTTTGAATAATTCAAGAGCCATGTCTTTAGGAAGACCACATTGGTCTAATCGTAATTCCGGCCCCACTACAATAACCGAACGCCCGGAATAGTCGACCCGCTTCCCTAAAAGGTTTTGACGAAAACGGCCTTGTTTTCCTTTAAGCATATCACTTAAAGATTTTAAGGGCCTATTACCGGGGCCGGTAACAGGACGACCGCGCCTACCATTATCGATCAATGCATCAACGGCTTCTTGCAACATTCTTTTTTCATTACGGACAATAATATCGGGGGCTCCTAATTCGAGTAACCTTTTTAACCGATTATTACGATTAATTACTCTCCGATAAAGATCGTTTAAATCGGAAGTGGCAAACCGGCCACCATCCAACTGGACCATCGGCCGTAATTCCGGGGGTATAACCGGGATTACATCCATAACCATCCATTCGGGCCTACCTTCGGATTTACGGAAAGATTCAACCACTTCTAAACGGCGAATAGCTCTGATCCGGCGCTGTCCGCTGACTTCCTTCACTTCTTTTTTTAGTTCCACTGCTAATTTTTCGAGTTCAATCTCTTCCAATAATTTCCGAATAGCTTCGGCGCCCATTAAAGCCTTGAAACTTTGTCCATATTTTTCACGAGCCTCACGGTACTCATTCTCCGACAATAGTTGTTTTTTAAGGAGAGGAGTATTGCCAGTATCCACTACAATATAAGCGGCAAAATAAATTACTTTTTCCAAATGCCGTGGGGAAATATCTAGTAATAAACCCATCCGGCTAGGTATTCCTTTAAAGAACCAAATGTGGGATACGGAAGCAGCTAATTCAATATGCCCCAGCCGTTCCCGACGGACTTTAGAGCGAGTAACCTCAACACCGCAACGGTCGCAAATAATTCCTTTATAACGGACTCTCTTGTATTTTCCGCAATGACATTCCCAGTCTCGTTGTGGACCAAAAATTTTCTCACAAAAAAGTCCTTCCCGTTCCGGTTTTAAGGTCCGGTAATTAATAGTTTCCGGTTTTTTAACTTCTCCGCTTGACCAAGCCCTTATTTGTTCCGGAGAAGCCAAACCAATTTTTAAAGCGTCAAAATTATTGGCATCCAGCAAAGGGGTCCCTCCTTCGAACAATTTCAATCGAAAATTCAGACTTCTCCTATTAGATCTTCTTCAAGATTATCCTCAAAGAGTTCCTCATCTTCTTCGTTAAATGAATTTTCGCCGTTCTCAACATCATCAATCTCTTCATCAAAAACAGTATCCGTCGGAGCTTCTAGCTCCAATCCTAATTCTTTAGCCATCTCTTTAACATCTTCGTCTTCCTCTTTAATCTGGACTTCCTGTGCTTCTTCAGTCAAGACCTTAACATCCAGACAAAGACTTTGCAGTTCTTTAATTAGTACCTTGAAGGATTCGGGAACGCCAGGCTCAGGAACATTTTCACCCTTCACAATCGCTTCATAGGTTTTTACCCGGCCGATTACATCGTCGGATTTAACGGTTAGTAACTCTTGAAGGGTATAAGCAGCACCATAAGCTTCTAGAGCCCAAACCTCCATTTCCCCAAAACGCTGTCCTCCAAATTGGGCTTTTCCACCTAAAGGTTGTTGCGTAACCAATGAATAAGGTCCGGTGGAACGGGCATGGATCTTATCATCAACCAAGTGGGCTAACTTTAACATATATACATAACCGACTGTAACGGGATTGTCGAAAGGCTCACCGGAACGACCATCATAAAGTTGAGTTTTTCCGTTTTTGGGTAAACCGGCCTTTTCCAAAGTTTCCAAGATATCTTTTTCAGTTGCCCCACCAAAAACAGGAGTAGCCACACTAAATCCTAGCACTTTGGCAGCCCATCCCAAGTGGGTTTCTAAAATCTGACCGAGATTCATCCGTGAAGGAACTCCTAAAGGGTTCAATACAATTTGAACCGGAGTCCCGTCAGGCAAAAACGGCATATCTTCAACAGGTAGAATTTTGGCGATAACTCCTTTATTTCCATGACGACCGGCCATTTTATCGCCTTCGGAAATTTTACGTTTCTGGGCAATATAGACCCTGACCAGACGATTAACTCCCGGTGCCAGCTCATCACCATTTTCTCTAGAGAATACCTTAACATCAATAATTCGACCTGATTCTCCATGAGGCACCCGAAGTGAAGTATCCCTTACCTCCCGGGCCTTTTCCCCGAAAATGGCTCGTAATAACCTTTCTTCAGCGGTAAGTTCGGTTTCGCCTTTAGGGGTAACTTTACCTACTAAAATATCTCCTGGTCGAACTTCAGCGCCGATCCGGATAATACCTTGTTCATCCAAATCATCTAAAGCGCCTTCACCGACATTAGGTATGTCCCTGGTAATTTCCTCAGCGCCCAATTTAGTATCACGGGCTTCAGCTTCATATTCTTCAATATGGACCGAGGTGAAAACATCGCCGATAACTAATTCTTCGCTGATCAAAATTGCGTCTTCATAATTATAACCTTCCCAAGGCATAAACGCGACTAAGATGTTTTTGCCCAAAGCCAATTCGCCTTGGTCGGTGGAAGGTCCATCGGCGATTACTTCACCGGCTTCAACAATCTGGCCTTCCATTACAATCGGTTTTTGATTAATACAGGTACCCTGATTAGAACGTTCATACTTTAAAAGCCTATATGAATCAATTCCTTGATCGGCTTTAATCCGGATTTCATCTCCGCTTACCTTAACAACTGTACCTTTCCGTTTGGCCAAAACCACTACTCCGGAATCAAGCGCCGCTTTATATTCCATCCCGGTTCCTACATAAGGCGCGTCAGTCCTTAATAAAGGCACTGCTTGACGTTGCATGTTGGAACCCATTAGCGCCCGGTTAGCATCATCGTTCTCTAAAAACGGAATCAAAGCGGTAGCTATACTTACTAACTGTTTGGGTGAAACGTCCATTAATTGGACCTGATTGTTGGGAATTTCCAAAATATCGTCCCGATATCTGACTGAAACCCGGTTATTAACAAACTCTCTAGTTTCCGGATCAAACGGTTCATTAGCTTGAGCGACAATATACTTATCCTCTTCATCAGCGGTAAAATAGATGATTTCGTCACTAACTTTATTATCGATGACCCTTCGGTAAGGAGTCTCAATAAAACCATACTCATTGATTCTAGCAAAAGTAGTGAGCGAACCAATTAACCCGATATTAGGACCTTCAGGAGTTTCGATCGGACACATTCTCCCGTAGTGGGAATGGTGAACGTCACGTACTTCGAATCCAGCCCTTTCTCTAGATAGACCGCCCGGTCCAAGAGCGGAAAGCCTCCTTTTATGGGTTAACTCCGCTAATGGATTAGTCTGGTCCATAAACTGCGACAACTGGCTAGAACCAAAGAATTCTTTAATAGCCGCAACAACCGGCCTGATATTGATTAATGCTTGGGGTGTAATGACTTCAACATCCTGAATGGTCATTCTTTCCCGGACCACTCTTTCCATTCTTGCCAATCCAATTCGGAACTGATTCTGGAGCAGTTCTCCTACAGATTTCAAACGACGATTTCCTAAATGATCGATATCGTCAATCTCTCCAATACCCTCATGGAGGTTCAATATATATTTGACAACTTCGATTACATCCTCTTTGGTTAGAACTTTCACCGCTTCCTGGCCGGGAATTTCGTTGCCATCGGCATCAACGGACGGTTTAATTGATTTAGCGGGAAAATTTAAGCCTAATTTTTTATTAAGTTTGTAACGTCCGACCGGAGCAAGATCATATCGTTTCGGATCAAAGAATAAAGTTTCAAATAATGTACGGGCGCTATCTACGGTAGGCGGTTCCCCCGGGCGAAGTCGCTTATAAATTTCAACAACCGCTTCTTCTTCACTTTGGGTGTTATCCCGTTCCAAGGTTAGTTTAACACTTTCATGCCCATCGAAGAGTTCGGTAAGTTGATAATTATTCCCTAAACCTAAAGATTTAAGCAAAATTGTGACCGGCAACTTTCTGGTTCGATCAATTCTAACAAACAAATTATCATTCGCGTCAAACTCAAACTCTAGCCAGGCGCCACGGTTTGGTATAATACTGGCTGTATATAGATACTTACCGGTAGTATCTTGGGCCCTACCAAAGTAAACTCCTGGAGAACGGACTAGTTGACTAACGATTACCCGTTCCGCTCCGTTAATAATAAAAGTGCCCTTTTCAGTCATTAAAGGAAAATCACCCATAAATACTTCTTGTTCTTTTACCTCACCAGTCTCTTTATTAATTAAACGGGCTCTAACACGTAGAGGCGCAGCGAAAGTAACATCCCGTTTCTTACACTCTTCAACCGGATATTTTGGTTCGCCTAAAACATAATCAATAAATTCCAAGACTAAGTTGCCGGTGAAGTCTTGAATCGGAGAGATATCCCGAAACATCTCTCGTAATCCTTCATCTAAAAACCATTGGTATGATTTTTGCTGAACTTCAATGAGGTTCGGCATGTCTAAAATCTCATCGATTTTACCAAAGCTTAACCGTTGTCGGCGTTTCTTTACGGTTTCTTGCAAACTACTCACCTCTTCAGATTTTGGTACAATACAAACTTAATCTTATCTTTATTGTGTTCCTTAACAATCTTGTATTATTGATGGGTTATATGTAAAGGTTAATTCTACCTATATATAAACAGATAAAAGCAAGGTAACATCGTTATCCTCGCTTACACTTTCGCTAGTATTCAATACTAATCAATGTAGTTCAGTTTTTTTCAGCCCACATTTCCCAATAATTTGTAATTCCAACTACATCTTTCCCTTTTTTTAACTTCAGATACCAGCAGATAATAATGATAACATACGTCTCAACGATTGTCAATAAAAAAATTAGAGGGGCTTTCGCCCCTCTAAAAAAAGTCAATATTATTTAAGCTCAATGGTAGCGCCGGCTTCTTCAAGTTTCTTTTTAAGTTCCTCGGCATCATTCTTAGAGATACCTTCTTTGATGGTTTTAGGAGCGCCATCCACCAAATCTTTGGCTTCTTTAAGTCCTAAACCGGTTGCTTCGCGAACCACCTTAATAACTTGAATCTTTTGGGCTCCGGCGCTAGCCAGAACTACATCAAATTCAGTTTTTTCGGCAGCAGGCGCACCGCCACCAGCAGCAGGCGCTGCGGCAACAGCTACTGGAGCAGCGGCTGAAACACCAAACTCCTCTTCAAATGCTTTTACCAGTTCGTTTAGTTCAAGAACACTGAGACCTTTAACTATTTCCAATACATCATTGATTTTTGACATTCTTATTATCCTCCTTAATAATGGTTATAACCATGAATTAAATAAACAACAACACTAAGCTTCAGCTTTTTGTTTCCGCACCGCTTCAACTGCATAGGTTAAATTACGAAGCGGACCGGAAAGAACTGTAACCAATCCACGGATTGGAGCTTGAAGCATACCCGCCAATTGGCCCAGTAGCGCTTCCCGAGAAGGTAAATTAGCCAATTCATTAACTGCGGCCAAATCAATCACTTTACCTTCTAAAACCCCGCCTTTTAATTCTAACTTTTTATGATCCTTAGCAAATTCTGCTAAAATCTTCGCTGGTACAACTACATCCTCAATACCAAAGGCTAACGCGGTAGGTCCACTTAATAATTGATCCAACCCGTCAATATTTGCGGCTTTTGCGGCCCTGCTGGTTAGAGTGTTTTTCACTACCCGATATTCAACACCGGCCTCGCGCAATTTCTTTCTTAATTCAGTGACTTCCATAACATTCAGACCACGGTAGTCAGCTAGAATTACCGATTTCGCCATGGTGAACTTCTGTTGTACTTCACTTACTTTCGCTTCTTTTTCCGGCCTTGCCATTACTACACCTCCTTATTTTAAGTAATCGATGATTCTACTGTAATAATTGAAAAAGACCCCCATAGGTACTGGAGGTCTTTTTTAATAAACCGCTTCACGGCTTATCTAACCAAAATTGAATCCTTCCAGCCTCGGTAGGTGGTTTCACCATTATTCCCATTAGGGCGCCTACTGTCTATGGCATAATAACTATTAAATTAAATAAAGATCTTCTTTATCTTTCCCCACCGGTTTGAGCCGCTAACTGAGGTGAAATTTTCACTCCCGGACCCATCGTCGGGGAAACCACTACGCTTTTAAGATAAGTTCCTTTAGCTGAAGCGGGTTTTGCCTTAACAATAACATCCAATAAAGCCCGGAAGTTGCGAGCCAATTTATCCACGTCAAAAGAAACCTTTCCAATGGGTACATGTACGATACCGGTCTTATCGACCCGATATTCGACTTTTCCGGCTTTGATTTCTTTAACGGCTTTACCAACCTCTAAAGTAACGGTGCCGGTCTTTGGGTTGGGCATCAAACCCTTAGGACCTAAAATTTTACCCAATTTACCGACAGCACCCATCATATCAGGAGTAGCGACAGCCACATCGAACTCCATCCAACCTTTTTGAATCTCTTCGATGAGATCTTCGGCTCCAACTTTTTCGGCTCCAGCCTCTTGGGCTTCCTTGGCCTTTTCTCCTTTTGCAAATACAGCCACTCGGACTGTCCTTCCAGTTCCATACGGTAAAGCTACCGCGCCACGAATTTGCTGATCGGCATGTCGGGGATCAACACCCAAACGAATTGCGACTTCAATAGATTCATCAAACTTACCCTTTGGCATGCTTTTAATTAAATTCAAAGCTTCGACTGGCTCGTATAATTTAGCGGAATCAACCATTTTAGCGGCTTCCATATATCTCTTACCATGTTTTGGCATTTATAAACCTCCTTTGTGGTTTAGCGGAATGATATTCCTCCCACATTCTTAGAGAATCCGAATTGTACCGGATTATAAAACACTTAATCTTTAAAAAAATTAATCTTCCACGACAATACCCATACTACGGGCAGTACCGGCAACCATACTCATAGCCGTTTCAATACTGGCAGCATTAAGATCAGGCATTTTTAATTCAGCAATTTCACGAACTTTCGCTTTACTAATCGACCCAATCTTGGTTTTGTTAGGAATTCCGGAACCCTTCTCAATGTTGATCGCCTTTTTAATTAGAACGGGAACCGGGGGAGTTTTACAGATAAATGTAAACGAACGATCTTCATAAACTGTGATTACGACTGGGATAATCATCCCGGCCTGATTACTAGTGCGTTCGTTAAAAGATTTACAAAACTCCATAATATTTACGCCGTGTTGTCCCAGGGCAGGGCCTACGGGTGGCGCCGGATTCGCTTTTCCAGCCGGAACTTGTAATTTAATTATTCCCGTAATCTTTTTAGCCATTGCCCTTCACCTCCTTAGATTATAATGTGGTCATAACGGGATTTACCCTCCCACTTTGCAGCAAACGGTATCCAGGGAACAGTTACCCTTAATTATAGTTCAATCTTTAGGAAACAGTTTATTTTAGTAATTAAATCCTTTCAACTTGGTGATAATCCAACTCCACCGGTGTTTCCCGACCGAACATTGATACTCTAACTTTAATCTTACCTTTTTCGGGACTAATTTCTTCAATAATTCCGGAAAAATTTTCAAATGGTCCCCGAATAACTTTGATGGTTTCTCCCAGTTCAAAATCAATTTTAGTACGGGGCTCATCGATTCCCATTTGATGTAGGATTAATTTAGTTTCTTTCTCTTGTAAAGGCAAGGGCTTAGAACCGGAACCAACAAACCCGGTAACTCCCGGTGTATTTCGGACCACATACCATGAATCGTCAGTTAAAATCATTTCCACAATCACATAACCGGGATAGATTTTCTTTTTAGTAATCTTTCGTTTGCCATCTTTTATTTCCAATTCTTCTTCAGTAGGAACTAAAATACGAAAGATTTTATCTTCCATCGCCATGGATTCTACGCGACGTTCAAGGTTTGCCTTAACCTTATTTTCATATCCCGAATAGGTATGAATGACATACCAATTCTTTTCCATATGTTTCTCCTCACTACCGGTAAAATCCCATCGCCTTAAAGACAACAGTTAAACCAATATCCCAAACCCAAATAATAAAGGATACCAAGAAAACAGTAGCAATAACTACTATAGTATAAGTAGTAAGCTCTTTCCGGTTAGGCCAATTGACTTTTTTTAATTCGGCGGTTACATTACGGAAAAAACGCCGAAAACCCTGGGCCGGCGATTCTTTTTTAATTGTCTTAGTGGGTTGCATTTTATACTCATCCCCTTCATTAGGGTGTGTTTATTTCCGAACCTATCTTGTCTCTTTATGACTTGTTTCTTTGCGGCAAAACTTGCAATATTTCATCATTTCAAGCCGTTCGGGATTGTTCTTTTTGTTTTTATTAGTTCGATAATTACGATTTTTACACTCCGAGCAAGCTAGAGTAATTCCTTCACGCACGACCGGCACCCCCTCGTTCATCCCTAATCAAATATGAAATTAACAATTAAAAGTTATCACTAATACCTAGACTAACCAATTCAAGCTTTCAATAGTGTAATTCTAAAAGAATGTAATTTGATGAAAACGAAAAAAAGCGAAAAAAATAGGACCCTTCGGATCACAGTCACTTTTAAAAATTTACCACACTTGCCCCGACCTGTCAAGTGCTAAATACTGAGGGGCTCTTGCAAAAAAAAGAAAACGACCAAATGACCTTATCCAGTAAGCCCTAAAGGACCGGGCTGGGTTAATCTTCGCATTTTTACCCAGCCCCAGTATCTTTAATTAAGATCCATTATCAATTATTCAATAACCTTGGTAACCACACCGGCGCCGACGGTGCGTCCACCTTCACGGATGGCGAACCGTAAGCCTTCTTCCATTGCAATCGGGGTAATTAACTCAATCGTCATTTTGACGTTATCACCAGGCATAATCATTTCGGTGCCCGCCGGTAAGTTTGCCACTCCGGTAACATCGGTGGTCCTGAAGTAAAACTGAGGACGATATCCGTTAAAGAACGGGGTGTGACGTCCGCCCTCTTCTTTTGTCA
>JAAYEK010000055.1 GCA_012728785.1 Bacillota bacterium | reverse complement strand
CGCGGATATTTGCCGCTATTCGGCGTTAAAACTTTCAATTATGAAAAGAAAGAAAACATCAAAAAACCAACGTACCGAGAAAACTCAATCCTTTTAGATTTTCTAGATTAGGAGTAATTAAAGGATAAAAAATGAATTCCGATTTTTTACGCCGTCCCCTTACCACCACTGAAAAATTGAATTTTAAAGAGATTCCCGCCTGGGTTACCCAGGCAGTAGTTTTTTTACGGGAAAATCAAAAAATGGTCTACTTAGTTGGCGGCGCGGTCCGCGACTTAATATGGGGCAGTACCCCCTCCGACTGGGATCTGGCAACTGATGCCCTTCCGGATGAGATCGAAAAGATCTTTCCCAAAACCCTTCCCACCGGAAAACGATTCGGGACTATTACGATATTCAGCGCTGGTCAGCCTATTCAAATTACTACCATTAGAGAAGATTTTCCCTACAGCGATGGGCGCCGACCGGACCAAGTATTATTCGGTTCCGACATTGTTAAGGATTTGGCTAGGCGGGATTTTACCATTAACGCTATGGCCTATGATTTTGAAACCCAAGCATTAATCGATCCCTTCAATGGCCGGGCTGACTGTTATCGGCGCTTATTAAAGGCGGTTGGCAATCCCCGCGACCGTTTCCGTGAAGATGGATTACGAATGTTTCGTTTTTACCGGTTTTTAGCTTCCCATTCTTTAGCGGCGGAACGGAAAACCGAAGGCGCCATCAATCCGGAATGGGCTAAATTCGTCAGTTATGAAAGAATTCGCGATGAATTCTCTAAATTGTTATTAGGCGCTTCGATCCGTAAAGGGCTGGCCGGCTTAGCTAAAAGCGGCTTACTTTTGGAGCTGATCCCGGAATTCTATTCGGCCGATAAAGCTCAATCCCGGTTATATTCATATCTTCGAGAACATTCTTTTTCCGCCGCCGCAGCTATCCAGCGGTTACTACCGCTTCGTCTGGCCGCTTTATTGCATGATATCGCTAAACCAGCCTCCTTGACCATTACCAAAACCGGGCCCCATTTTTACGGACACGAACGGGCCGGCGCCGAAATGAGTCGGGTGATCTTAGAAAGACTGCGTTATCCGAAGAAACTGATTCAAAAAGTATCCTTACTCATCAATGGGCATATGTTTTTTTACCAACCCAACATCAGTGACTCAGCTGTCCGGAGGCTCATCTCCAATATTGGGCCGGAAAATATCCCGGACCTATTGGAACTGCGACGCGCCGATATTATTGCTACCGGAAAAATCAACCCTAAAACTCTGGAACATTGGAAGGACTTATCCCAACGGGTCCTAGCAGTTCTCAGATCAAAATCTGAATCGAAAAATGGCAGTAAACTTGCTATCAACGGAGCTGACTTAATCGAAAAACTTGGTGTTAAACCCGGGCCTTTGATGGGAGAAATATTAAGCTATCTTAATGAACAAATTATTGAAGAACCGGATTTAAACCAAGAAAACCGTCTCCTGGAAATAACCCGCCAATATCTTGATTCTAAGAACTTGAGAGACTGAGCTCAAAGGTACTAACGATATTCAAACCCCCAGGAATTAATGAAAGGCCGGTTTTCATGGTCATGCCCTTTAACTATAATCAGATAGTAACCGGGGGTTAATTTTTGCAAACCGGACCAAACAAAAACACCGTCTTCATTTCGAGCTATTTCGGCAACCAAGGAACGTACTTTGATTTCAACTTTATCAGTGGCAAAGCCCGGGATTTTAAACTGAATCTCCGGAGCTTTATTAATGATCCCCGCGTCTTCCGGATAGATAATCTCTATCGGCAATGGGCGGGCGGTAAGAATTGTTTCGAACTCTTCCTTAGTCATTTTATTCTCCATTACCCGCCTCTTTAGCCTAGAGCAATCAGCCGAAGGTAAATTGGTCCCCCAGTTTACTGTGAATATTCCCCGATATCCGGCTCGAAAGGCTACATTTTCAATTGACTGATTAAACCAGCCGTATGGGTAGGCCAATAATTTGACTTCTTCCTGCAATTGCTCTTCAATAACTAATTTGGAGGCTTGGAGTTCATTAGTTAGTCGCTTTTGATATGCCGCTTCGGTTTCATGCTTTGAAATTTTGGTCAAATAAGGGTGTGACTTAGTATGGGCTTGGATATCCATTCCGTCTTGCAACATTTCCCGCAATTCATCCCAAGTCAATTGTTTTTCGCTTTTTTCGGCAATCACATCAGTATAAACAAAAAAAGTGCCTTGATAACCATACTTTTTTAGCAAAGGATAAACATTACTGTAATGGCTTTTATGTCCGTCATCAAATGTCAATACTACCGGTTTTGAGGGTAACTGTTCGGGGTTGTCCATTGATTCGACCATCTGAAGGGCTGTAATCGGAGTATAACCGTTATCCCTGATATATTTCAAATGTTCTTCCAGCTGTTCCGGGGTGAAATCGTAAATACTCGTTACTTTTGAAATGACCCGGTGATAAACAAGAACTGGTATAATAGGGGGTTCAGCTTCCGCACCGGTTTCCGCCACTGTCTTCAGGCTTATAAACACAGGGAAAACTATTATTAGAATAATAAACACTTTAATTATTGTTGAGCGGATTAGTCCCATGGTCTTCTCCTCAAAACTTAAATAATATATTTAGATCGGTTCGATGATTGTCTCCCAGCCGAATATAGAAAACCAATCTCCTTTCTGTTGTTTCAGGGTCTGCGGCGCCAACCTTTTATTATTTCATCAGTGTCCTGTTTCACCTGATCCAGTTGATTCAGAAGATCCGGCTGCCCTTGAAATCGAGCCCGATAGGCCCCACCCTGGTCTAGGAGTATTATTTGATAACGGATTTGTTTTCCTACTTGATAACGGTGAACCCATAACGGCAGATAAGAGGCGCAATCAATTAGAATCCCCGGAGAGGTTGGTTTTTTTACTAATTTGAGACTAACCATTAAGCCGCAGTCACTATAGCGCCACCTTTGATTGGATAAAAAATTACCAAGCGAATAGGCTACAAAATAAGTCCGGTATCGTCCCGGAGCCATCTGCTTTACAGCGCCTACTTCAATAGGCTGAATCACATGAACATGACTGCCCAGTATAATATCTACTCCTAAAGCCAACAACTTTTCAATAATTTCAATTTGTTCAAGGGACGGTTCTCTCTGATATTCAACACCGGTATGAAGCCCAAATACGATTCCATCAGCTCCGGCCATTTTTGCTTTAGCAATATCTTTGGTAATTTGGTCATAATCCAACATGTTTACTACCCATTCTTCTCCTTTGGGCGGAAAAATTCCATTGGTAGTAGTTGTATAAGAAAAAAACGCCAGTTTAATTCGGTTTTTTTCGATAATCCGATACCTTGGCGTTTCGGGATTGGAACTACAGCCGGTGTATGCCAGTCCGATTTGGTCTAAATAAGCAAGGGAATGTTGGATGCCGATGACACCCTGGTCCAGTGAATGATTGTGGGCCAAAAAAGCCAAATCAATGCCACTCCAAAGCATCGCATCGGCAATAGCGCCGGGAGAATTGAAACAAGGATAACCGCTATAAGGTTGGTCCGGAGCTTCAAGTTGGGTTTCAAGGACGGCCACAGCCAGATCAGCCTTTGACAGGTAAGGCCGAATATTAGCGAAAATAGGGCGAAAATCAAAAGAACCATCGGATTTTCGGGCTGAATTGACGATCGGAAGATGCATTACCAGATCTCCAACGGCATTTAAGGTCAAAGAATCAAAGCTCTCTTCTGTGGAGGCCCCTATATGGCGGCTCCTGGTAATTTCCCAAAATTGGGGTCCCAAAAATCCGATCACAAAAAACAAACATAGCAACCATTGATTTCGTTTCACGGTTTTCACCCATTCATTTCCGTTAAACCATATCATTGTTGCGGATCGGAAAATTCGGACTCAATTCGAATATTGGCTGCAGCGACACCGGTCCCTTCCAACCCGCTATGGACTCGGCATTGAATCTCCATATATCCCGGTGAATCAATAATAAATCCATACAATACATATTCCACCCCCAACATTCTCCCGATACCTTTACTGAATTGGACCGTTCCCGGAGAATCCGGTTGAAGAAGATCAGCTGCTTCCTTGGCCTTAGCGGCCCCGGCTACCACAAAAAGTCCGCTATTGATTAATTCAGCCGCCATTATCTCTTGAGCGATTCTCGGAGTGGTCTCATCGAATGAATTGAGATATTCAAAGGGAATTATGGCAATTGAAATTTTAGATCTTTGGGGGATAGCCCTTTGCCCCACCGCCAGATCCCTTTCACCCCAACTATGGTCTAAAACTTGAGCGATGGAATAATTATCCCGAACAGTAATAATCTGAACTTCAGCAACGACAATCTCAATATTTCCCAGTCTGCGTCTGCTGGCCGGATCATTAAAAGGGAGGCCATCCACGATAATTTGATAAATAGCCCCTTCTGAAATGAATTTATTCTTACCGGCGTTTAAATATACTTGATCATCCCGAACTGCAGCGACTCTTAGTTCCACACCGCCAAACTGTTGGACAATGTTCGCGGCTAAAGTTTTGATGTTTACTGCTATTCGATTGTCCGCCGCAAACCCGGAAGCGGTTAATAAAGGAACGAGTGCAAGAACTAAAACTCTATTCATCCATCGGTTTAACTTCATCGGTCTCCCCTGTTGATCAATTTTTCATTCCTTTTATCGGCAAATTATGGATTTGACTTTAACTTGCATCCGGTTCTAAAAGCGACCCTTCCCCTTAAAGGGAATTGGCTTGAATCCTAAGCCGATTGTTGGATTTGCTTCGAAACCTAACTTACAATACATGAAAGTAACACCGATCCCCTAGCCTTTGAATAGACATCCTTGTCTATCGCGACTTCGTCCCGTCCTGGGAGATAGGTCTGGTTTAGACTTAGAAGACTAGACTCATTTTCATCCTTTAATGCGCTCCGGTGGAAAAGAGGAGAGTCTATCTATTTAGAAATGATCTTTGACCCTATTTCCATCTTCGATTGTGCCCGAGCAGCCGGGGTAGGTGACTACTTAAAAGCAAAAAATCCGGTCAGTCCCGTTAATCCCGTCTTTTAAATAACTTTGTTCCAGACGGGATTAACACGAATTAACCCGGATTTTTTAAAATCCATAATTAACACAGGCACAGCCTGCTTAAGGATTTTCTGCTATATTTACCCGTTCTTTTTGGCAAAATCCTTCATTAATTCCGCCAAACATTTACATCCTTCCATCGGCATTGCGTTATAAATTGAAGCCCGCATTCCACCTACGGAGCGATGTCCTTTGATCCCTATTAAATTTGCTTTTTTAGCCTCAGCGACAAAGGCGTTTTCCAATTCTTCATTAGGCAGTCTAAAAGTAACATTCATCAAGGAACGGCATTCTTTGCGGGCATGGCCCTGGTAGAAACCGTCGCTGTTATCAATAGCGTCATAGATATAACCGGCTTTTTCCTGATTTCTTTTAGCCATAGCATCTAAACCGCCGTTTCGCTTAATCCATTTTAAAACCAAATTTATCAGATAAATGGCGAATGCGGGAGGTGTATTGTAAAGAGAATCATTCTTAGCAAAAGTACCATATTGAAAAATAACCGGTAAGTTTTTATTAGCTTTGGCCAGCATGTCCGGGCTGATTAAAACTAAGGTTACTCCTGCCGGCCCCAGATTCTTTTGAGCCCCGGCGTATATTAAACCGAATTTGGATACGTCAAAAGGTCGGGAAAGAATATCGCTGGACACATCAGCAATTAAAGGTATCCCATCAAACGTAGGTATCTCCTGCCATTGGGTCCCGTAAATTGTATTGTTGGAAGTCATATGAATATAAACCGGGGCCTTGCTGAGTTTAATTTCACCCTTCTCAGGAAGCCGATTAAAATTATCGTCTTTAGTGGTAGCTGCGATATTCGCTTTACCAATTCGGGCCGCCTCTTCTTGGGCTTTTTGAGCAAAGCTGCCGGTTACGATATAGTCGGCTTCAGTTCCTTGAGTTAAAAAGTTCAGCGCCACTAAAGCAAATTGAGTACTGGCGCCGCCGCCCATAAATAACACCCGGTAATCATCGGGGGCCTTTAAAAGCTCTTTAAAAAGACTTTCGGTTTCGTTATGGACCGCCTCATAGTCTTTTCCCCGATGGCTTATTTCCAAAACCGACATCCCGGTATTATGAAAATTAAGAAGCTCCTTTTGAGCTTCCTCCAGGACCTCCAATGGAAGAGTCGCCGGACCGGGGTAAAAATTATATACTCTTTCAGTCATCAAACTTCCTCCCGTCTACTCCAAAATATTCTGTTGTCATTATATCTTTTCTATTATTTTTCTTCAAGTAGTCGTAAAAGTTTTCACATATTCTTTTCAATTATGTAAAAACTTTGCCATATTTAACTTCTCAATCACTATCCGGATAACTACTCTAAAAATGGACCTCCAAAGATGAGGAATAGGGGAAGCTGGAAGTTAGGAGTCGGAAGTGGCGGTCTCAGCAACACAAACTTTGTTTCGGCCGGAGTTTTTAGCTTCATATAATGCTTTATCGGCAAGCTGTAATAATCCTTCATAACTGCTGGAAACTAACGGATACGTGGCTACCCCGATGCTAATCGTCACTTTGATTGACTTCTCTTTTGAAATAAAAAATTGATTATGACCAACTATTTGCCGGATCGAATCGGCAAACTGGAAAGCCTCCTCTTGACCGACCTCGGGGAGGACAATCACAAATTCTTCTCCACCGTAACGGGCCATTATTCCAGCGGGCAACATTTTCCGTATTAAGCTAGCGGTAGTTTTTAAGACCATATCTCCTGCTAAATGCCCAAATTTATCGTTAACATGTTTAAAATGGTCCATATCGAAAATTAACACTGAAACCATTTTAGGGTTATTTACAAAAATCTCCTCCATATAGGTCATTAAATAGAGCCGGTTATATACTCCGGTAAGCGCGTCCTGATTTGCTATTTGTCTCATCTTATCATATAAGTAGGCGTTTTCCACCGACAGACTGAGTTCCTGGGCTACAATTCGAGCAAATTTAATCGACTCACTATTGATCCCACCGGCTAATTCGTGCTCTAATAACATTATCCCTACCCTTCCCTGCCTTCCAATTAGCGGCACAATCAGGAGACTATGAATGTTTCTTTTGTTAAGTTCAGCCAATTCTTTCGGCTTAGCATCTTTTTCGGTGAAGATCTCCTTTTCCCGCCAGGAACGGGCCACGATATTTCTAGCATTATAGCTGATCACCTTATTAGGCGCGTCTTTTCCCATGGAACCCGAAAAAGCTTTCGCGATTAATTTTTCATTCTCATCGTCGGCCATATAAATTAAACAGCGTTTGCTTCCGAAAAGGCCCATGATAATATCAGCCGTTTTTTTGGATAATTTGTCAATATCCAATTCCCTACTGATTTCCTCTTGAATTAGCTGAAGGTTATAAGCTTGGATATATCTTGACTCTAGTTTTTGATTGGTTTCGACCAATTGTTGACAATTATTTTCGAGCTCACCCCGGGATCTGAGCATTTTTTGATAGGCATCAACAATCGTATTTCGGAGTTCGGACATTTCGTCTTTATAATTGTCTTCTTTTAATTTCATAGGCTTACCACTGGCGATGGCCTCTAAATACTGGTTAAGTTCCTGAATGCGGTTGACCGTTAACTTACAAAAAGCTTTACTTGCCAAAAAAGTAACTAAGAATGCGCCTACTAATAATAAGAGAGTAGTCAATAGAAAAGCATTGGCCGGATTATTGTTAAAACTAATTATTGCTTCTTTTTCACAAAATAAAAGATAATATGCAATTATTGTCAACAATATTAGTGTAATACCAGTTATGCCAAAAAATATATGACATTTATTCCGAAGTTTCATTAAAAAAGCCTCCCAGATCATTATCGGCAAAAATTAAGAAGATTACTATCTTTTTCTTCTTATTTTTCCGGCTGATCATTATTCCATGTTTTTTATAAAACTCCTTTTTCACCAGCTCAAAACTAAAAACCCTTCAGTAATAGACCTTATCTGCCGATAATAATAGTGTAATTATGTCGATCTAATTAATCTTGGAGGATAGAGGATCAATGAATCTAAAAACCTCAGCGGATCAAAAAGCATGGATTATAGCGGCAGATATGGGATTGGGACACCAAAGAGCAGCTTACCCCTTAAAAGATCTGGGGGGTAATCAGATTATTACCGCCGGTTCCCCGGCATATGCCAGCAAAAAAGAGTGTAAGCTTTGGGCAAAAATGAGGCATATCTATGAAGGCATCTCCGGGATCAACCATGTCCCAATCATCGGCGGGTTTCTCTTCGGTTTGATGGACCGGTTTCAGGAGATTAACCCTTATTACCCTTTCCGGGACCTTTCCACCCCAACTATCCAAGTGAAATATTTAAAGTCCTTGATCAAAAAAGGCCTCGGGGAAACCCTGGTCGAATTATTGGGACCCACCAACCTACCGATTATAACCACTTTTTTTGCGGTAGCCATTGCCGCCGAAGCTCGCGGTTATTCAAAGGTATATCTGTTAATTACCGATACGGATCTTAATCGGGTTTGGGTCCCGGACAAACCTTCCCAATGTAAGATCATTTATTTGGCCCCTTGCAGCCATGCCATTAAGCGGCTTCGAGAATACGGTATTGCTGATGAACAGATTTTTCTAACCGGTTTTCCACTTCCTAAGGAAAATATAGGCAGTCCTGATTTGGAAATACTCAAGCTTGATTTGGCCCAGCGTCTTAATTATCTCGACCCTAAAGGACGATTTTGGGCACTTCATCGGGTGGAGGTCGAACATTATCTGCTTCCGGAGAACTGCTCTAAACAAAGCAACCGCAGTTTAACGCTGACCTTTGCCGTAGGTGGCGCTGGGGCCCAAAAAGAAATCGGAGTCAAGATTATCAAAAGCCTCCGCGCTAAAATTAAGTCACGCCAGATTAAGTTGAATCTAGTTGCGGGAATTCGTGCCGATGTAGAACAGTATTTTCAAAACGCTCTCCGACAATATGGGCTTGAGGAAGAAATTGGATTAGGCGTAAATATTATCTATAATACTAGCCGGGAGAAATACTTCCACCGTTTCAACGCTTTATTGAGAACTACCGATATTTTATGGACCAAGCCTTCTGAACTTTCTTTCTACTCTGCGTTGGGCATTCCGATTATTATCGCTCCGCCTTTAGGCTCCCACGAACATTGGAACCGCAAATGGCTTCTGGAACATCGGGCCGGATTTGTCCAAGATGATCCCGAGCATTGTTCGGAATGGCTGTTTGACTTACTAAACGATGGAATGTTGGCTCAAGCCGCATGGGACGGCTTTCTCAACGGCCGTAAATGCGGTACTTTTAAAATCGAAGAACTGCTGAGTACCGGGACGATCACCCGGGATTTGTCGCCGTTAAAACGTTAACCCAATATTTCCGGGGAAATTTTCTTGTTAAACTTCAACAACCTCCGTTAACCGCTCTAATAATGAACCGCCGTCGGTTCCCATTCCCAATTTCAGCCCGGAAACGGCTACTCGTTTGACTATCACCGGCTCTTGCCCGTTTTTTTTTGGGCGCAGGTATTTAAAGAGGGCGTGAATAATATAGACTTCACCCTGAACTTCTCCTAAAAAGATCATTACATGCTCAGGCGTAAAAAGCAAAGCGCCGGGCGCCAGCCTTTTTAACCGGGTTATGCGTTGGCTATTATTCAAGCCGGCAAGATTGATCCTTTTTTGGCCGACGATTAATTGTTCCTGGGAATTACGGGGCGGATTAAAACCCATGGTCCGTAACACGTCCCTAATCAGACGGGAACAGTCGCGGCCGCAACCTTCCGAATCCCGATCACCCCAGGCATAGGGATGACCAAGATATTTAAAGGCTTGCCGAATTAGATGATAAGCTGTTTTGGGCAGATGGTTCCGGATCGCTCCATCCTTAATGATTCCGATAATAAACTCCAAGTTTCCCTTGGCGTTTTGGTGGGGGATCAGAACCGTCCGCCGCGAGTAATCATTGATGGGAAAACTACAACCCATACTGGCTTTGATAACTGAATTTTTCGTTTGAATTCTTGAAGCAGGGTCGAGCAGAACCATCCGGGATCGCCCGCTTAGGAAATTCCGGACCTGGATTTCCGGACCGATTCCGACCATCTCCCGTTTGACCCAGCCGGTACCGGCATCAGTAACGGTAAGATACCATTGGCCATCGATTGATAAACCAAAGACAACAACCCGGTCTCCGATATCAAGTCCGCTCAATTGGTTCCGGTCCAAGTCGGGTCCTTCTTTATTTGATAAAAAAAGCGGGCTCTCCCAAGGCAACAGTTTTAAATCTCCGGATTGGGTCATCAACCCATATTCCGGCCAGTCCCATTGAATGAAGTTATCGATAATCTTTTCCGGTAGTAAACCATTTTTATTAGATAAATTTCTGAGTCGGTGAGCAATATTAGCGAAATAATCGCTCAATGCCAGTTTGGGCTGGTCCTTAACAGCTCCCATCCACTGGTGATCGAGATCAAAATCCGGGAATCGCTCCAACCAAAATTCGGGACTAAGCATTTCCGGAACTACCCCCGGCAAGAACAATGATCGATCTAGTTTGGCCAATTGCATAAAATCCCCCCTTCGTGCCAATATATGCGCTCAAAGAGGGGATCGCTTATCAGATGCCAAAACCATCCAAGCTAAACTCCTACCTATTACCTATTACCTATTACCTATTACCTAACTAAGTTTAACAACTTGAAACTGCTTCTTGCCCTTTTTCAACAATAATTTTCCATCGTTGAAATCAGAAATGCTAATCACCCGGCTAAACTCCGTCACTTTTTCCGGTCCCAGGGAAATTCCTCCTTGGATGACCAAGCGCCGGGCTTCGCTCTTAGAATCGGCCAATCCGGCCAAGACTACCAGGTCGACTATGGTTAAGCCCTTTGCCAATTCAGCTTGAGGGAGTTCGATAGTCGGCATGTCGTCCTGGTTTCCGGCGCCGCTAAAAAAGGCAGTGGCTGCCGCTTCAGCCTTACGGGCTTCCTCTTCGCCATGGACCAGTTTGGTTACTTCATAAGCCAAGGTTTTTTTGGCTTCATTAATCTCTTGGTCCTTCAAAGCGCCTAAACGCCGAACTTCATCCATGGGAAGAAAAGTATAAAGCCTTAAAAATTTCTCAACATCCTGATCCTCGGTATTGCGCCAATATTGATAAAAATCAAAAGGACTGGTCTTCTCAGGATCAAGCCACACTGCGCCGGCCTCGGTCTTTCCCATTTTCTTCCCACTGGAAGTGGTTAATAAGGGGAAGGTAAGCCCGTAGGCTTCTTTCCCTTCCAGCCGCCGAATGAGATCCGCCCCATAAAGTATGTTGGACCACTGATCATCCCCGCCCATCTGGAGCCTACAACCGTACTTCCGGAAAAGAGTTAGAAAGTCATAGGATTGGAGTAACATATAGTTGAATTCGATGAATGAAAGTCCCTTTTCCATCCGGGACTTAAAACACTCGGCGGTCAACATCCGGTTCACCGAAAACTGGGAACCGATTTCCCGTAAAAAATCAATGTAATTTAGTTTTAATAACCATTCGCCGTTATTGACCATCAAAGCCCGATCATTATCAAAATCAATGAACCGGGAGAGCTGCTTTTTGAAACAAGCTGCATTATGATCGATGGTTTCCTGGGTGAGCATTTTGCGCATATCAGTCTTACCGCTGGGGTCACCGATCATAGCCGTGCCCCCGCCGAGAATTGCGATGGGACGGTGTCCGGCTCGCTGCATATGGGCCATCCCCATCACCGGCAGCATATGCCCAACGTGCAAACTATCGGCGGTGGGATCGAAACCTACATAAAAAGTCACCTGCTCCTTTTCCAGGAGTTCAAATAAAGGTTCTTGATGAGTGGTTTGTTTAATGAACCCGCGTTCTTCTAAAATTTTCAATACGGACATTGAATTTGCCTCCTTGAAGTTAATAGGAATATAAAATTCAGGAGACAGAAGAAGACAATTTTGCTCCGAAAAATATGCTTTACTACAGTTAATTTATTACGGACTCAACCCACAACTTCTATCTTCTGTCTTCCGTCTTCTTTACTAATAAAAAGACCCCTCATCCAAACATAAGGACGAAGGGCCGTGGTACCACCTTATTTCGTAAGCTAAATGATTAAAACAGCTTACCTTTAACCGCGATAATGGGCGGACCCATTTAAGACTACTGCCAATCAGGTTTCGTCCCAAGGCTCGGGAGGGTAATTCACCAGTCGCGTCCGGCGGGTTTACAGCGCCACCCGCTCTCTGTTGTCACCGCAAAGGGTTTAGTCGTCTCCGTCATTGCTTTTAAATAAATTTTAATGAATTATACCACTTTCTTTTGAAAGAGGCAATAGGGGTGAATTAGCCACCAGTCAAAAATCGGGTTTCCTTTATATTTATTCATATTTATCAGCCGATCCGGACTTGGTATTTTTCAATTAAACCTTGACAAATATTCAATTGTAGTGTATTTTCTATAAATAATATATATTTACGGATAAGAATATTTATAAAATTTTAGACCGGACCACCAAAGGAGGAAGCCTTATGGCTAATATGATCAGAATTATCGACGTCACTAACCGGGACGGTGTCCAAACCTCCCGGCTGGGATTGGCCAAACTTGAAAAAACCATCATCAACCTGATGTTGAATGAAATGGGTATTTTCCAAAGCGAATTTGGTTTTCCCACTGCCAAGCATGAGACCAATTATCTCAACGCTAACTTGGAATTGGCTGCTGCAGGTGTATTAGCCCCTATGAAACTCGAAGGCTGGCTGCGGGCAATCCCGTCTGATATCAAAGATGCGTTTTCTTTGGTCCCCAAATTGAAACATATTAACCTTTCGGCTTCCACTTCCCAACAGTTGATCGAAAAAAAGTTTGGCGGGAAAAAGACCAAAGCCGATGTGAGCGCTGAGATGATCGCTGCGGTTAAATTAGGGCGGGAACTGGGCGCCACCGGTATTGGAGTTAATGCTGAAGATGCTTCCCGATCGGATTTGGACTTTCTAGTTGAGTTCGCTGCTCAGGCTAAAGCTGCCGGAGCTAATCGGTTCCGGTATTGCGATACTTTGGGATATGACGATCCCTTCACCATTTACGAACGGGTCAAAACCATCGCCTCCCAAGTAAAAATCGATATCGAGCTCCATTGTCATAATGATCTGGGGCTGGTGGTAGCTTGCTCAGTGGCCGGCGCCAAAGCCGCAATTGACGCCGGAGTTGACGCCTATATCAATACCACTGTCAACGGTATGGGCGAACGGGCCGGTAATGCCGATCTGGTTTCAGTGTTGCTAGCGATTTTAAAATCCAGCGGTTTTATCGGTAAATATCAGCTTGATCCGAAGATCGATCTCTCCAAGAGTTGGCAATTGGCCAAATACGCTTCCTATGCCTTCAATGTTCCGATTCCCATTAATCAAGTGGGGGTCGGTTGGAATGCTTTTGCTCATGAATCCGGTATTCACGCCGACGGGGCCTTAAAAGACCGCAAAAACTATGAACTTTATGACTATGAGGAACTGGGCCGGGGCGAGCCGGAAATCATCGAGACCGGCCGGATGATCACCACCGGAGAATATGGGGGAATCAAAGGTTTTCGGAATGTCTACGAAAAAATGGAGATTGAGTTCAACAATGACGAGGAAGCCCGCAACTTATTGGATCTGGTCCGTTACGCCAATGTCCATACCCAGAAACCCTTGACTGAAAGGGAGTTGAAGTTTGTAGCGCGCTATCCGGAGATTGCCCGCCAAATCATGACAGTTACCCCTTAAAGTCAGCTATCTTTATCAACAAGAAACCAGGCCAATAGGGGCAGAATCGGGCCTGGTTTCTTTAATTTTAAAGGAATTTATTAGTAAATAGCGAGTAAGTTTGAATGATACCACCTGCCCTTCCTGTGGTATCAGATTTATTGAATAACTTATTTTCTGCTAGCTATGTAGTTTTAGGGGTGAGTTTCCCATCGTTCTTCACAATATGTTTTTCCGGGACAATCCCTCTAACCATGGTCAACGGATAGATCATGCTTTCTCTACCGATGATTGTTCCCGGATTCAAAACCGAGTTACAGCCGACTTCGGTTAAATCTCCAATTAACGCCCCGAACTTTTTTAAGCCGGTATTAAGAGTACCACCGGGCTCAATAGCAATTTTGATCTGATCTTTCGCCGATTTTAAATTGGAAAGAATCACTCCCGCCCCAAGGTGAGCTTTGTAGCCAAGAATCGAATCACCGACATAATTGAAATGGGGGACTTCTACCTTATCAAAGAGCAGCGCATTCTTAAGTTCGGTAGAGTTGCCGACCACCGCTCCGTTTCCGATAATTACATTTTCCCGGATATAAGCCGTATGCCTGATCGCGCAATCATAACCGATAATCGCCGGTCCTTTGATCCTGACGGATTCATCGATTTCCGTTCCCTTTCCTACCCAAACACCGGCGGCGATTTGTTCAAAATCTCCCGGTAAACGTGTTGCCAGTTCTTTGAGGAAAGGCTCAATCCTGGGCAGCGCTTCCCAAGCATATTCGATTCCGTTAAAAATATCCCAAGCAATGGTATGGTTCGCACTGAATAAGTTTTTGGCGTAAACTAAATTATTAATATTCCTCGCCCCTTTATAATCTTTTCAAAATCCATTACCCCTTCGGGTAAAATTTTTTGGTTTTTAAGTGTAACAAGGTTTCGATCATAAATTATTTTCTATAATTATTCTTTTTCCTTCTTTCAGCCAGTATTATAAAGTATGAAAATTCATTCCTGGAAGATACTTGTCTTTAGGGGCGTTACCAAAACATATCCGTCCAAAATAAACTAATGAATCGAGTATTAAATGATTGTAAATTTTATTTTCAAAGTATTTCCCATCGTCTCAAGGGAGCTGGATTATTGGAGTGCTAAAGCGGAGCAAATCCCGGATTGGGAATTACGGACTCAAGCTTTATCAAGCCTCCGGTCTAAAAAATTCCATGCCCAGGGCGGCAGTGTTTACGCCCTTCACCAAGGGACGGAATTGGCCCCTACCATCCGCTTCATTGTCGCCTTACAGACTATCAGCGATTATCTTGATAATCTCTCCGACCGGGCTGGAGTCATCGATGAACAAGCCTTTTTCCAACTGCACCTGGCCATGGCGGAGGCAGTCGACCCGGATCGTCCCATCTCAGATTATTACCGCTACTATCCCGCTAAAAATGATCAAGGTTACCTGGAAAAATTGGTACTAACCTGCCGTCAGCAGCTTAAAAAACAACCCTCTTATCACCTGGTCCTGCCGAAAATCACCGCATATGTCCAAAGATACTCCGAGTTACAGTCCTACAAACACTTAGCCGTGGAAACTCGGGAAAACCGTTTACGTGACTGGGCCCAGCAAAACCTTAATCCCGCCACCGCCATCTATTGGTGGGAATATGCGGCCGCCACCGGATCAACTCTGGGCATGTTTCTCCTCTTTGCTGTCTCTTCAAATCCGGCCTTAACTGCTAAAGTTGTAGCGGCCATCGATGCCGCCTACTTTCCATGGCTAACCGGCCTACATATCTTGTTGGATTATTTCATTGATGCCGCTGAAGATGAGAAAATGGGAGATTATAATTTCACCATCAAATATGAAACCAGTTCCGAATGCCTGGAGAGATTGGCCTTTTTCATTCAGCAGTCAATCCAAGCCTGTCGATATCTTCCCCAGCGCCGGTTTCACCTCACTGTAATCAGGGGTCTTTTGGCAATGTACCTTTCTGATCCTAAAGCCCTCACTCCCGAACTTAAAAATAACAGTCTTTACTTGGTCCGCCAAGGTGGACTCGAATCTCGGTTGTACCATGGGGTTTGCGGTTTACTGAGGTTTTTCAATAAGCTCTGAGAGAGGATTTTGATCCTAATTTGCCCTCGCTTGCAACATATAAGTGAGGCCTTCTAAAAATTTACGGGCCTGATTGTCGCAGAAGTTTTGCAAAACTGTGCGGGCCTGGTCAAGATGGGATACGCCGATGGCAAAAGCCCGTTCAGTTATGCCTCCATCCTTGGCTGCAGTTTCGATCTCCACTAAAATTGAGTTAGTGATAGTTTTCTCTTGGAACACTTCCCTTAGCCACTCTTTATATTGGGGCTGCTCCCTCAGTAAAATAACGGGTAAGGTCAGATTACCTTTAATCAAATCGGTATACTTGGGCTTACCCATCTTCTGCTCATCTCCGCAAAGATCCAAGATATCGTCGATAATCTGGAATGCCAAACCCAAGTTCAGCCCGAACCGGCCAATAGCTTCGATTTGCAAAGGGTTAGCTCCAGCTACCACTGCCCCGGCCATACAGGAGGCCTCGATTAGCGCCGCTGTTTTATTAGCGATCCGGTCATAATATGCTTCGATCCCAATCATTGAACTAAACTGTTCCCGATCTTGGTTAATCTCTCCCCGGCACATGTTTTGAATCGCGCCCACCATCAACCTAAGCGGTTGAGTAGACTTGTTTGCGGCTAAGATACCAAAAGCCTTGGCAAAAAGGTAATCTCCAGCCAACACTCCCCGCTGATTACCCCAGATCAGATGGGCAGTCGGTTGGTTATGCCGAAAATCGGAGCCGTCGATGATATCATCGTGGACTAAGGATGCCATATGGATTAACTCAGCCGCAACTGCGGTTCGCTTCAAGTCTTCTGTTTCTGGGCCGAAAAGCAGTCCGCAATGGTAAACCAACAACGGACGAACCCTTTTTCCTCCCGCTCTTAATAGATGGTGACAGATCTCCTCATGGATCCCTTGACTTTCAGTTAGTTCTTCTCTAAGTAACTCTTCAATTTTCAAAGGGTCATTGGAAGTTGCATCCCAGATATGGCTCTGAAAATCCGCAGATTTTTCAATAGTTTTCATTTTCCGGTCCACCTCGGTCTGATATCATTAACTTTCAGTTATATTAACCTAAGCAAAAGTGGATTATTAATATTCCGTTCGAAGGTAAACCGTCAGGTTATCTCTCCAATGACAAAACCTTTACATCTTGATTGAAGGTAAGTTATAATTGAAACAAAAAAATGAAAATAAACTTTAAAAATCAGATGGGACGGCTTCATTTCCGAATTAATGTTTTGGCGCATTCTCTTCTCAGGGAAAAAAAGGGTGTTTATCGTGAAACAATTTCCTAAATATTGGAATATTGAGCCCCGGACGATGGTCGGATCTTTTCGCCAATCCCAAAAATCAGCGGATAAACAATTTTTAGGTAAAATATTATAATTGATTAGGGTAGCAGGAAATAATTATCTTCAGAGTCATATAATCAAGATATAAACCTAAGGAGAGTAAAATTTATTCTTCTTACCATTTGCGCTTTTTTAAGGAGGAACTCACGTGCGGATCATTCTTACCGGTGGAGGAACTGCCGGACATATTACGCCAAATATTGCCCTGGTTCCGGAGTTAACCAAAGCCGGTTTTGAAGTGCATTATATTGGAACCAAGGCAGGCATGGAACGCCAATTAACCGCTCCTTTAGGCATTGCCTATCATGGGATCCACGCCGGAAAACTCCGCCGTTATTTGGACTTTAAAAACCTGACGGATTTATTTCAAATTATCAGGGGATTTTCCGAAGCCTTAGCGCTAATCGGCAAAGTTAAGCCCCAGGTGGTCTTCAGTAAAGGCGGGTTCGTTTCCTCGCCGGTAGTATGGGCTGCTTGGATTTACCGGATCCCGGCTGTGATTCATGAATCCGATATCACCCCGGGCCTTGCCAATAGGCTTTCAATTCCTTTTGCTACTAAAATTTGCTATACCTTTCCGGAGACTAAAAGTTACCTCCCGCCTAGCAAAGGCATTTTAACCGGACTACCGGTACGGAAAAACCTGCTGCAAGGAGATGCCGCTCTAGGCAGACGGATCTGTGGATTTAAGGATGACAAGCCGGTACTGATGGTCATCGGAGGGAGCCAGGGTTCGGAAACCCTTAATAAAGCTATTCGGAGCATTTTAGATCAAATCAGTGCTAAATTCAATCTTTGCCACCTCTGCGGTAAAAACGGGTTTGACCCGGCTTTGAACCAATTAAGTGGCTACAAGCAATTTGACTATGTTGACGCAGACCTCCCCCATTTAATGGCCCTATCAGATCTGGTCGTTTCCAGAGCGGGGGCCACCACTCTTTTTGAACTTTTGGCCTTAAAAAAGCCTCATCTTCTCATCCCTTTGTCTAAACAAGCTAGTCGCGGCGATCAGATTTTAAATGCCCGTTCCTTTGAAAAACAAGGATTTAGTATGGTCTTACCGGAAGAGGATTTAAACCCCGAATCTCTGTTAAGTAGTATCAATTCATTATCCAGCTCTCAAACCAAGTATTTAGAAGCTATGGAATCAAACCAAGCTGGGAACGGAGTTCAAGCGATAATCGCAGTTATTAAAGGTTTAGCTAAAGTAAAATCTTCCGTAGGGAATTAATGATCGGACTTAACGTTCTTTAAAATGGAATCTATTTAAAGGGGGTCAAAAAAAATGACGAACCTGATGAGACAATGGGGGAAATCTCCGGTATTGTGGATTGTGGTTGCGATTATGTTGTTGTTGATAATTGGAGGAATTTTTACCGTAACTAACCTTTTGAAGTCTCCCGGATTATATCGGGAGGGCGGTTTTTCCAAATGGAGCGCTGATCAAGATGGGCCTATTGTTTCTAATGCCGTCCCGGACCTAAAAACTAAGGCCCTGTCAGAGGCGGCGCCTGAGCAAATCCGCGCCAAAGAGGCGGGCCTCAAAATCATTAAAACTGCTTCCCTCCGTTTCCAGGTGAAAGATTATCAGAAAAGCCATGGGTTAATCCTGTCTATTGTCAAGCAATATGAAGGTTATCTCGCCTCGGAAGACCAACACAACCGGACCGATCGCATTGGAAACAAGATTGTAATCCGGGTCCCCGCCACCAACCTGGACCGGTTAATTGACTCTCTCCAAGGCCAAGCAGCTTATTTGGACCATAAATCCATTAATGCCACGGATGTAACCGAGGAGTTCGTGGATACTGAGGCCCGTCTCAAAGCCAAACGTGAAGTGGAACAGCGCTATCTGTCGGTCTTGAAACAAGCCGCTTCAGTCAAGGACATTTTAGAGGTCGAATCCCGTTTGGGTCAAATCCGGGAAGAGATTGAGGCTACTGAAGGAAGGCTACGATATCTCAATGACCAAGTCGCTTACAGCACTGTTACCTTATATATTTACCAACCCCTGAACCGGCTTCCTCGGGCTGAAAGCGGCTTCCTAGGAAGGTTAGCCAAAGCCCTAGTTAACGGTTGGAATGGTTTACTCGGCTTCATTGTTTTTTTGACCAATATCTGGCCTTTCATTCTATTAGTCCTGGCTGGGTGTATCGGATATCATTTTTGGAAACAAAAGCGGTGACTTGATTCACCGCTTTTGTTTGATAAAAAATCTAGTGAATCTTGCTAAGCTTGGCTATTGAATTGGTTAGTTTTATTACCAAACTCCGATATCTCCCAGCTGAACGAGGAGATTTTGAGTTTAGAGTATAAAATGGTATAATTGGATTGTTATGGGGATTTGAAATGGGGGGTTGGGTTATGAGAAGATTTGCGATCCGAAGAGTTGATCGACTAGGAAGAATAGTTATTCCCATATATCTACGCCAAGCCATGGGGCTGGGTGAGGGTGATTCCCTTGAAATGTACGCGGATGGGGGAAAGATTGTGCTGGAAAAGTATGTGCCCAGTTGTTTCTTTTGCGGCGTTACAGAGGAACTAAAAGTTTTCAAAAGAAAGAACATTTGTATTGCTTGCCTAAAACAAGCCCAAGAAGTAACTGAATAAGACCGGACCGGTTATTTTCATGGAAAAGGATTTGCCGGGAAAGTCGAACCGGATTAGTAGATAAATCCATGGGAGACATTCCCGGCGAGAAATAATCGGATCTTTTAAGCAAATCAAAGTTTAAGGCTCAGGTCTGGAAGGTTATTCATTTAAACCATGGGCCCGTTGTAACATGTCCTGATACTCGGAGGTATTTTGAGCTTCTACCGCCACTTTTTCCAGCACTTTCAAAGCTTTCGCCCGTTGTTGCAGCATCAGATAAGCATTGGCGGCATCTAGATACACAGCCCACTTTTTCGCATAATACTTAGTTTTTAAAGCTTTTCGATAATATTTGGCTGCTTCCGCCCATTTTTCCTGATTACTCAGGCGATAGGCCCGCAGCGCCGGATCTAGGATGATCATTGCTTCCCTGGCCTCTTTAAATAACTGATCCATCCATTCATTCAATTCCGGACTTTCGGTGACTTTAATAAATAACAATTCGTCTTCAACTTCTTTATATTCAGCCAGATACTGATCACCTTCCGGTGTTCCCTGTTGATCCATGCGGATGATATGATATCCAAATTGGCTTTTAACGGGTTTGCTAACCTCTCCCAGACTCAACGCCAAAGCTCCCTCGGTAAACTCACCAACCATATTAGCGACGAAATCCGCTAAAGACATGGGTCCGATCACTCCACCCGTTGCCCTGGTCCCGGGATCATCGGTGTATTCGAGGACCAGTTGTTCAAAGTCACCACCTGCTATCACTTTCCGATAAACTTCATCAGCTCGGGCTAAGGCTTGATCCGAAGTGCGCAGTGTCTTACCGTCACTGTCAGTGAACCCGATCAAAATATGCCGGACCGTGATCCGCTCCAACTCTGCCCGCACTTCCGCCTCGGGAACCTCCATTTTAAATTCCCGGGCTTTAAATAGAAATAGCTTTTGGTATTCCAGATCTTTGATTATAGTATTTACTAAATCTGTTTTACTGGTATAACCATTTGTAATCATAAATACTTCTACTTCGGCTTCGGTGTGGAGAAACTTCCCGATAAATGCTTCCGCTTCTTCTTTGGTTACTTTCAGTTCCGACCCATGCTTGGATAGTTCATGTTGAAGGGCTAACTCATTAACGGCTATTGACAATGCGGCATCCCAAATCTGGGGTTCCCTAAACTCCATCCCAAATTGAACAAATTGATCGGCCTGTTTAGCGGCAAGGTCAATATAGGATTGAAACTCGGAACCACCGATTACCTTTTTATAAAGAGAAACGGCCTTTCCTTGATAAGAACCGTTCTCTTCGGCCAAACACTGTGCTTGGTGAGCCGGTCCAAAGGCTAAAGTAATGATGGGTATTATAATTAATAGCGCTAACAGTTTCCGGTTCAGTTTGATCTTGTTCATCAAGAGTTCTCCTCCAAAAAATACAGTTGCCCCGCTGAGCTTAGGTCATCCGTTTTTAGTAATTATATGTTATTCGGTATTGTTGCGACAAATCCTTCCAGTATATTTCCGGATTTTAGGCGTAACGGATTGGGAGGAGAATCACATCTTCTTTTAGCTGAGCCGGGGATTATGGGGTTTAAGTAAAGACTTTGTAACATAAAATAATCTTTTTATTGTAACCTTTGGAATTATATGTTATATTAGTAGTAGCTTGGTATTATTAATTCTTTAATACGTGGGCATTCGAAATCCTCCTTTTATTGATTTCCCTTTACCGAATTGATCCTTTGGTAAAGGGATTTTTTTTAGCAAGTAAGACGGGCCTATTTCATTGTACATTAGTTATTTGTTTGTTACGCGATTTAAAATAAACAATTTGCCTATCAGTTTAGTCCACTAATAGAGGGTTTTTAAACCAACTAAAAGAATTATTAATTATCTTATAATTAGGTAATTATTTTTTGTGTTTTAAAAAATCAAGGAGTGAAACTTTTCTTACGACTCTTCATCGAAAAAACTTACTAAGATTCAACTATTACATATAGCCGATCAGCCTGGAGGTAAAATATGAGCGATGATGAAATCCTAGTATTTATTACTAGTATTGCTATTGCCGCTTGGGGTTGGTACAAATGGTATGCGGCTCTTGGAAAATTTAACTCTCTCAATCGTAAACGGCCCGGACTTTTTTGGTTAAGCATCATCCCCTTAATAGCTTGGGGGGGCATTTTTTATGTATTGAAAACTATGGCCTCCTTTGATGTTAGAGAAGATATCGGGTACCTTTGGTTTTATATCATCTTCGGCGCTGCTTGGATTGTTGCCGGGAGAGGAATCTTCTTTTACCTTTTTGATATTTCCTGGCGTGACGATGCGGTTGAACGCCAAAACCCAGCTGCCGTATATACAATCTCCTGTGGAATTATCGGATTAGCCGCCTTTTATGCGGGGGCAAATATCGGAGACGGACCCGGTTGGTGGTGCGTGTTATTTGCCGGGGGTTTAGCAGCCGTAGTTTGGTTCGGTTTAATGATGATCCTTGAAAAGAGTTGCGAGATATCTGAAAAAATCACCATTGAAAGAGATCTTCCCACTGGAATACGAACCGGCTATTATCTGATCGCCAGCGGCATCATTTGCGGCCGTGGGGCAGCAGGAGACTGGAGTTCCGCTTTGAAAACCGTGATCGAATTTAAAGACGCTTGGCCTGTCCTATTATTGACCATCATTGCAATCTTAGTCCAACAGGTTTCGCCCAGGGATAACCCCGCGAAACCCATTGAAGCATTATCTTTTACAGCGCATATCTGGGGTCTTTTTTATATTGTTTTGGCTATCATTGCTGTTCTATTAGTCCCGCCTCTACCTGAAAACCCCTACTATGGGCTGGTTATTCCTTTAGGGTTAGGGCTTAACCGATGAAAACGCCGGTAAAACTGATCTCAATCCCACCAGATAAGTACTCCTGCTTCCGCCGGCAAGTTATTTTTTCATGCTATAAATGGGACCCCCAAGTTGGCGATGTCAACACCATTGGTGATCAAGTCGCGATCATCTCCGCCAAAACCGGAAAACAACTCTGTCAATGGGCTGAGCAACTTGCGGCTGAGACCCTGGAATTGGAGATGGAGTTAACCAAAAGACCGGAATTATATCCGGTTCTGGGTCTCTCAAGACCGATTCAAAAGGCCTTAAGCGCAGGCCGATACCATCCGGATCAGAATGTCCGCTTGATGCGTTTCGATTTCCACCCTACCAAAGAAGGTTGGATGGTATCAGAGGTGAATAGCGACGTACCCGGAGGCTTTGGGGAAGCTTCCCGGCTCAATCAGTTGGCCGCAAGTCTTTTTCCATGCTATATTAGCGATGGCGATGTGGGGACGGCGCTTACCAATAGCTTTAGCTCTTTGATCCCGGAACATGGTAGGGTTGCCTTCGTTCATGCCACTTCATACTCGGATGACCGACAGGTGATGCATTTTTTGAGCGAGACCTTTCAAAAAGCCGGCTTTAAATGTTTGATGATTGCCCCGGACCACTTGCGCTGGGATAGTACCGGACCTATTAGTATCGCAGTTGAGCAGGAAGGCCCGGTCCAGGGAGTGGTCCGCTTTTTCCCTGCCGAATGGTTATGCTTTTTACCTCGTTCCTCGGCATGGCAAGGGTTTTTTCTCCAGTCCGTTTCAGCTTGCAACCATCCGGCGGCGATTTTGACCCAGTCGAAAAGGCTCCCGCTAATCTGGGACCAATTACAGATTCCCGTCCCGACCTGGCGAAGACTGTTACCGGAGACAGTTGACCCCCGTAAAATGGCTTGGCGGAATGATCCCGGCTGGATCCTTAAGCCTGCTTTCGGAAGGGTCGGGGGGGATATTTCCATTCCGGAAGCGATCTCCCCCAAAGAACGAATTCGAATATACCGGGATGCCACTTTTTTCCCTAACCGTTGGGTTGCTCAACGCCGTTTTAACAGTCTTCCATTGCCCGGTTCCACCGGAAACCACCATCTTTGAATCGGCGTTTTCACGGTTAACGGTCGGGCTGCCGGATTTTACGGACGGTTAAGTTTTCTGCCCCGGATTGATGAAAGAGCGCAAGATATTGCGGTTTTAATTGAGGGAAAGGATGTCGCTAACAATGACCAATGAAGAACTATATACCATTTGGAATCGGGAAGAATCTCCCTGGTCGATCTGGGCTAAACCGGTTCTGTTTGCTGCTATGAACAAGAGTGATCTGGATTATCCGCGTTCTCTCACTTTTCCTCCAGTGAGGTGGGCTCTTCCCGCTGACGGT
>JAAYEK010000054.1 GCA_012728785.1 Bacillota bacterium | reverse complement strand
CTAATAAAACATATACTGGGTTTAACATTCCCCGAACCAATAGCGTTACGGAAGTTGGAACCAGTCCGTTAATGCAATCCATTGGTTGTGGGATAGAGAAAACCAAAGCTTTGGTGGAAGCGGGAGCGGATATTAATTATAAATCCAAAAGTGGACGTACGGCAGCAACTGTTGCTTTACTTTTTAATTGGATCCCAGAATATGCATATTATTTAATTGTAGAGAAAAAAGCAAGAGTAAATGAACCTTATTATAGAGGTGAACATATGGCATTACCAGGTCAAAACCCAAATGATGAATTTTATCCGGTGGATTTATTAAGGTATTGGGTTTATGATCTGGGGTCAAAAGAACATCAATTAAAAATGGAGATAGTCGCAGAATTTGCACGGCAGGGAGTGAATTATTGGGAAACGAAGATTAATAAACATACCCTTGAACAAATAAAAAAGCTTTATCCCGACACTTGGGAGGAATATATAAAGAAATATTAGTGTATAAAAGTGAGCTTAACTGTAGAGTTAGGCTCAAAATTTATTTAAACGTAACTCACCCCACGGTAATCAGTGCTTATAGTCGGAAATGATTTGCCCCTCTCTCCTCGGGAGCCCTTTCTGATTGTCTTTTCAGGAAAGAGGGGCTCGAAAGAACAGTGCTTGTTGGTTTTTTTAACCCTCTTTGTTGAAGTTGATTTAAAGATTAACTTCAAGGCAGAGAGGGTGGCCGGAGTTCAGAAGTTTGAAGTTTGAAGGGTGAAGTTTGAAAAACAACCTGAGTGAATTGGTTGCGATTTTAACCGTAATTGTTAAAAAGTTAAAAGCCAAGCGAAACGCAGAATAATTTTACACTTTTCTCTTCACCATTTACAATTTATATTGAGGATTGAGAGGATCGGGTTTAGGCGGAATATTATTTAACTCGTTTCATTTTGATAACTTCGGTATCGAGTTCCTTGACCATTTGCATAAGTTGTTGGTGTTCTTGGCTATTTTCAAGCAAACGTTGATTCGTTTCATTTCTAAAATCGGCTATTTCTTTTCTGACTACCTTTATTTCATCATGGAGAAATTCTAACCCTTCACCGAAAGTCCTGAACTGCGCTTTTAAATCTTCAAGCAGGACAGCTACTTTGGTATCGTCCATCAAATTCACCTTCTAATCTCTTTTGGTATTTATTGTATCATAGTAAGAACAATCCAACAATCCTGTGTTTTAATTGATTGAAATTACCAAGAATGGTAACATGGTAGCAGAGTATGGTTATGACCCGGAAGGTTTGCGGGTGGTTAAGAAGGCCAAAGGGGAAACTACCCACTATGTTTTCGAAGGTACGGAGCCGATCTTTGAAAAGAAAATAATACTTTTTCCCATCCGGGTCGCCAATCTTCCCGAGGGTTCCAATTAGTCTCCGGAGGGTAAAAATTAGTCTCGAGAGAGTTCCGGTTAGTCTCCGGAGAGGAGACTGTCAATAATTTTACCGGGAGAAGGGAAACTTGTTAAATGAGCGTTTAGTTACAATTAAAAGAACCTTAGATAAAATAAGTTTGATTTCGAATGTTAGGCTAAAAAATTGTCTAAACGCAACTCACCCCGCGGTAATCAGTGCTTATAGTCGGAAATGATTTGCCCCTCTCTCCTCGGAAGCTATTTCTGATTGGCTTTTCAGGAAAGAGGGGCTAGAAAGCTCGGTACTTGTCGGTTTCCTTACCCTCTTTGTTGAAGTTGCTTTCTGGGCTTCCCCCGTTAAATTAGACACCAAGTTAAGCACTTTTTCTCTTGCTTTCGAACATTTCCGGGGTTAAGCCTCCAATCGAAGAATGACGACGTTTTCGATTGTAATCGATTTCGATATATTCAAAGATTTCCCGTTTGGCCTGATTTCTAGATAAATATATTTTTCCTTCGACACATTCGGTTTTTAAAGTACTAAAAAAACTTTCAGCTGGAGCATTATCCCAACAGTTGCCCTTACGGCTCATAGAGCAGGTTATGTGATGTTTTTTTAAGACTTTTTGATAAGCAGTACAGGCATATTGAACCCCCCGATCCGAATGGTGCATTAAGCCTTTCAAGGGTCGGCGACGTTGTATAGCCATCTTTAATGCGGCAATTGTTAGTTCTGAATCTATAGTTTTTGACATCGACCAACCTACGATTTTGCGTGAAAACAGGTCCATTACAGTGGCTAAATATAACCAACCTTCCCAAGTGCGAATGTATGTAATATCTGACACCCAAACCTTGTTTGGAGCAGTTACTTCAAACTTTCTGTCTAAAAGGTTCGGCGCTACTGGGTAATCATGCTTGGAATTGGTCGTTACTTTAAATTGTCGTTTATGTCGTGCCCGTATTCCAAGTTCACGCATCAAACGTTCTATTCGTTTCCGACTGCATCGTATTCCTTGGTCGTGTAATTCACCAAAAATACGGGGGCTACCATATCTTTTTCTAGACTGTTTATAGACGGCTAAAATTTTTTCTTTTAATTCTTGATCTTTCTTTTTACGGATGCTTTCACCACGACTAAGGTATTTGTAATAACCACTACGTGAGACTTTTAAAAATCGGCACATCTTCTGAATGCTGTATTTATCAGCAAGCTCACGTATAACCCAATATTTCATTTCTGGGGTTGCGAGAAGATGGCCATTGCTTTTTTTAATATGTCACGCTCCATCTTTACAGTTTGCAATTCTTGTTGAAGGCGACGAATTTCTTCTTCTAATTGGGTTCCTTCTTGACGATTGCCTTGGCCTGGGAAGCTGTGCTCTCCTGCTTCACGAAATTCTTTCTTCCATCGCCAAAGCATGTTTTCCCGGATTCCTAGATCTTTTGCAATTTCACTAACTTTCTTGCCACTGGTTTCGGTTAAAAGTATGGCTTGTTCTTTGAACTCTTTTGAAAATACCCGACTCATTTCACTCAGCTCCTTGTTTTTAGTTTACCTCTTATCTGAGTGTCTAGCAAATCGGGGGAAGATCAT
>JAAYEK010000053.1 GCA_012728785.1 Bacillota bacterium | reverse complement strand
CGGCGATGACTACCAGCCAGCCCATCACGGCATAAATAACGGTACTCAGCCAACGGGGCGCTTCCAGCCAAAAAAGTTTTAAAAACAGCCCCGCCAAGGCCAGCCCCCAGATGGCTCCGAACAGACTCCAACCCCAGGGTCCGCGTAGCGGAATTAGGCATATCGGAGTATAAGTGCCGGCAATAAGGATGAAAATCATGATGTGATCCAATTTTCGTAACAATTTGGTCCCTTTTGGCGAAAGCGGCAGCCAGTGATAGATGGTACTGGCGGTATATTGTAGAATCATACTGGCCCCAAAGATCGCATAGGAAACCACCTGCCATGGTTTCCCCGCAACCGCCGCCTGGTAGACCAATACAATCAAGCCGATAAACGATAAGATGACCCCGAATAAATGGGTCAATCCGCTGATTGGATCTTTCAAAGTCTTCCCCGCCATTTTTTTCACCCCAAACGTTACTCAAACCCTATAAACATGAACTCCCAACCATAACAGCTTCGATCAACCGTCACCTGTTTTCTATCTTCCATCTTCTATCTTCTATCTCCTACCTACACATTAAACCTAAAAAGGGTCACATCCCCGTCCTGCATCACATACTCCTTGCCCTCCAGCCTGACCAAGCCTTTCTCCCGCGCAACCGCATATGTCCCGCAAGCCATCAAATCATCATAGCCGACGATCTCCGCCCGGATAAAACCCTTCTCAAAATCGGAATGGATCTTCCCCGCCGCTTGCGGTGCTTTAGTCCCCTTGGTAATCGTCCAAGCCCGGACTTCCTGTTTTCCGGCGGTCAAAAAGCTAATCAAGCCTAATAATTTATAGCTCTTCTTGATCAACTGATCAAGCCCGGATTCCTTAATCCCTAACTCTTTAAGATATTCTTGCCGTTCAACCTCGTCCAGTTGGGCGATTTCTTCCTCAATCCGGGCTGAGATCACGATCATCTCCGCCCCCTCGGCAGCGACGCATTCATGCAACTCTTTTAACAATGGGTTTTGATCCAATTCAGTCAAATCCGTTTCGCTTACATTGGCTGCATAAATCACCGGTTTATCGGTTAAAAGAAACGCCTGGCCGACTATGACCTGTTCTTTATCGGTAAATTCCATAGCCCGGACCGATTGCCCCTCTTCTAAACCCTCTTTAACCTTTTGATAAACTTCCATCTCCATCTGGTACTGGGCTTTAACTTTGGGATCATGACTTTTTAATGAAATATTTGTTTTTTCGATCCTTTTTTCGATGGTTTCCAGATCGGCAAAGATCAATTCGAGATTGATCGTCTCCAAGTCCCGCTTGGGTCCGACCGCGCCGTCCACGTGGACAATGTTCGAATCCTCAAAACAACGAACCACATGTACAATGGCATCCACTTCCCGGATATGAGCTAAAAATTTATTCCCTAAGCCTTCGCCCCGACTGGCGCCTTTGACCAAACCAGCGATATCGACAAACTCAATCGCGGTTGGAGTCACTTTATCAGGGTCATACATCTTGGCCAACTTATCAAGCCTTTCGTCCGGTACCGCCACAATCCCTACATTAGGATCAATAGTGCAAAACGGATAATTGGCGCTCTCCGCCCCCGCCTTGGTGATAGCGTTGAATAAGGTACTCTTGCCGACATTAGGCAATCCGACGATTCCAAGTTTCACGTTGAAAACTTCCCTTCGATTAATCTCTATAAAAAAATAAAACCTCAATCATTATAATAGAATTCAGGCCATAATACAAATCAAATCCAAATCTTTGATGACTTTTGGGATCAATTTATCAAACAGTTTTTTAGTTCTTTCCCCTCATGAACTCTATGACTTCCCCTTCAGGTATGGGTTTACTATAAAAATACCCTTGCATCTTATCACAACCGTGTTTCACTAAATACTCCATCTGTTCCTTAACCTCAACGCCTTCCGCTATTACCTTCAACCCGACTTTATGCCCGATGGCTATGATATCACCGGTAATTATCGGTCCTTTATCATTATTGACAATATTATCAATAAAAATTTTATCAATTTTCAGAGTTGATATCGGCAGCTGGCATAAATAATTCAAGGAAGAATATCCCTTCCCAAAATCGTCCAAAGCGATCCGGATCCGGTAATCCCTTAACATTTGCAATTGTCTATAAATCACGTCGAAGGACTCGATCAAGACCGATTCGGTAATCTCTAATTCAACCTGTTCCGGACCTACTTGATATTTCTCCAAAATAGCGAAAACACGTTGAACAAAGTTATCTTGCATCAATTGAATGATTGATACATTAACCGATATCGAAAAATGGGTCCCAGTGATCTGTTCCATTTTTTTAATGAACCCACAGGCCCTCTCGAGGACCCATTCTCCCAACTCAACAATCATCCCGCTCTCTTCAGTTATTTTAATGAACTTCAACGGAGGGACCATTCCCAACTCGGGGCTGAACCATCTTAATAACGCTTCAAAACCGCTTACCCTTCCGGTCTTCAGATCAATTTGAGGTTGGTAGTAGAGAGAAAACTCATTATTGCGCAAGGCATCGCGTAAATTCTTCCCAAGCTTCATTCGTTCATCGACCACAGTTTGAAGGCTTGGGTCATAGATAACATAGCGGTTTTTTCCGAGTTCCTTTGCCTTATACATAGCCATATCGGCATTTTTCAATATTTCTCCAACTTCGACCGCATGATCCGGATAAATCGCAATTCCCATGCTTACGGTTGCATGAACCCGGATGTTTCCTAATACAAAAGACTCGATAAAAGATCCCAAAATTCGATCGGCTACGGTTTCTACTTCATTGACGCTATTAAGCCCAGGCACGCAAATTACAAATTCATCCCCGGCAATTCTAAAGACCACCGATTTCTCATCCGGAATTGAATTTAATCTGGAACCAATCGCCACAATCAACTGGTCGCCGAAAATATGCCCCAAGGTATCGTTGATGAGTTTAAAATTATCCAAGTCCATAAAGAAAATTGCGATCTTTCGCTCATGATTTGCTGAAATATCCAGCCAATAACTTTGCAACATCAAACGGTTGGGTAAACCGGTCAGGGAATCATGGTAGGCTGCATATTGCAATTTCCGCTGATATTCCTTAAGCCTGGTAACATCCAAATAAGAACCGGCCATACGGGTTAATTCGCCGTCCTTATTCCAGATCCCTTTGACTAAGCCTTGGACCCATCGAATATCTCCGTTGGGTAAAACAATCCGGTATTCGCATTCATAATTTCCGGTCTTATTTTTTTGATAAGCTTCCCAGATCTGAAGGGCATATTCAAAATCATCAGGATGAATCCGCATTTTCAATTCCCGGAGAAAATCATGTTTCAGTTTAGGATCGATCCTCAAAATATTAAGACATTCCGTTGAAATAAAACCCTTTTTGGTTTGGGCGTTCCAATCCCAAATACCGATTCCAGCGGCATCAACAATTAAGCTGTGCCGTTCCTCACTTTCCATTAACAACTGCTGGCTCATGAAAAGTTCTTCATAATTGGCGCGTAACTCTTCCTCCGAAGCTAATATTTCCTTGTTTAAAACCGCTAATTTTTCATGGCTCTCCCTTAGCTCCTTCTCGGTTTCCATCATTTCAGTGATATCAAATCCCATTAACTCATAGACGCGCCGATTAGGTGATTCAAAATCGAGAAAGTTGCGATGGCCGATAAAATATATTTTCCTACCGTCCTTGGCCATAATCGCCAATTCGGTTTTTCGAGGATAAATCTCCTCGGTTAAGGAATGAAATAGTGCCTTATATTGGCTAGGTTCGGCACCGAGGAATTCGGAAAGATTTTTCTTGCCGATTACTTCTTCTTTATCAAAACCCGTCTTTATTTCGGCAAACTTGTTGAACTCAAAAATATTTCCCAGATGGTCATATTTGATAACGATTATATTGGCTACCTCAATGATATTACTGGAAACCTTCCTTTCCTTAAGGACCCTTTTTCGCAAATATTCCATATAAAAAGTTATAAAAATTAGGATAACACAAATTACTAAAAAAGAGCCTAACAAAAAGACTAACAGTTGGTCAATGTTCTTAAAAATTTGCCTATTAGGCGCAGCTACGGCCAAAGACCACACGGTTCCTTTGATAGGCGCAAAACCTAAATATTTATTAGTCCCCCGGAACCGATAGCTCCCAGCTCCGTTCTTTGCCTTTGTCATCCCCTCTATAAGTCCGGCTAACTTTTTAAGAGTCTGGTCCCGCCGAGATTCATCTATGGGATTAAATTGTCGGTAAACTAAGTTACGATCATCATGGGCGATGATCTTACCGGACTGGTCGATGATAAACGAGTTACCCTCTTCTCCCAATCTAAATCCATCGGTAATTTTACTTAATTCTTCACCTTTATAAACCCCACTGAGAATACTGCTTATTCGACCGTCGACATATACCGGAACTGCAAATATCACAACTATTTGGCCATCTATTTTACTGGTTAATAAATTTGAAACCACACTTTTCCCGGCAATGGATTTCTGAAAATAATCCCGATCTCTGATGTTAACGGTATTTCCATCCGAAGCCCAAAGATTGCCTTGTCGATCGGCTATGGACAAACGGATAAAGTCATCCGTTATAAAATTGGAATTTAAATAATTTGCTTTTTTTTCAAAACTTAATTTTGGACTTTTGATTGTTTCCGTTTTAGAGATGGTTTCGAGGAATTGAAGCCGCCTTTGAATGTCGCTTGCAACAATTTTTGCGCCAAGCTGGGCCATTTCCGTCAATGAATCGGCGGTCGTTGTTAATAACATTTTCGATGCATACAAATAAATCAAAAAGCCGATCCCAATACATGCGGCAAATGTTACAAAAATAGTTTTGAGGGTATTTTTCAGATCCTTAAAATTAGGCATTCTGATTCTCCAAGTAATTGAATTATTCCATTTCTTGGCCTAATATCTTTATCGGTTTTTTATAGAAAAATTCAAGCCCTCATTCCACCATTTTTTTCAAGGCTTCCAAATTTATGATCCGGACTGATGCCAAATGAAAATCGATGATCCCTTCTTCCTTCATCCGGCCCATTTCTCTCGACATGGATGGCCTTGAGACATTCAAAAAATCCGCCATCTCGTTTCGGTTCATCGGCAATTCGAATAAAGCCTGACCGAACTTTCGGTATTGATCCAAAAAATAAGCGCTGATCTTCCCGCGCATACTCTTGATAGTCAAATACTCAACTTTTTTATTAAGCAGCATTGCCTTTTCGGAGACGATCTTGAGCATGTTCCGGATGATCTCCCGGTGCCGGGGGCATATTCGATGGCACTGGCCAATAATTTTTTGCCTAGGTATAAAAAGGGCCTTGCTCGCCTCCTGGGCCACCACCGAACCGGGCCAGACCGAGTCTTCCGCAAAAACCACCACTTCTCCAAAGATATCTCCCGGCTTTAAGAGATCCATCACCACCCGGTTACCGGCGGCGTTCTCCTTGATGACCACCGCTTCTCCCTCAACCATGATTCCGACGGATTTGAACTTTTCCCCGGCAACAGCGATAAAATCATTCTTTTGATAACTTAAAAGCTTCGGTTCTAAACAGCCCAACATCAGCGTCAGGTCAGCCGAATCAATCCCTGCAAACAGAGTTACCTTAGCTAAAGTCGGAGCATATGATTGAAGCATCCTAACCACCTTTACAATATGTAGCTATGGCTACCGATTTTTTATTTTAATTATATTACAATGAGTCTAATTAAACAAGCAACTTGATTCGATTGGGAACTTTAACTAATTCGACCAGAAAGGAATGAATCTGATGAAGCGAAATATTATTAGCATCGACGAAGCTAAATGCAACGGCTGCGGCCTTTGCGTTAATGCTTGCCACGAAGGGGCTTTACAACTAATCGACGGCAAAGCGAAGCTAGTATCGGAAAGCTACTGCGACGGCCTGGGGAATTGTTTACCGGAATGCCCCACCGGAGCCATTACTATCGAAGAACGGGAAGCTGAAGCCTTCGACGAGGCGGCAGTCGCAAAGAATATGGCGGCTAAAGATGCTCCGGCGTTGCCCCCGTTGGCCTGTGGTTGCCCTGGTACGGCGGCCCGTTCCATCGTCAAGGAAAAGGCGGCTGAAGCACCGGTTCGGCCAGCACGATTCGAATCGGAACTGCGCCAATGGCCGTGCCAGATTAAATTGGTCCCGGTGAATGCGCCATACTTCGACAACGCCCATATACTGGTGGCCGCCGATTGCACCGCTTATGCCTATGCCGGGATTCATCAGGACTTTATGCGTAATAAAATTACCATTATCGGCTGCCCAAAACTGGACGAAGGCGACTATACCGAAAAACTGACGGAGATCTTCAAAAGAAACGAGATCAAAAGTGTCACCGTACTCCGGATGGAGGTGCCCTGCTGCGGCGGGATTGTTTATGCCATAAAGAACGCCCTGATCAACAGCGGTAAAATGATCCCCTGGAATGTGGTGACTGTCAGTACTGATGGTGAGCTTCTTGAAGAATAAACTACTGGACATTGGCCATTAGTATGCTGTATAGTTTTGATCAAAGTCCAAAAGCTAACAGCCAAAAGCAAATAGCTTAAAATCAATTTAACCCCAAAAGAGAAAGGAGAATAACTACCATGATGACAAATAATCCGTTCGAAATCAGCGGTAAAAGCTCGATCATTACCGGGGCTGCCATGGGCATAGGATTTGGAATCGCCCGGCGCTTTGTTGAAGCCGGTGTCAATGTGCTTCTGACCGACATCCACCAGCAGGCTTTAGAATCCGCAGTGAGCAGACTCTCCCAGGGGCCGGGAAAAGTTGCGGCTCTCCAAGTCGATATTAGTCGAGACGATGCCGGTGACCGGATGGTCGAGAAATGTGTCGCCGAATTCGGTTCCCTCGATATTTTGGTGAATAATGCCGGAATTTTTCCTACTGTGCCGATGCTCGAGATGGAACCAGCCTTATTCGACAAGGTGATCGCCGTCAATCTCAAAGGCCTTGCTTATGCCTCCAAGGCTGCCGCCGCCCAAATGATCAAGCAAGGCAGAGGTGGAAGGATCATTAACATCGCCTCAATTGACAGCATCCACCCATCCATGGTAGGCCTAGCTGCCTATGATGCTTCCAAAGGCGGTGTAGCCATGTTTAACAAGAGCTTTGCCCTTGAGGTAGCCCCCCACAACATTCTGGTCAATGCCATAGCCCCCGGCGCCATTACCACCGAAGGAACCGCCGGCCCGACACAAGAAGATCGGACCCAGGTGATGGATGAGTTTCTCGAGAGGATCCCTCTAGGGAGAGCCGGTGAACCCGACGATATCGCCAAGGTAGCAGTCTTCCTGGCATCATCGGCAGCGGACTACATCACCGGTGAAATGATTGTGGTCGATGGAGGCCGGTTACTGAAGTAAAAACAGGGAAGGGCAATGGTTAGTCTATAAACCCGGCAGTCAGATCAAGTCGACTGCCGGGTTAAAAAACATTAATCATTCCTTTGGATTGACTTTATTGAGACGTAGCCAAAGCTTCCGCGCCAAACTTTATTAATTCCGAAGCCAAAATGCCTTCCGGTTTCATTTTAACGGTGATAGGCTTATCAAATCCTTTGAAGCTTTCGATAGTTTCCTTCTCCATGGAAAGTTTCCATACTTTCGAAAAGCCTCTGTTAAGTACAATATATACTTCTTTATTCTCAGGATCAAATATCATGGAGCATAGCGTTGGAAAGGTGCCGTCCGATTGTTGTGTCAGTGCTAGAGTCTCCAATCCGGTTTCAACGCTAAAATTATTGATGTTTTTTTGAATATGCTCATAAGCTGTTTTATAGCGATCATCACCGGCTCCGATTACTTCAGTATAAGGCTTACCTATAAACCCGGTGTTGCTAAAGTTAGTCATAACATTAAACTGTCCTTCCATGGGAATAATCACATTATCATCATCGCCAACTTCAATGATGGTGGAGTCTCCATATTGATCCCCGAAAAATAAATGCGTCGTAAGATCTATATGTACTAATCTTCTGTTTTTCAAAAAGTCCATTATCTGTTGGCATCTTTCACATGACCTTGACATCATGAACAGATCCCATGTAGTTATTTCATTTTCAGCCAATATCGATTTACCCATTTGTTCTGGAAACTGCATCATAAACGCTGCAAATAATCCTTTATCATTCATCCCTATTGTTTCAATGAAAGTATCTCCAATTTGGCTTCTCATCAAAAATACTTTTCCGTCCCCACTTTTATCAACAACAAACTTCAATTCGGTATTTGGTATGAAATCAAAATTCATGCCATAAAGGATAGTATCGGAGTATTCGGCAAAACTTGTGCAGCCTTCAGCCGGCAAACACGAAAATACAGACAGCAAAATTAATACTGATAAAACCAAACACGCCTTTTTCATTATTTCGCCTCCCAAATAGTTTAATAGGCCTATTATTTTTAATTTAACAATAAAATTTTACCATACTTATTATGAACTAGCAACTATTACCAAAATTAGCGCTTGACCCTCTTAATCCCGGTTCCCATCAGTTCTTCTCCGTCAATGGCAAAATCAGTGTCAACCGCCCCATCTCTCCAGTCAAGCTTCAGAACTGCTCCGTATTCTTCATTTAGCCCCTGCCAATTAATTTTGACGACCCCCGGTTTTAGCTCTTCAATTCCAAACCGATTGCAGTTCTTTTTTATTTCCTTTGAAACTTGAAGCACATTTTTAAAAAACCCGTAAAACTGATAATCCCCATTCTCCCAATCCAAGATCTCCCTTTCAAAAAAGTCCGTCCGTTTTCTTGTTGAAATTTCCTGCCCCGCCCAAACCAGGGTCGCGCCGGGAAGAAGGCAATAGAAGACCACCCAATTCCTTAAAATATCCTGATTGGAAATAACCGCCCCAATCCTTTCTTGGTCATGGTTTTCTAAAAACCTCAATTTAATTGCCTCTTTAGGATAAAGGGTTTCCTGAAGATAAAGATATTTTAGATATTCCTTCAGCTCACCCCGGCCTCGGAAATAATTCTCCAAATACTCGAACCCGTCATAATCATAAGTAAGATCGAAGGCCTGGTGCAGTTCGGGATCGGAATGGGCGGTATAACCCCGATCGCGAAGGTATTTGACAAACCCCTTATGGACGCTCTCGGCCAGCCAAATAACTTCCCGGTCCCGGTTCAAAACCGTCCGGGCTTTATTCCAAAACTCAAGTCGTGTCAAAGCCGCCACATCACACCGGAAACCATCAATCCCTATTGTCAGCCATTTATCCAAAGTCTCAATCTGATAATCCCATAAAGCGGTGTTGGAGTAGTCTAAGTCGTAGATATCGGACCAATCCGCCACTTTCCGGGTGAGATTACCCCCGGAGTCCCTTAGAAACCAGTCGGGATGTTCTTTGACCAATACCGAATCTTTGGCGGTATGATTATAAACCACGTCAATTATGACCTTCATCCCTAAAGCGTGAGCCCTGTCGATCAGCACTTTTAAACTTGTTTCATCGCCCAAGAGCGGATTGATCCCCCGGTAGTCCTTGATGGCGTAAGGACTACCCAAACTTCCTTTCCGCCCTTCCTCACCAATGGGGTGAATCGGCATTAGCCAAATGATATCCGCCCCCAGGTCCCTGATGCGTTCCAAGTCGGCGGTGACTCCCTCAAAGGTTCCGGATTGGCTGTGTCCCGGCACATATATTTCATAGATTACGGCGTATTTTAACCACTCAGGAGTGTTCCAAGCCATTTATTAGTCCTCCGTTTTACTTTGGTTGGGTTTATTTTGTTCTTATTATTCCTTGGCTTGTAAAAACAAACCTTGATTATTGAAGCATATTCCTCGCCTCACCCTGCCCGCTACCCGGTCAGTCCCGGTTATTTAACAGCAAAGCCCCTCTCCATCTAACGTTTTGAATGTTTGGAGAGGGGCAACATCTAATATTTTCGGTTTTAGTTAATTAGATTATCTTTTATGAGGCGAGGACTGTTATGATTTCGGGTGCTTAGCCCTTTCCGCCGACGCGTGGCGCCTTAAATTGAAGGCTGCCCACTTTCAAATTATTTTCCTAAAGCATCGTTCACTTTTACTGGTATACTTTCAATATAAAATGTATCAGGGCTTAAATCAGCTCCACATTTCCATTCGATTGTTCCATCTTCAATTATAAAATCATTAAATTCTTTCATATCCTGCAATGGTTTAAAAACCGGAAAATGAAGATATGGTTCCATATTAAATACTTTTTCTTCATCATTCATAAACTTGATTAATAATTTATGGTTTTCCAAAGTCTTTGCTTCTTTGACATTCGGACTTTGCATTTAGATACTCCTTTCAAACTATAGTCCTTTGGGCTCAATCTTTTCAATAAATTCTCCGGCGACCGCTTTATTCCACCGATCCCAGATTTCTTCCCTATGAATAATCATCCAAGCCTTTATTAATTCTTTCTGTCTTTTATCTAGTTTCCCTTCCAGTATTTTACCATTGGAAATAGCTACTGATACCCGGTCACCATTTGTTAGTATTACATGAAAATGCGGTTCTTTATGCTTTTGTATATCTCTTGGGTACATTTTAATTCGAATATCTTCAAAACGAGCCAGTTCCCCCATTAAAATCTCCTTTTCCTTCTACTCTTTTAATTATACATGTAAATAGATTTGGTAACAACAATATTTTCCATATGAGTGGGCCCAATATTTATCCCAAGGGCAGGACACGCCCTGCCAAATCTGACTTCACGATTTTTCTTGCCCGCACCCTTGCGCAAACCCTGCTATTAGTTTCATGCCTCTGTTTAAGCTAGGTTATATTAGCATCCATTTGCGGGCCTTTATGAGTTTTTTTAAAGTATTGTTCGATTCCAAGGGAAACAAAAAAGAATATCATGATATCTATCATACTTCGTAAAAGCATCTGCAATAGCGCGCCACTGAAAATTAAACCTATAAAACTGTAAGTAGCGCGCCTCTTCCATTTTCTTTCTTTTTAAAAAATCACCGTTCCCCTTCCTTACTGCCGGAGCTACGATGGCGCAGTCAGATGTATTTATTCTTCTTCAGTATAATTATGATTTAACGTCTCGTCCAATGATTGAATATTGTCAAAACCAGCCTCTTCTGATAAAACAGCTATATCACATTCCTTGGCTATTCGAATATCTTCCAGTGAAAGATAATTCCCTTGGATTAGTATTTGGCTGATCTGGTTTTCATCATCATAAAACTCTCTGGTTTCCGGGTCACAACTTTCAATCAAGAAATCCCGGTATGCTTTTTCAATGATCGGTATAGACTTTCTTTGGATAACCTCAATACAGGAAAGCATTTCGTCAATCTTTTCTTCCAGGCTCTCTTTGGTCTTATAAAAAATATTGCCGTTGGAATGTGCAATTTCATTCCTACTATCGACGATATTTTTCAATCTTTTTATTTCATCACGGTTACATTGAATCAAAAGAAAAAGTCCCATAATTGTCCGTTCATTTTCCTCCGAGAAACGCAGTGGAGCAATAACACTGTCTTTTCCCGCCAGGATTTTTGACTCGTGAGCATCAATATGATTCTGAACTTTTCCGGTGAAAACCATCAGATTCTTACAGTTCTCACAATCCACCTTGTATATCTTGGCTATCTGATAATAAATAAAACACATAAATAACATGTGGTAGGCGATATAGCCAAACTGGTACTTTTCGCTTTCAACATTGGATTCAAAAGCTTCCCATAAAAATTGAATATATTCTGATTCCAATGGACTTATAGGAAGATAATCAAATATTCTCTGCGCTTCTTCCATATCAGTCCTCCCACACCTTATCAATTACTTGCTTGATTTTCGCTTCATACACCACAATTAACTCGCGGCAACCGTCCACTACTTTGCGCTCGGCTTCAATTTTGGAGACAATTTCTTGCTGAACATTGAACGGAGGAAATGGTATTTTTGCTTCATTTATTTTTGTCAGAGTCAATCGAGTTATTGCAACACCACCAACCAAAGAAAGCATTTTTGCTTTCCCTTCAGATGAATTCAAATAGAAACATAAGAACTTATTATCTAATTTGTTCTTTTCTCCGCGCATAACTGCTACACTTGAAAGAAGAGAAAATTCCTGTTTGAGAGTGTTAATTGTAGCAATTCCAGCTGTAGCACCATCCTTGATATAGAGCACATCCCCATGAATTACTGGACATCTCTTATATATTTCTTCGTGATCTTTTTGTGTGATGTAAGAAATATTAGATAAATCTACGCCATGTTCTTTTATATTTTTAGCAGTAATGTAAAGCCTATCGCCCTTATCGACATTAGTCGGTGAGAAATGTGTTCCATCCATTATTCTTTCACACACTTCCCCCAACTTAACCATTGGCCATTCCGGATCAATCTCAATCTGCGGCTTCCAGCTTTCCACCACCTGCCGCGCACCGTCAATGAGCTTCTGGTAACTCTCAATCTCCGCCACAATTTCGCGTTGAACTTCGAGAGGTGGGAGGGGGATTTGTCGCATTTCCATTCCTGCTTTCGTGATATGCATCATTGCTATACCACGACCACCTTCTGCTTTAATTACTTCTGTTTCATGATTTAAAACATGATATAGAAATGATCTCGTAATCTTATCTGTTGGTTCAACTTTCCAAATATGATAATGATAAATTACTTTTCCTTGATCCCATATTTTTGGCCCAAATGACGCAGACCAAGCATAAAGAAGATCTCCATTATCGCAATATTTATCTTCCTCGAGTTCTAGATCAGAATAATACCAATTTGAATTTGAAAAGAAATTTCCTACCCGTAGAACAGGGTATTTTCCTTTAGTTAATAATTCTTCTTGCTTATACGCTCTACCATTTATTATTCGAGCGACTTCGCCAAGCGTCACCATCGGCCATTTCTGATGACCTTTTCTCTCAATTGTCCTATATCTATCCCCAGTAAGATTGTACTCCTCATTCTCCGCCAGCTTTTCTTTCTTAACCAGCAAAGCCTTGCAAGGTTTTTCTTCCGGGTTAAAGCTGTCTAATGAGCCTGATCGAGCCGCTTTCACATAATCAGCTATGACATTTATTGCATCCGGCAAATCACTCCCAGCCTGTTCCCGCCGCTGTGCGCCAAGTCCAAAGCCGTCATTTTCAATTTTAACAAACAGAACTGAGTCGCATTTCTTGGCAATCTGCCTGTCCATCAAAAGAATAGAGGTCTTGACGCCGGAGTAGGGGTTAAAAATACCGGCAGGAAGGGAGACAACTGCGTATAAATGATTTTCAACCAGCATTTTGCGTAGTTGTTTATAAGCGCCCGCGCTTTGAAAGATGATGCCTTCGGGGACAATTACCGCCGCGCGTCCGGTCGGTGTTAAGTGTTCCGCGATATAATCCACAAATAGAACTTCACTCCGGTTACTCTGTACCGAAAACTTTTTATGGGGTTTGATCCCGCCTTTTGGCGACATAAACGGAGGATTGGCCATGATCACATCGGCATATTCATTCCAACGGTCTTCACTGGTCAGGGTATCATATTCCATGATTTGGGGTTGAACAAACCCATGCAGATAAAGATTGACTAAAGAAAGGCGAACCATATCCGGGGATATGTCGTAACCCTTAAAATTTGAGAGTAGCTTTTTTCTTTCATCGGTGGTCAGCAAATCACCCGGAGTCTTCTTGGTATTTTCTTTCAGGATATGCTTATACGATGAAATTAAAAAGCCAGCAGTACCGCAGGCAGGATCGAGAATAGTTTCATGTTTTTGCGGACTTACCACTTGTACCATAAAGTCAATGATATGGCGCGGTGTGCGGAATTGCCCTGCATCTCCCTGACTGCCAAGCACCGATAATAGATATTCAAATGCATCACCCAGCCGTTCGGAATGGTCGTAATTAAACTCATTGATGGTTTTTAAGAACAGCTTCAGCGTTTCCGGGTCACGATACGGAAGATAAGCATTTTTAAATATATCCCGAAAAAGTTGGGGGATATTGGGGTTTTGGTTAAGCTTAACGATGGCTTCGCCATAAAGCCCCAGCATTTCATGGCCGCCGATTCTGGGATCGAATATCTTCGACCAGGCATATCGTTGATAATCTCCGGTAAAAAAACTCGGTTTGCCGCCCATATCCACCGATTCCTTGTCCATGTCATCCATAAATTTATAAACCAGAGCGATGGTAATCTGCTCCACCTGGCTTTTAGGGTCGGGAACTTTGCCTACTAGTACATCACGGGCGGTGTCGATACGTCGTTTAGTCTCGTTGTCCAGCATTATTTCAACCTCTTTATTGTTTGATTTTCAAGCAGGGATTTCATTTGGATAATGGCCATTTTATTTATAGGTTCCTCCATATCTTCCGGATTTAACAGATAACCCTAGCGCATTGGTTTTTTCGATCCATTGTCCAGGACTTAAAACAAAGCTTGGCAGACCTGCTTGCATTTTAAAGTGGTCAAATTCGACCACTTTAAAATCAGGGTTATTCATCTGTTCCCAAGTGCCAAGAAATTCAAGAGTCGTGCGGCTTCTAATCCAATTTTTAATAACATCTGCGGCCCTAGAATCCCCTTCCTTGGCCTTTGCAATATCGGTAATACAAATAAAATCATCATTTTCGTTTGAAATAACAGAAATCGAAGCGCTTTGCACCTGTAAAACTTTAGTTTTATTGCTCATTCAATCTTCTCCCATTTGCTATTGGGTATCATTTGTGGCAAATTTGCCTATAATTAAAATCCGGATGATAGACGCTTTCTATAAACCTCTCGATTTCGATAGGTTTATGCCACGAACTTATTCAACGATACAAAGTCTTTAATGTATTCCGGGATCGCTTTTCGAAGTTCTGGTGATAATTTTTTGAATGCTTCGCCGTATGGGGTCACATTCAAGTAAGCAAATTTACCTTGATCAATAATATCTCTAAACTCTGCATCGAGAATATACGCTTTGAAAACCGTCTTTGCATAACTGAAATATTCTTCCTTCGGTAAGTAGCGGCTATCGAACTTATCAAACTCTTCATCCAGAAGTTCATTTTTGGATTTAAAGTACGGAATCAACCCGAAAATCTTTTCCACCATTTCGCGCATGGATATTCTACGGTCAGTATGTACCGATGCACGGAGTTTTTCCAGAGTAAAGTACTCTTCCGGTTTGTCTAAAATATGCTTTTCAATATAATCCAGTAATTCTTCCCACTTTCCTGCTTCCACCTGTTCCTTCAGGGCGGGATGTTCAATGATCTTCTGTTCAAACTTTTCAAAGTACATCCGATCGATTTTCATTCCATCGAGACCGATTTTGTTTTCAACTGAATAAGAAATACTATCTTCTCGAATCGAGTGGTATTCTCCGTTGGGGGGCCTAGTTTCACCGCCTTGGCCCGATTCATCTCCGGAATTCTTTGGAAGGTTCAGTACTTCATCATAATTAAACTTTTCCTCAAAGTATTCACAGTTAGCGAAGAAATCGAATATCTTGAATTGCTCTTTTTGCTTTTCGCCTACCTGATCTTTCATTTGCGGGTCAATCAATTCTTCGGTAAAATTATGTTTTCTTGTTCCCCGTCCTTTAATCTGAATAAAATCAGTCGGTGAAAAGATAGGACGCATCAGACAGAGGTTCAAAATATCCGGACAATCGTACCCGGTAGTCATCATACCGACAGTTACACAAGAGCGGGTTTTACTGGTTTTGTATAAAGGATTGAAGTTTCCTGTACCAGATAACCGATTATTGGTAAAGTTAATGGTGAATTGTTGTGAATCACTGATACGGGAAGTTACCTGGATGGCAAAGTCGGAATGATATTTCTCCGGGAACATTTGATGGGCGTATTCATTGAGAATTTGCGTTATTTTCGCTGCATGGTTTTGTGAGACACAAAAAATAATAGTCTTTCCAATCTCACCGCTAATTGGATCACGCAGAGCATTTTCCAAAAACGCGCGGCTTAAAACTCGATTTGTGTTCTCAGAAAAAAACTTTTTTTCAAAGTCCCGTTGGATATAGACTTCCTCTACTTCTTCTCCGTCTTCATTTTTAGCAGTTATCGAATATCCCTGCTCGGAAAGAAGTTGGGTTGTGATTTCTGTTCTAGCATCCACCACTATTGGATTAACTAAAAAGCCTTCTTTTACTCCATCAAGTAATGAATATCGAAAGGTAGGTTCGCCATTTTCACACCCGAAGGTCTTATAAGAATCAAGCAGCAACCTTCTTTCCAGTTCGCGCGGGTCGTTTTCGCCAAGGTCGGAGATATCAATATGCTTGAGATAATCTTTCGGTGTAGCGGTCAATCCCAGCTTATATCCGATAAAATACTCAAAAACCGCCCGACTGTTACCGCCAATACTACGATGCGCTTCATCAGATATTACCAGGTCAAAGTCGTCAGGTGAAAAGAGTCGCTTATAACGGTTTTTAGCCAGAAAGGTCTGAACCGTAGATACAACAATTTCAGCTTTACGCCAGTCATCACGGCTTTCTTTATAGATTACTGTTTTATAGTCATTACGAAGATAAGCGATAAACGCCTTATTCGCCTGATCCTCAAGCTCTAACCGATCAACTAGAAATAGAACTCTGCGGGCATTGCCTGTGCGAAGGAACAATTTGATGATTGCTGCCGAGACAAGGGTTTTACCCGTTCCAGTCGCCATCTCAAAAAGGAAACGGTCGTGTCCTTCACTGACAGCTTTTTGTATTGATTGAACAGCTTGTATTTGATATTTTCGTAAGAATCTGAGCTTATTTGTTTCAATAAATGCTTGGCGGGATAGTTCATTTTGAAAGGATGGATCGTTTTTATAGTCCGGGTTTTGAGTCAATACAATATAATCATCTGCAACAGTATCACAGACAAGATTTTTCCTGTCCGGCTTGAAGCTTGAATAACCTTTAACTGTTTCAGGTGATGGAAAACAACTTATGATATGGGGATTGCCACGTTCCAAATCCCAAAAATAATGAATATTTCCGTTGGAAAGAATAACAAAACGGCAGTTTTGTGAAATAGCATACTTTCTTGCTTGCTCTTTTCCAAAAAGAGGATTCTTATCTTCTGCTTTTGCCTCAAGCACAATGAATGGGAATCCTTGAGCGTCCAAAAGAAGAAAATCAATAAAACCATTGCCTGTTTTCTCAAAATCTTCACCAAGATTATTTAATAAAGAGGCAGTCAACTTAACATTGTTCTCTAATAGAATATTGGCTTTCTTTTCGGGCGTGTCAAAAAATCTCCAGCCTGATTCTTCGAGAAGTTTATTGATCTTTATGCGCGCTCTTGCTTCTTTTTCTGCCATATTTGATCACCCACTAGCATTTTTATCAGTAGTCAAATATCTTTTCGTTGCCCGCCACGATGGCGGACTTAAATTGGGCACGGGGATTTTTTCCTCTAATTATTCTATCATAGTTCTACTTTCTTCGACGCGCTATTTCATATATCTATTACATTAACGAAAATTATTCGCTAATATAAACAATATATGTATATCGTTCGCCAACATATCCCAGATAACCTGTTTCACGAATTTGTTTTAGTAATAATTCCTTAGCGGTGATAGTCTGCAAAGTCTTGTCCTCCATACGAAACCAGGAGCATCTTGTCCCCCTCTAGCGGAGTAAACAATTCTTTTCAACTAATATCACTTCCCAACTAATAGACCCCGAAGCATGGTGGTAATTTTTTGGGCTGTCATATCAAACTACGAATTCTTGAAACCCTTCCTAAAAACAGCTATAATCTATAGTATCATCTAAGTGTCCCTTCATCGTTTACTCTCCCAAGACACCGGTATAAAATGAGTGATTTAGTTTTATCTCAAATAGAACGGAGTAGCGCACATGAATAATTGGCTGACAGTCATTTCAAAGGTCTTACCCGTTATTTGGCTGTTGTTTTTAGGGAATATTTTAAACCGGCTTAATTTTATTAAACAAGATACCGTCAATGATCTAAAAAAAATCGTCGTCAACCTTTCCTTACCGGCCCTGCTTTTCATGGCTTTCGCCGAGACCAGATTGGAGCAAAAGTATTTATACCTAGTGCTGGTAATCTTTCTTACCTGCGTTGTGATGCTGTTTTTAGGAATGTTCTTCAAAAAAATTGGCAAGATTGAGAATAATTATTACCCGGCCTTGTTCAGCGGTTTCGAAACGGGGATGATGGGGTACTCGCTGTTTCTAACGGTTTATGGCGCGGCCAACATGTATCAGCTGGCCTTGGTTGATCTGGGCCAAGTTGTTTTCGTCTTTTTCGTGCTCGTCAGTTATCTGGGTAAGTTAAACGGGAAAACGTTTTCCGCCAAAGAATTAGCCCTCTCGTTTTTAAAATCCCCGGTGATTATCGCGATCCTCTTCGGAATTTTAGTCGGCGCTACCGGATTAACCGATGTCATTAAAGCCTTCCCTCTGTCAAATTCCTTTTTAGAAACCCTCCAGCTGCTTTCAGGCCTGACCACCTCGCTAATCTGTCTGGTAATCGGTTACGAATTACGGATTAATCCGAAAAAAATCGGATTCCCGCTACTGACAACCTTGCTAAGAATGGGAGTCCTTTTATTATTTGCCTATTTGATCAATACTTTATTAATCGACCAAGTTTTCCATCTCGGCCGGGGTTTCCAAATCGCCCTTTATGCCATGTTCCTACTCCCGCCGCCCTTTGTGATTCCCATTTTCATGGAGGATCAGGGTGAATCCCAAAAGGGACTGGTGTTAAATACTATTTCGATTCATATTGTCCTGTCGATAATTGGCTTTTTAGGGTTGATTGTTATTTATTGACAACGCCTCCCCCCACCCGCTACCTGAGTGGTCATAGCTACTATAGCGCAACGCCCCTCTCCACGAATTTGATCCGATTTTGAGTGTTTGGAGAGTAATTTACAATTTAGAATGTACAATGTACAATTAAAACCAATCAGGCTGCCCTTCCGTCTTACACCTCAACCAGATCTTCGGGGTGGGCTTCATTCCAAAGAGCGATGATCTCTTCCTCGCTCTTGCCGATATTGGCGCTGTTGATCCATTTACCGCGAAATTCGGCATTAATACGCTTGTCCAGTTCGGGGTTGACGCGTACCTTAATATTCACGGAACCGTCTTTTTTGCCGATGGGTTGATAATGAGTACTGTTTGGTAATTGGACAATGCGCCCCGCTTTTAAGGGCGGACTCGATCTGGACGTCCAATTCGGAAAGCACCGCCTGCACGCTACCGCGACTCTGATTAGTAGCGGCGATTATGTTTTCGATCAGTTCTTTGCTGGTCATTGGATTGGTCGATTCTAACCTTGGTCTAAACTCGGTCCATGCTTGAATTTTTTTTGCCATTTAAATATCCTCCTTGAAAATTATTGATTTTAATAACCTAAATTAAGCCTAGTAGACTTTGAGATACACTATAGTACATTTTCTGATACACTATAGTCGACGCTCGGGTACACTATAGTGCATTTTGAAATTGAATTTTTCCAATCTAATTTTATAAGTCCGATGATAATGAAGAATTATTGATTATTTTTTTACCAATCCAATTTCCCTACCTACGCAACCGCTTTAATCGCATTCTTCAATACCGCTAAGGCCGCATCGATCGCCTCACCCCGCCCGCTACCCGATCAGTCTTAGTAATTTAACTACAACACCCCTCTCCACGAACGTTACCCGATTTTGAATGTTTGGAGAGGGGCAGCATGTTTAATTGCCCTTTTTAGTTATCCTAGACCTAAATAAAACAAAAATAAAGACCGCATCTCTCGCCATCGTTACGACATCGAAGACAGCCGGATCACTTCTCCGCTTGTCTGTTATAAAATATTAGACCTCCTCCTCGACCTCAAAAGAGAACCCGTCGAAAAGTGTGAGAGATATTTTTAAATATCAGCTTAGTAGATCATCTTATAGTCGGGGAAGAAAAGTAGTTTAGTCTGAAGGAAGAGAAGATCATCTGATACCCTTGACTCAATCAAGGCTTCGGCAACCTAAACCAATCCAAAGGTCTAATCCTTTGTTTTTTGACCGTTTCAACCGTTTCCGCCCAAACCCCGTTTTCATTGGGGACCAGTCTTATTTTTCCAACATATTGATTATTACCGCGATATAGTTTAACTTCTATTTCCGACGTTACTTCCTCATTGACAAATACTATGATATTATCAGCTTGTCTGGGGTCAATCACGCACCCGTCGGCCTTTTTCCCTTTTAACATAGTCTTTAATGCATAATGATAACCTTCCAAATCCTCATTAGCTCCACGCAACTCTTCCGCTTCACTGAGGGCTTCCTTGAGGCGCAGATCCTCAAAATCGGAGATATCGATATTGATCTGCTTGGATTGGCGCTCTAAAAACCTAACCGTTCCCAAAGTCAACCCGACCATTAAAATTACAAAACCCCAAAAAACCAAAAGCGGTTTATAATCCCGATTTTTTTTGGCCTTGGCGAATTCCGCCTCCAAAGAGTAAATGGCCGGTTTTTCATCCTCAGCCAGACTATTTTGGAGTAAAAACTCCTTACTCGACAATATCTTTTTCATTTGGTTCCGATGGTCCATGTCCCGCTCCAGTTGTTAGGAACTTGACCACTCCTTGTCCTATTAATAAATTCATCAACCATTGGCAAGCGTAATTCCTTAAAACACTCGTGGGCTTCTTGCCATTTACCTTTATAATACAAGGCCAAACTTTCCTCAAACTTAATCAAATCGGCTTTTAAGTTTTCATCTAAAGCTCGTAAAGGAATCGGCCAAAAAATCTTTTTACTGATGGTCTTCCCTTTAACCTGCACCGTATCCAATTCTAAAAAATAAAAATATTTTTCGGCTAAGTTTTGTTCAATATCATCTTTGATATACTCGGAACAAATGATCGGAACTTTATAAATCCGGGTTAACCCTTCCAACCGGGACGCAAAATTGACATTGTCCCCGATCACCGTATTGGTCATCCTTTCATAGGAACCGATATTGCCGTAAAAGACCGTGCCCCCGTCAATCCCCACTCCGACTTCGACCAGGACCGCCTGATAAATCCGTTCCTCATCTTCAGTCAAAGCTCCCTTAATCTTAAAAATATCGTCCCGCCGTTTCTTCATCTCCAAGCGGAGAGTCCGAGCGGCTTTTTGAATCTCATAACCAGCCCAAACTGCTTGGTATGACTTGTTGGTCGAATCTTCACCCTCTCCGATTTTAACCCCAAAAACCGCTAAAACGGCATCACCTACAATTGACCCGATCAAACCGTTGCGTTGAAAAATAGCCCGAATCGCCCGCTGGTAATAAAGGTTGAGAATATTGATAATATCAGTACCTAAGGTTTCCGTCATTGTAGTAAAACTTTTAATGTCTGAAAAGAGAATCGCCAACTCCTTCCGGTCTCCTTCCAGCCGGACCATCTTTTCTTGGTAAGCTTGAGCTGCCACATCTTGGTTGACGAACCTTTTAAAGATCGAAAGCAGATTATTAATAGAACTCGACAAAGAGTTAAAGGCCATGCCCATAAAAGTAATGTTATCATTGGTAGCGCCGTCTAAATTGATCAAATTCATCTGCTGGGTTTCGGTCATCTTTAAAATTGCGCCGGTAATTTGGTCGATAAAACGGGTAATATGCCGAATATAGTAAGTCCCAACTAAAGCGCAGGCTAACGTGATTAATCCGATAATTAGGGCGACATTACGAAAAATCCGGCGTGAACTTTGGCTAAACTCATTCATCTCTTCCGCTCTAATCAAATAAGTGTTCCATTTGGGAAAAAACTTATAAACGCCATAGTATTCTTCGCCGCGAATATAAAAACTCAGGGCTCCTTCACGGATACCTTTCGCTTCTTGTTGCAAAATACGGATCAAAGCCGTTTGATCATCAAAAACGTCAAGTTTCGGGATATGGGATGCTTGAAAGACAATTAGCCCTCGCCGCTCGTCCTTGATTAATATACCCATGGTAACGGATTTCTTGTTTTTCATTTGCCGGACAGCGTTGGATTCGAGGCTTTGAATCGTGGAACTAAATGAATCAGGGTTATCTTTGGAGAATTGGTAGATTTCATACTGAGAATTGATAAAATCGTATACTTCCTTTAAATCTTTCACCAAAAGCTCTTTCATCATCTTGATATGTTCGGCTCTATTAAAAGCTAGATTAATATAGTTGGAAGCAAAACTAGTTATCAAAATTGAAATAATGAAAATAACAATTATTCGCCTAGTAAGCGGAATTATTCGGGTATTCCCTATTTTATTATTGTGGTTTTCAGCAGGTAAAGGTTTTTCCATTTCATAAACCAATCCCATCTTCGCTAGATTGAATATAAAACTGCTATTTTAATAACTTGTATTACCTATTTTATCATAAATCATCTGATAAAACCAATCTAAACCTAAACAACAATGGTAACCTGAGGAAATTAAAGGTAATCCTTTTAACTTGTATCCGGCAAGTAACTAATTAAAAAGGTTAAGAAACCGAATTGGCGGATTGAGGTTTAATGATTTACTTTGCAAAATAGAAGCTTTTTTGTTAAAATTTATATCAAACTTATTGTTTTAGTTGCTTTTCCAAATCAAAGCGCGTATAATTATGATGGCAAATAGCAATATTTGAATGAGGTATAGGTTCAAATCGGATATTAACCCGTTTTATTAATCTATTTAGAGAGTTCGCTTTTATTTTTCCCCCCTTAAAAATAGCCCCGGCAAAGCCAAGCTCTTCCTCTCAAATCTTAATTTCAGCTGTTTGTACTAATCTACTTTGCTGATTCCGTTAATACAATCGTTTTGGAAATGATTAGCAACGGTTTAATCCGCTATTTTTAAAACGCAAGTTCAAATTTTCAAAGTGGAAATAAAAACAAAGGAATAACTATGAAAAATTTAAGATTTCAAGAATTGAACCTTTCGAAAGAGGTTCAAAAAGCCGTTGCCGAAATGGGCTTTGAGGAAGCGACTCCGATTCAATCCCAATCAATTCCCCATCTTTTATCAGGCCAAGACCTAATCGGTCAAGCCCAGACCGGCACCGGAAAAACCTGCGCTTTTGGAATTCCCGTGATTGAGATGGTCCGTCCCGAGAACAAGGATATTCAAGGATTGATCCTCTGCCCAACTAGGGAACTAGCGATCCAGACAGCGGAGGAATTAAAAAATGTCGCCAAATATAAGCGGGGGATTCGTATCCTACCGGTTTACGGCGGACAGCCGATTGAACGGCAAATCGCCGCTTTAAGAACCCATCCACAGATTATCATCGGTACCCCCGGAAGAACTATGGACCATTTACGGCGTCACACTTTAAAATTGAGTAATTTAAAAATGATGGTCCTTGATGAAGCTGATGAGATGTTAAATATGGGTTTCCGGGATGATATCGACACTATTTTGAAAGAAGTGCCCCAGGAGAAACAGACCATTCTCTATTCAGCAACCATGCCTAAAGAGATTATGGATTTGACAAAAAAATATCAAAAAAATCCGGTCCTGATCAAAGCCGTTCATCAACAACTTACTGTCCCCAAAATCGAACAATATTACATTGAAGCCCGCTATTCATCTAAGCTGGATATTCTCACTAGGATGATTGACGCTTACAACTTTAAATTGACTTTAGTTTTTTGCAACACCAAACGTCTAGTAGATGAACTCGCTTCCAACCTCCAATCCAGAGGTTATCTAGTCGAGGCCTTACACGGCGATATCCGGCAATCTCAGCGTGATAAAGTAATGGCCAAGTTTAGACAAGGTAAAGTCGATATCTTAATCGCTACTGATGTGGCAGCCCGTGGCATTGATGTCGATGATATTGACGCGGTATTTAATTACGACATTCCCAACGACGAAGAATACTATGTCCATCGCATCGGAAGGACCGGTAGAGCTGGACGGCCAGGCAAAGCTTTTACTTTTGTTTCGGGAAGAGAAATTTATAAATTAAAAGACATCCAACGCTATACCAAGTCCGTGATTTCTCTTCAAAAGCCACCTTCTTTAATCGATATCGAGGATAAAAAAGCTACTCAGGTTCTGGAAACAGTAAAGTCGGTTCTTGCCCAAGGCAATTTATCAAAGTATGTCGGCTATATTGAAAAAATGCTCGAAGAACTAAATCCGGATATTACTACTTTGGATATTGCCGCTGCTTTTTTGAAAAACGCGCTTGAATCAAAAAGTGTTTCTGTTCAAGAACGGTCATCTTCAAAAAACACTCTGGTTCCGCAACGAACCGGTAATAGTAAAAGAGTAAACTTTGAAAAAACATCCCAAAAGAAATATCCGGAACGGAAAAGCTACGTATCTTAATTTCGTGAAATAATCAATCATAAAGGGCGGTTGCAAAAGAAGCTTTATGCAACCGCCCTTTTAATTAACTATAGATAACGCCATCTTTCATAAAGCATCGGATTGATCCCTTGCAAATGTTTTAAAAAAGTTTTCTTGCATTTCAAGTCACTAAGCTGTGATAGAAACTTTCTCGGATATGAACCCTGTTTACGCATAGCATTGGCGGGATCGATGGCTTTAATTTGCCCTTCCGGAGTCACAATCACATGGGCCATTCTGGTATCAAGGCGATTGAACCCTAATCTTTCAAAGGCTAAAAAAAGTTCGGCGATTTGGCGCGATAACTCTTCAGTCAAAGGATTATGGCGTAAATATTCTTTAAGTCCGACTCCCGGGATAAACTCCCGGATCATATAATCGTCACCCCACTCGTAAACCTTAGGAAATTGCGGTTCATAGTTTGCTCTTAGTAAAATCTCTAGTTCTAGAGGGAGAAACTCTTTACGATGATAAATCTTAACACACCGCTGCGGGTCGAGTAAATAGACCTTACCTTGAGAACCCTTGCCAATAAATTGTAAATTTTCTTCTTTTAATCCATAAGGCAATACCATAAGATCACCTTTTTAAATTATGATAAGCGTAAGAACTTTTTTTCTTTACTAGGATATTCTAAGCTAACCTAGGACCAAAGGTGTTATGACATTTGCCTAATATAAAAAGGCTGTTTCAGCTTAACACTAAAACAACCCTTTTGACATGCAACTATAAAAGAATTACCGATAGTTCCCAAACAGCAGCTCCACCCCATAATCTTTTCCTTTCAAGGCTTGGATCACCGCTTGCAGATCGTCCCGGTTCTTGCCGGTGACCCGGACCTGGTCCTCCATGATCTGGGCTTGGACTTTCAGACCCAGGCCTTTAATATCTTTCACAATTGCCTTGGCCTTTTCCTGTTCGATCCCGTTTTGGATCTTGACTATTTGCCGTATTGTTCCGCCACTGGCCGACTCGGCTTTTTCAAAGTTCAAGTTTTTCACCGGAACTTTCCGGTTAATCATTTTCGCTTTGAGAATCTCGACTACGCTCCGGAGCTTATAATCGTCGTCAGCAAGAACCTTCAACCCTTCCCCATCGATTTCAACTTTGGAAACACTGCCTTTAAAGTCATAGCGTTGTCCGATCTCCTTATTGGTTTGATTAACCGCATTATCCACCTCTTGCATATCAACGGTGGAGTAAATATCAAATGAAGCGTCTTTAGCCATGATAACCTCCATATTTATTATTTAGAGCTATTCTAATTACAATCCAAATAGCGAAACCTACCAATACTTTACTACAAACCCACCGGCAAGTATAGCCTGATTTTCCTTATTCGGTCGGAAAACTAATTAATTATCTATTGATTAAAGGGAAATAATGTAGGAGATAGAACTATTATTGCTAAAAGTTCTATCTTTTTTGTTGATAATCATACAAATGGAGGGCATCATGAAAGTATTATTTATTGGAGGGACCGGCGTCATCAGCTCCGCCTGTTCGGATTTGGCCGTTGCCACAGGAATAACTCTCTACCATTTAAATCGCGGCCGTAGCCACCGCAAGATCGATGGGGTCAATCAAATCACCGGCGATATCCGGAACAAACAAGAAGTCCAAAATATTCTCAAAAGTTACACCTTCGATGCGGTAGTGAACTGGATCTGCTTTACACCTGAACATCTTCAAACCGACCTGGAAGTCTTCCGAGGAAAAACCGGTCAATATGTCTTTATCAGTTCGGCCAGCGCCTATCAAAAACCGCCGCAACAATTACCGATTACCGAAGCGACTCCCCTCGAAAATCCCTTCTGGCAATATTCCAGGGACAAAATCGCTTGTGAAAAAATTTTAATGGATGAGTACCAAAAGAATAATTTCCCAGCCACCATTGTCCGGCCTTCCCATACCTATGATCAAACTTTGCTTCCCTTCGATTGGGGTTATACCGTTTTGGACCGCATTAAAAAGGGAAAACCGGTGATCATCCACGGCGATGGCACCTCCCTCTGGACCTTAACCCACCATCGGGACTTCGCCAAGGGTTTTGTCGGCTTACTCGGTAACCAAAAGGTACTCGGCGAAGCGTTTCATATTACTAGCGACGAATTATTACCTTGGAATAACATCTATGAATTGATTGCGCGGGAATTAGGAATACCGCTTAATCCAGTCCATATTCCCTCCGACTATATCGCGAAAATCGATCCCCGGATGGAAGGTAGTCTGTTGGGAGACAAAGCACACTCCATGATCTTTGACAATTCAAAAATCAAACGATTTGTGCCCGAATATCAAGCGAAGATTAATTTTGCCGAAGGTGTCAAGGAGATTATCAAATGGTATGAAAACCATCCGGATTGGCAGCTAACGGACCCGGCAACGGATAAATTGATTGAAGAAATCCTCCAAAAGTATGGAGGAGAATAATCCATTCTAGATAGCGAAGGCTGTCTTGATCAAGTTTCAATCAAGACAGCCATTAGCATTTAAAAACCAATAGAATTGTAGTTCTTCGGGCTGCCCCGAACTTTCCATAATCATTTACAACAGAGTGTTGATGTACCCTGTTTAAGCAGTAACAATCTTGCTGTCCACTTGAAGGCCCAGCTTTTCAACGGCCTGCTCCCTCATTTTGTACTTCATGATCTTACCAGCCGCGTTCATTGGAAATTCGGTGACGAAATCCACATAACGCGGGGTTTTGTGTTTAGCCATATGTGAACGGACATAATCTTTAAGTTCCTCGGCGGTTAAAGCCATCCCGCTCTTCAAAATTACACAGGCCATAATCTCCTCGCCATATTGTTTGTCGGGGACGCCGATGACTTGAACATCCTTCACTTTAGGGTGAGTATAGATAAAATCTTCAATTTCCTTGGGATAGATATTTTCCCCGCCCCGAATGATCATATCTTTGATCCGTCCGGTAATTTTATAGTACCCATTCTCATCGCATCGGGCCAAATCACCCGTATGCAACCAACCGTTTTCATCAATGGCGGCTGCCGTCGCCTCCGGCATCTTGTAATAGCCTTTCATGATATTATAGCCCCGGGCCACAAATTCACCGTCGGTATTGGGAGGCAAATCCTCCCCCGTAGCCGGATCGACAATCTTACATTCCACACCCGGTAAAGCCCGGCCGACGGTATTGACCCTGAGTTCGATGGAATCGTCAACCCGACTCTGAGTACAGCCCGGTGACGACTCGGTCTGGCCGAAAACGATGGTAATCTCGTTCATGTTCATTTTATCCACCACATCCTGCATCACCTTGACCGGGCAGGGGCTACCCGCCATAATACCGGTCCTCACCTGGGAAAAGTCGGTCTTTGGAAAATCCTCATGCTCTAACATGGCAATAAACATTGTTGGAACACCATGGAAAGCAGTTATTTTCTCTTGATTAATGCAGGCCAGGGACTGTTTGGGCGAAAAATACGGTATCGGCGACAAAGTCACGCCATGAGTCATGGATGCGGTCATCGCCAGCACCATTCCAAAACAGTGAAACATCGGCACATGGATCATCATCCGGTCGGCGGTGGAAAGGTCCATGCAATCGCCGATATTTTTGCCGTTATTCACTACATTATAATGGGTAAGCATGACCCCTTTAGGAAAACCGGTAGTCCCCGAAGTATACTGCATATTGCAGACATCGTGCCGGTTAATGGAGAGCGCCCGGCGGTAAACCTCCTCAACCGGGACACCTTCGGAAAGGGCCATTGCCTCTTCCCATGTTAAACAACCCTTCTGTTTAGAATCGACAGTGATGATATTCCGCAGGAAAGGCAGACGTTTTAGGTGGAGCGGTTTTCCCGCCTCCGAATCTTCAAGTTCCGGGCAGAGTTCCTTAATAATGCCAACATAGTCGGAATCCTTATAGCCATCGATCATTACCAATGTATGGGTGTCCGACTGGCGGAGCAAATACTCGGCCTCGTATATTTTATAGGCGGTGTTCACTGTGACCAAAACCGCGCCGATTTTGGTAGTCGCCCAGAAGGTGATATACCATTGAGGGACATTGGTGGCCCAGATAGCCACATGATCGCCGGGTTTGACCCCTAGGGCAATTAACGAACGGGCAAAAGTATCCACATCATCGCGGAATTCGGAGTAGGTCCGGGTATAATCCAAAGTAGTGTAACGAAAAGCATATTGATTGGGAAATTCGTCAACAACTCTATCTAATACTTGAGGGAAAGTCAGATCGATCAGCGAATCCTTCTCCCAAATATATTTTCCGGTTTTAGCGTTATTATCAAAAAGACGGCCCTTAGATTCGTTTGTCTTCGCATAGCGGCCCATAAAGTTGGCAAAGTGGGGGAATACGATACCGGCGTCATCCAAGTCGGCAGCCCAGCGTTTAACCCATTCCAATGAGATATAACCGTCATAATTTATCGAGCGTAGCGCCAGCATAATTTCATCAATCGGCAAATCGCCCTCGCCCATCAACCGGTATATGGTTTTACCATTCTCAACAATGGAATCCTTGATATGGACATATTGAATATAAGCGCCAAGGTTCTGGACTGTCTTTCCCGGGGTCTCGTCCGCATAACGGTATGGATGGTGGGTATCCCAAAGAGCGCCCACCGAATCGCTGGCTAAATGATCCAATAATCCGCGTAAACGGGCAGTATCGGCATAAACGCCGTTTGTCTCTACCAACAGGGTTACATCATTGGCTTCCGCTACCGGAACCAATCGCTGTAAGGCGGCTAAAACTACCCCATCATCCACTTCCCCGGCCGGTTGCGGTTCCAGATCGGCTAAGATCCGGACATAGGAGGCGCCAAGCTTGGATGCAAGGGTAATATATTCCACAATCTCCTCATGATTTTCCTCCGCCTTATCGGCAAACTTTAGGCAACATCCCGATGAAAGACACGGGATCTCCAAGCGTAACTCAGCAAGTTTCTTTTTAGTCTCCGGTAGTTGGCTTTCGGTGAAAGGCGGCGCTTTTACCGCAAAAATTTCATTACCCAGCCCGCGAATTTCAATGCCGTCAAAACCAAGATCTTTAGCCATGGAATATATTTCAGGCCAACTAAAATTAGGACATCCTAGGGTTGAAAACGCAATTTTCATACTAACTGCCTCCTTTAAATCTTACACCTTACAAGAGAGTATACTATAAAAATTAACTTTTAAAGTAACGTAAAAAAAGCTCTCATCTGATGCGTTTTGCAAGAGACGAAAGCTTTAAACTCACGTGGTACCACTCTTTTTGGTATGACAATCATACCCACTCTTTAGGCATAGTTCTCCATAGAATAATGCCCTCTCTTGATAACGGTGAGAAAACCCGATTCAACCTATTTGTCGGGTTTTTACAAAATAACCACGACTTTCAGCTGACTGCTCAAGGGTGAGTCACAACCTGCCCGGCCCGCTATCTTTCACCAACCGACAGCTCTCTATAGATGCCGTAATACAGAGTATTTTCCCTATCAACGCATAAAATTAATATTATTCTTCTAAAATATTATCAAGTTTTCTTATGTTTGTCAATTTTACTTTATTGGTTTGATTTTATATTTGAAAATTAACATTCAAATGTTTTGGCAAGTTCGAACTCTTTCTGGATATCTTGGGGCGGCTCTTTAGACAATAACGAAACTATTACAATAGCGACACAAGAAATCACAAAGGCCGGGAATAACTCATAAATACCAAAAGCTCCTCCCAAAGGTTTCAAAAGCAGCTTCCAAATGAAGACCATGCCTCCTCCGGCTAACATCCCGGCAATCGCGCCGGCCCGGTTGACCCGCTTCCAAAACAAGGAAAACAGCATAATCGGCCCGAAAGTAGCGCCGAAACCGGCCCAAGCAAAGGAGACAATGGTAAAGATAACGCTGTTCTCATCTAAAGCGATCAATATTGCAAAGATGGCGATCACCAACAAGGTGATTCTGGTTACATATAAGACCGCTTTATCAGAAGCGTCTTTCTTCATAATGCCATGATACAAGCTTTTCGAAAAAGCAGAAGCCGCAATCAATAAATATGAATCGGATGAACTGATAGTCGCCGCCAGAATACCCGCCATCACAAATCCTGCGAATAACGGAATGAAGAAATTGGTGGAAATTACGATGAAGATCTTCTCAGCAGCGCTTTGGGTAAGTAATTCGATCGGATATAACACTCTGCCGATGATACCGATCGCAACAGCGGCAGTAAGGGAAATAGCGCACCAAATGGTAGCGACTCGGCGCGATAAAGTCAACTCACTAGTTTTACGAATCGCCATAAATTTCAATAACACCTGGGGCATACCGAAGTAACCCAGCCCCCAGGAGAGAGTGGAGATGATCGTCAGTATACTATAGTTTGCGGCCGGACCGAATAAAGGTTTTCCGGATTCTCCAATTTGTTGCGCTCCATTACCCATTACCGGCTGCGCGATTCCGAAGAAATCAAAAAAGCCCGGTATTTGTTTAACATTCTCGACAATAGCCGAGATACCACCGGCTTTGGAAATACCAGTTAGTAAAACCACGACCAATGCGATGAACATTACGACCCCTTGCATAAAATCCGAGGTGCTTTCAGCCAAAAACCCGCCGATTATTGTATATAATATTACAAATAAAGCCCCTACAATCATCATCAATTGATATTTCGCGCCAAACAACGTACTAAAAAGTTTGCCTACTGTAACAAAGCAACTTGACGCATAAACCGTAAAAAATATCAAGATAAATAAGGCCGCAATTGTCATGATTACTTTTTTCTTTTCTTTAAACCGATTACTAAAAAAATCCGGGATGGTGATT
>JAAYEK010000052.1 GCA_012728785.1 Bacillota bacterium | reverse complement strand
ATTTATCGATTGCAATCCCACAAGATTGGGATATTGTTCCCGGGTGGGATTCCGAACCTACTTGGGTGATATGGTCCTTGGAATTCATGGGCAATCCCCCTTTCGGAACATCTTATGTTTAATATCGCTGAATGTAACAGGCGGACCGCATTACCGGCTTTTGAGCCAAAAATTAAGGAGGATGGGCTGAAAGCCCATCCTCGAGGGGGTTTTAGATCGCGAAAACGGCTTGGAAATTGGGGAAACGAGGAGGAAAACTTGCCGTTTGAGGCGGGATAAGGTGTTAAGAGAACCAATATTGAGTAGGATGGTGCGGCATATCTATAGTAGTTACAGTTTGACGGCTAAAATCCCTTCGGTAAAAGCGGCGACTATGGGGGAAAAATAGATTCTGCAACTGGAGAGTTATACCCATCAGGTTAGTTTATACCTAAACCGGAATTTGCCGGCAACTAATTGGGCGGCAGGCAGCTAAGAATGCCGCCCATGCTTTAGATTCTATCCCACTTCCTCCACGCTATCATTAACTACAGGCTTTCGTAACAACACATTAAGGTTCGCCCGGAGATTGACAACTATTCTTAATAACCAGACCGAGCTACCGGGATAAATCTCGGTCATCCGATTTAGTTCGATCCGGCGTTTGTGAAGGGTCTTTAACTTGTGAAATTCCTTTTGGGGTATCTTGGGGAGATTATTAACGATCACAGCATACTCAACGGCTTTGATTTGCAGTTGCTTCACTTCCTCTTGGCTGTCGGCTTTGGATTTTTCACCGGATTCCGCCTTCATTTTGTTCAATAGATTTGCGGCCCGCCCAAAACCGGCGGCCTGTGTCTTCCAGTCGCTTATAAGGGAGCAAACTGAAAAAGCAAATAACATAAAAGCGCCGATCCCAAGGACAATAAAGATTTTATCGGAAGGAATCTTAAAAAATTCTATTACTTTTGAGTCGACAAAAGTGGCTAAACAAACGGTGATTGAGGTGACTAGAAGACAGAGATCGAGAATTTTGGCGCGAAATCGATAACGGTCGGATAATCGTTCATAAATCGTCAGAAGTAGGGCGATTTTTTTGCTTTGTAGATTGAAATCGTTGGTTGATGTGTCGACAGGTTTAATAGCCATTTTCTCATCCTCCAGATATTTTTGAAAAGTTATATATCAAAGGAATCGGCTCATTTTACAAATTAGATTAGAAGAAAAAAATGTATTTGTAAAGAATTGTTAAAGGTATAATTAGAACAGGAAATTATGGAAGACTTGAACGCCTGGAGTCTGTTTTAAAAAATGAAATCATAAAAACCACTAGAAACATGTATTTTTCTTAATTTATTAGTAAAAGGTTAATGGAGATCGGCCTGGAAAAGGCTGATTTTTTTATGCCTCGAAAAACGCCTGTTCAGGCCAGTGGGAAAATGGTGTTAAACCACGAAAAAGAAAGGAATGTCAATAATTTTATATGAAGGGAATGTTTGGAATCAATCGAAAATTAAAGGTAAAATCAATGAAATGATTTTAGATACTCCCATCCCTCAAATAATTTCAGACTAACTCAGAATAAAAAGTTGAATAAATTGAAATAAAAACAAATAGAATTGGTATTGTTTTTTGTTTTGTTGACCTAATGGAATTCATAAATGAAAAGGAGAAAATCAGAATGCAAAAAAAAAATCACACTGATTGTCTGCTGTTTTTTGGTCATAATTGCATTCGATTGTTTCTTAGTGAAAAACAAACCGGTTAGAGCTGAATTCAAAGAATATCGATCCAAAATAGATTTTGGGAAAGCCCGTCCAGTTGAAAGCCTAACCCTCAACCGCAACCTTTCGGTAAAAACCAGTTCAGAAGAAGATTGGGTGAAAGTCGAATTCGACTCATATTTAAGTAATCAAAACGGAGATTATATTCCGATCCATCGCGTGACCTTAGACATTAATGACCGCCATTTCCAACTGGATAAAGGCCCCTTTGAGATTAATTCCAAAAAAGTATCATTTACCGAGAAACTGTTGCTTATCTTTAGTCTAAACTTAACCCCCGCCGATCGCCCCGGTATTTATCAAGGGTCAATCAGATTTCAAACTCCATTAAAAAAAATAACTTTTCAATTAGAAGTTGAGGTCCAACCATGGGTCCGAATGGAAACAGACCAACGTTTGATCAATCTAAACCAAGTAACCAAAGAAGATGTTAAGCTTCAAAGTCCGATGCCATTGACTATTAGAGTAGCTTCCAATGCACAGTGGGTTCTATCGGCCAATTTGGTTAAAGACACTAAAACGCCACTATGGATAAGCTTGAGTCGGTGGCGGGAGAATGACATTCAAAGTCTAATCCGGTCGGGAGAGTTTCTAGAAATGAAAAAAAAACCATTGGCTGCCGGTAATGGTACAGTCAGCCGGTCCGAATCATATTGGGTTGAGTTATCAATAGTAGTTTATATCGAAGATTTTATCAAGTATCCGGCAGGAGAGTGTTTGTTTCAACTCCGTTTTTTACTGGAGATATGGGATCAAAAGACGGTGAAGCTTTGAATACTTCCTGATATTGGCGCGGATATCGGGTTGTAGATAAAAAATAATTTGAGGGGGAAAATTAATAAATGAAAAGGTATAACATATTGTTGCTAGCATTAGTAATGGTTGTGGCCACAACGGTTGTATTCGCCGATTATGGCGACCATTTAACCGACGATGGTGTTATCGTCTGGGGGGTCACTGGAGCAGAATACAGCAATATTGAAATGGACCGTAAGGGTTGGACCCCGGATGAGAACGGCGCGGGACAAACCGTTGAGTTAAATGTTGAGGCTTTGGCATACATCCCTTGCTACCTCAAAATGGAATTCAACGGGAATGACGGTAAGTCTGTCCTCGAGAGTTTTGGGCCAAGAAAAGTAGGAAATGATGATATTT
>JAAYEK010000290.1 GCA_012728785.1 Bacillota bacterium | reverse complement strand
TCATGTACCTTCATATCTTGTTTATTGGTTATGTGATTTACCTATTTCGCATATTATTAGATAGATACCTCTTGTGGGCGGTATGCATTTTCAGTGTGCTGATATTTTGATTTAGAAACTGCACTAAAGCTATGATTTTTTCTGATACCAAACAACAATGCCGGTGTTTTTTGGACATTTGCACCCCACTATCAACAGTCAGATATCGATTAAAGAGATGAAACGCATGATAAGGTTAAAATGTTTAACAAGTTGCGCAGAAAAAACCCGCAACATCGGGGTGATGTGCGGATTGTTGCTTGTTCAGGCTGTCATCAATGAGTGATGTTGACCGAGATGCCGGCGTACCAGAGGGCACCGTAGACCGGAGCATAGAGGAAGGCAGCATCATCGAGGTGCTTTTCATCCTGCAGGTAACTGAAGATGTTCTTGCCGCCGCCATAGAGCCGCACCATCCCTATTCTTTTAGAGATGCTGGCGTTGAAGGTCATGTAGGAATCGGTTGTTTTGATTTTTGCGCCGGCAGCATCCTCGCTGAAGTAGTCGATCTGCATGCTGCCCTGGTAGAGCCCATAGAGGGTGAAGGTCCAGTTGTGTGGGGTGTATTCAGCCTTCACGCTGCCGGTGGTGGAGGGGAAGCGGGGGATGCGGTTGCTCACGCTCTCATAGGGGGTCTCCTTCCACTCCTCCCGCACATTGAGGTAGCGTCCGCTGTTGAGGCCAAAATCGGCACCCAGGTTGAGATCCCTGAGCGGTGTCACCTGCAGGCTCATCTCGATGCCTTGTACCACCGCGTCGTCGATGTTGCGCCACTGGTAGGTGTAGCCCAGGTTCTTCACCTGCTCGTCGGCGTCGGTGAAGTCGATCTTGTTCCTGAGGTAGGTGTGGAACAGGTTGAGGCTCACCTGGAAGCCATCTCCGTAGTAGTCGCCCGAGAGGTTGATGCTGCGGGAGGTCTCTGCCTCCAGCTCCGACGATTTCCAGACGCGGGGGGAGCCGCTGCAGAGGTGCAGGTCTTCCGAGAAGCCGTAGGGAGCACGGAAGCCGGTGCCGGCATTGGCGCGCAGCGTGAGACGCTCACCGGCCAGGTACTTCACCGCCAGCCGCGGGTTGATGCTTACTCTGCTGAAGGATGTCTTGGGAAAATCGCTGTCGAACACCTGCCTGTCGGAGGCATACTCCTCACCCGAGCTGTGACGGTCGATGCGCAAACCCGGCACCACCGTCAGCTTCTCTGTTGCCCGCCACTCATCCTGCAGAAAAGCCCCCATCTCGTGTGCATGCTTGCGGGCTGTCGACTGATAAGAGTCGCCATACCACTCACTCTCATCGTCTACCACCACATACATGCCCGATTCGTTCATCCTGGTCACGTAGTGCTGCAGTCCAAAGAGCAGGCTGTGGTTGCCCAGCTGCCTTCCCAGGGTGAGGGTGCTGATGAGCGAGTTCTCCTCCGCCAGGTAGGGGCGCAGCTCCTGCACGTCAGGCGACATGCCCTGGTGCGTCTCGAGGTAATCACCCAGATAGGAGTCGTTGGTGGCACTGCGGTTGTGGTTGATGAAGGAGTTGTTGAAGTGGATCTCCGTGCCGCTTTCCAATACGAGTCTGTAGTTGGCCTCCGCCTCGTAGCGGTCGGTGGAGATGTTCTCCGTCCCCTCCGAGAAGGGGTTCTTGTATAGGTTGCCGGTGATCACCCCTCCCTCTCTCTTTTCGTTGATTGCCTTGCCGCGCAGTACCAGCCTGTCGTTGCCGAAGAGGGGGTCCTCAATGAAGAGTGATGCCCCCAGGTTGTGCAGCTTCGATCCCACGCGATCGGAGATGCCGTCGGCACCCTTCACCTCTTCACGGCTCATCCCCTCACCCGTGGCGTCGATCACGCCATGATCGATCTTCTGGGCGTAAAGGCTCAGCCCGATGTTCCCCTTTTCGTTGCGCATGGAGGCATTCAGGTTGTAGACGTTGGTGTTGTGGCTCCCGAACTGGATGTCGGCGCTCACCGTCGGCACCGGTGAAGGTTCCCGGGTGATGATGTTGATGGCACCGGCAATGGCACTGCTGCCGTAGAGCGCCGAGCCGGCACCTTTCACCACCTCGATGCGGTCTACATCGCCGGTGCCGATCTGCTCCAGCCCGTAGACGCTGGCCAGTCCCGAGTAGACCGGCTGTCCGTTGATCAGCACCTGCGTGTGCTCGGAGCCCAGCCCCTGCATCCGCACCATGGTGAAGTTGCACGATTGGCACTGGTTCTCAACCCTTATGCCGGGAACCCCTTCGAGTGCTTCGAAGACGTTCCAGGCGTTTTTGTTCTTCATGGCCTGCGAGGTGACCACCTCGGTACGCACCGGCACACTCTTCACATAATGTTGTGTGCGAGTGCCGG
>JAAYEK010000051.1 GCA_012728785.1 Bacillota bacterium | reverse complement strand
CTATAGTCATCAAGCCGTTACGAGTAAGGCCAATTGAAGCTTCTTTGGTAAAATACCACATTGTCCTAATCTTCAAAGTACGTAAACCCCTTTCTGTTCATCTCTGGTGATTCGTCCAGATTCCAGGGCCACGACTCTCCGTCTCATTTTATCAACAATCGTCTTATTATGAGTGGCCATAATCACGGTTGTGCCACGTTTGTTAATCTCCAACAACAAATCCATGATTCCCCAGGAAGTATCCGGGTCTAGATTACCGGTTGGTTCGTCAGCGAGCAATACCAGCGGCCGGTTTACAATTGCGCGGGCCAGGGAGACTCGTTGTTGCTCACCGCCTGATAATTCTGATGGAAAGATCTGGGCTTTATCCTTTAATCCAACCAACTCCAATACTGACGGTACTTGTTTTAAGATATCCTTTCGTGAAGCCTCGATAACTTCAAGAGCGAAGGATACGTTCTCAAAAACGGTTTTATTAGGAAGCAGTTTGAAGTCTTGAAATATCACTCCAATATTCCTCCGAAAAACCGGGACCTCACTCTCTTTCATTTTAATCAGATTTTTGCGCCCGATATAAATTACTCCTTGGGTCGGTAATTCACGGCGAATAATCATTTTAATCAAGGTAGTTTTTCCAGCCCCGCTAGGACCGACAAGAAAAACAAATTCCCCCTTGTCAATAAATATATTGATGTTATTTAACGCGGTCACCCCGTTGGGATAAACCTTAGCAACACTTTGAAACTGAATCAAAGCCATTCACCTCTGGGTGATATTAGTTTTTTTCGATACTTCGACACTACTTTTCCATATCCTGCAACTGAAGAATTCCAAATCCGACCTTATTGATTCGGGTTTCAAAAGGCAATTCCAACTAACCCGCCTAAAAGACTCTTTACCTATATTTATCGGTAAACCACCGCAATAGAATGAGATGTGATTTTCATTGGGGATCATTCATTTTTAAAATTTTTTTAAATATGCGAGAATAAATAATTATAATACCTGAATCTTTTTGTTTTTTTGATATAATTTTAGAAGCCAAATGAATAATCACCCTTAGCTGTATAATTAATGTGAAATCATCGCAAGGTATTATCTCTAAAGTTATTAGGCTATTGTGACGAAGTAATAAATGTTAATAGTTGTTTTAATATGAACAAACTTTTTTTCACCGTTTGTTAAAGAAATGGAAGGAGATTTGGGCATGGAAAAAAATATTGGTGTTGATTTAGGTTATGGGTTCGTTAAAATCACCGACGGCAAAAAAGATAAGTTGTTTCCGTCAGTTGTAGGACAAGCCCGTACATTACGTTACGTAACCGATGAAAGTCCTGAGCAAAACCTGATCAACAACTTACATGTAGCGGTTGAGGGCCGGGAATACTTCGTGGGTGATTTGGCAAATCGGCAATCGGACGTTGTTCTTTTTTCCTTGAATGAAAGCCGTATGGATGAAAGAATCAGTAAAATTTTATTCGCTACCGCCTTGGCTTTATTAGCCGAAGGACAAAGCACAAACTACAATATCGTAACCGGCCTTCCCGTTGGGTTTTATACCGAGACTAAACAAACCTTAACCCAATTATATAAAGGCCGTCAAGATGTGATCATGAAAAGAAAACAAACTCCCGATCAAGAATACTCACTTATGGTAAATGAAGTTAAAGTCTTACCCGAACCATTCGGCTCCTTGTTTGACTTGATTCTCGACTACAGCGGTAATATTGTTGATGAAAATTTAGCCGCCTCTAAAGTTGGTATTATTGATGTCGGTTTTCGGACTACTGATTACATTGTAGTTGATAACCTAGAAAACATCGACCGTCTTAGTGGTTCAAGCAATACCGCTTTGAGTACCGCTTATGTAATCATCTCCGAGTTGCTAAAAGAAGAGTTTAAAATCACAAAACCCATTTACCAACTGGACCAAACTATAAGAAGCAGCGAAATTAGAATCTCCGGTAAAACATATAATCTTGATGAGATTAAAAAACACGCTTTCGGCATGGTTGCGGAAAAATTGATAACCGAGATCAATAGTCTCTGGATTAACAAATGGGAATTGGATATGGTCTTTATCACCGGTGGCGGCGGCATGGCTCTAGCCGAGTACTTGATGCCTCATTTTGAAAACTCGCTCTTAGCAAAAGAAGCCCAATTCGCTAATGTTTACGGCTTCAGGAAACTTGCGCAACGGCTCTTCGGAAACCACAATCGGACTTCGTCCAGTTTAGATTCGGTGGTTGGCGGAAATGAATGAATTGGAAACCGGTTTTCTAAACAGCAATCTGGTCCTAAATCACCTGATTCGCGATAAAAATAGCTTCGCTCTATATCTGGAAGATGGCACCAAGCTTAACGGTACATTATTAGGTTGGGATGCCGATTTTCTATTGATTAAAGAAGGTAAGTTTTTACATATGGTCCGAATATCTAGGATATCACGTTTGCAAGCGGATTTGGAACAAATCATTCAGGTGGGTTCCGATGTTAAACGGGAAAATTCAAGTCCACCTCCGGTTGAAGCCCCAAGAGTTAATACTTTGACATCAACATTAACTCCTTTAGTTAAGTTAAAACCAACCCTTGCCGAAGTAAAAACGCCTCCCTCCAATAATGACGATAATATTTCTGCAGAAAAAGAGGGCTTTAAAGATAGATTAGATCAGTTAGTGAGAAACTGGTAAGGAGAACCTAACAATGACAGAAACCACTAATTTTATGGAAATGATCTCCTTTCCTTATTATGCTCATTTACAGGCTAGGCTTTCTAACCCAGTCCATTCAATTTCCTGGAACAAAGTTGCTTTGTTTGGTTATATTGATATTCTTTTATATGCTAAAGAGCAAATTCCTCCAGCGGGTTTCCAACGTAAAATAAGAATGTTATATGAGAACTATCCAAACCTAGCTAAAAACTATCCATTGCTGGGAGATTTGGATGGACATTTTCGGGCTGTTAACCGGTTGGATTTTGAACAAACCCAGCAATTAACAACAGCCGCCTTAAATTGGCATAACACCATTCAAGTTATTGAAAAAATTTGCCTGAATTTAGTTAGCCGTAAGGATAACTTTAGTAATTCGGATCAGTTAAATGAAGCGCTTCAACGTTCGCTTTACCAAATGAACAATGCCTCTGTTTTACCTAAACTATCCGATTTTTTAGATGAAGAACAAGAGGAGATTCGGCGCCTGGTCGAACTAAAACAATACCCGGCGACGGTTTTTCAAAAAATAAAACTACGCCGTCAATTTTACGGAACAATCAATACCGATAAACAACCGCTGCAATTCCTTGTTGCAAAGGATCCGGAATTGCTGGGTTTAATCAGTATTATTAATAAAACTTTTTTTAAATTAGTTAATCTGATTAACCAAAAACTTCCGAAACCCGATCGAAGCCTTAAGACCGACCAATCCAGTCAGGATTTGTCGGCTTCCCATGATTACCGTCTAGTTATCACCCTTTCCTTTGATGGGGAAGACGAAAACGAATATGAGTCCGGGCTATTTGCTAAACTTCGCAGTCTTTTACGAATCTAATCCAAGTTGCGCTCCTATACAATATAGGTATCAGATTTAAATGAGGTGTTATGATGTTATTACTACTAGGAATCAATCCTGTTAAAAAAAAGAAAGAAACCATTATTCGGCGGCATTGTCCCCATTGTAACGATCTTCGTAATTTTCAGGAAGTTCAATACCGTCAATTTTTATCGCTCTTTTTTATCCCAATACTTCCCCTGTCCAAACCGGGTACTGTATTTACCTGTGTGACCTGCGGATACTCAATCAGCGGCGAGCAAGCGGCCCAATCCGACCTTAATCTCCCTAGCCCTCCGGCTAATAATTCCAACCGAGTATTGGTCATGTGCCCCCGCTGTGAAGGACCGATGATTATCCCGGTGAAAGAACACCGTCTCAACGTAACGTGCCCCCATTGCACTATGGAATTTATTATCAAAGGAATCAAAGGTGAGATACCAATAGCATCAATTATTGATCCCCAACAGCTATAAAATACTTTGCCAATTAACCGAAATCCCTGGTAGCTCCAAGATAACCAGGGTTTTTTCGACTTAAGGGTCTGTTTTTTAAAGGGAATATGGCGGAATATAAGAGAAGATAACAGAAAATAATTCTTGACTTTCTTCTTTTTCCATTTTATAATTAAAAAAAATCCGAGGATATGATAGTCGTGTCTGAAAACGAAAAAGAAGTGCTCAATCTGGAAGAGGCTAGCCAGCTTTTCCAAGTTAGCAGTAAAACTTTTCTAAAATTATTACGTGAAGATAATCTTCCCGCCCGAAAAATCGGCCGTGAGTGGCGTTTTTCACGGACAGCATTGTTAAACTGGATAGCCCAAGGAAACTCAAAAGAATATGTTTCCGCTGAAGAGGATAATAAGGCCTATTTCGCTCAAGTGGCCCCGGTATATGATGAGTTACGCAAAGGTTGTTACGGAGAGGCATTACGTGATATTCTGACCTCCCGTTTTCCTTTAAAACCAGGATCGGTTGTAGCCGATATCGGTACCGGTACCGGTTATCTTGCTAAAAAACTGGCTGAAACCGCCGGACAGGTTAATGCGGTTGATATTTCTCCAGCCATGTTGGAAGTAGCCCGTAAAGATCTCTCCCAAACAGAATTAAAAATCATTGATCTGATCGAGGGGGACGCTCATGATTTACCTCTTGAAGATGGTTCCCAGGACATGGTTTATGCTAATTTATTACTCCACCATCTCTTAGAACCTTCCTTGGCGATCAAAGATATTTACCGAGTCCTAAAGCCGGGAAGCTGTGTGGTCATTAGTGATATTGACCGACATAATTACCAATGGGCTAAGACTGAAAAATCCGATGTTTGGCTTGGAATTGAAAAGACCGAAGTTAAAAAATGGTTTGGTGAAGCCGGTTTTTTAGATATTGAAGTGTCCAATTTGGGCTGTAATTGCCGGACATCTAACGCTGCCGGGGATACAGTTGAAATATCAATGTTTGTGGCAGTTGGGACGAAGTCTTTATAACTATCTGGACAAAATTAAGTTCAAAATTAAAAAAATGAGGTGATCTATTTAATGGGTATGACCATCACTGAAAAAATATTAGCGGCCCATGCCGGTAAAACCGGGGTTGTCCCCGGGGAATTGATCAATGCAAAGCTTGATTTGGTGTTAGGTAACGACATTACCACTCCGGTAGCGATTAAAGAGTTTGAAAAGATTGGGGTTAACAAGGTCTTTGATCCGGCTAAAGTTGCTTTGGTGCCCGACCATTTTACTCCCAATAAAGACATCAAATCCGCTGAACAAGCCAAAACTTTGCGGGAGTTCGCCCGAAAATACGGGATCGTCAATTATTTTGAAATTGGCGCAATGGGTATCGAACATTGTTTGCTTCCGGAAAAAGGTCTAGTTCTTCCAGGGGATTTGGTAATTGGCGCCGACTCTCACACTTGTACTTATGGCGCTTTAGGCGCTTTTTCAACCGGCATCGGCAGCACCGACATGGCGGCTGGAATGGCTTTAGGCGAAGCTTGGTTTAAGGTGCCGGAAAGTGTTAAATTTATTTATTACGGTAAACTTCCCAAATGGGTTGGGGGTAAGGACCTGATTCTTTACACCATTGGAAAGATTGGTGTTGACGGTGCCCTCTATCAGTCGATGGAATTCACCGGTGAAACCATTGCCGCTCTTTCAATGGACGGTCGTTTCACCATGGCCAATATGGCAATCGAAGCCGGTGGTAAAAACGGTATCTTCCAGGTTGACGAAAAAACCTTGGAGTATGTAAAACCAAGGGCTAAACGTAGTTTTAACGTTTATACCAGCGATTCCGACGCCAACTATGCCAAGATATATGAATGGGACGTATCCCAACTAGAACCCCAAGTTGCTTTCCCCCATCTCCCTGAAAATGCTAAGCCACTCTCCCAGTGTGGTAATGTCTCTATCGATCAAGCGATCATTGGTTCCTGCACCAACGGCCGAATCGAAGATTTACGGGAAGCAGCCGCTGTTTTAGAAGGCAAAAAAGTCAATCCCAATGTCCGTCTAATAGTGATTCCCGGTACTCAAGACATCTGGCGACAGGCGATGCGCGAAGGTTTATTCGAGACCTTTATCGATGCCGGCGCAGCCATCTCCACTCCTACCTGCGGCCCCTGCCTGGGAGGGCATATGGGTATTCTGGCCAAAGGCGAACGGGCCGTTGCCACTACCAACCGGAATTTCGTAGGGAGAATGGGGCACCCGGAAAGCGAAGTCTATTTAGCAAGTCCGGCGGTTGCTGCAGCTTCAGCTGTTGCCGGAAAAATAGCCGGACCAGAGGAGGTTGGAGTAAAATGAATAAGCTACAAGGTAAAGTATGGCGCTTTGGTAATGATGTAGATACTGATCTCATTATTCCCGCCCGATACTTAAACACTAGCATTCCCAAGGAATTGGCCCAACATTGCATGGAAGACGCCGACCCTACTTTTGCGGGCAAGGTTGGCAAAGGAGACATTATTGCTGCCGGTAAAAATTTTGGTTGTGGTAGTTCCCGAGAACACGCCCCCATCGCCATTAAGGCTGCAGGGGTATCCTGTGTGATCGCCGCTTCTTTTGCCCGGATCTTTTACCGGAATTCCATTAATATCGGTTTACCGATTTTAGAATCGTTAGAAGCCAGTCAAAAGATTACCGAAGGCGATCAAGTCGAAGTCGATCTCGATACCGGTAAAATAACCAATCTAACCAAGAACGAAACCTACCAAGCCGCTGCCTTTCCAGATTTTATGCAAGAATTGATAAATACCGGTGGATTAATCGAATATATGAAGAAAAAAGTGGCGCAATAATTTGGATTTCGATAAAACAAGATGCAAATGATTTTTTCACCGCCATTCATAGTTTACTACCGATAATTAATGTCAACCGATTACTGTTTCAGGAGGAATTACCATGCCGAATATCGCTGTATTAGCTGGTGACGGGATTGGTCGGGAGATCGTCCCTCAAGCCGTAGAAACTCTTAAACTAATAGCTACCAAATATAAACATGAATTTGAATTTACCGAAGCTTTGGTGAGTGAAGACGCCTATGAAAAATACGGTCACCCTTTGCCTCCCCAAACTTTAGAGGTATGCAAACAATCGGACGCCGTATTGTTAGGCGCTGTGGGCAGTCCTAAAATGGACCAGTTGCCTCCGAAACTCCGGCCGGAACGGGCCGCATTATTACCGCTCCGCAAAGAATTGGGACTTTACGCCAATCTACGTCCTGTAATCGTTTATGATGTATTGGTTGACGCTTCGACTTTAAAACCGGAAATTGTTAAAGGTGTCGATATTCTTACCTTCCGAGAGCTTACCGGAGGCTTATACTTTGGATCTAAAAAACGGGCAACTTTAGCTGACGGAACCGAAGAAGCAGTCGACACTTTAGTTTATAACACCAAAGAAATTGAGCGGATTGTTCGTTTGGCCTTTGAGGCCGCCCATGCTCGCCGGAAAAAATTAACTTCGGTTGATAAAGCCAATGTCCTGGAAAGTTCCAGACTCTGGCGGGAAACCGTAATTAAGATCGCCTCGGAATATCCGGATGTAGAGCTAAATCATATGTATGTCGATAACTGCGCTATGCAATTAGTCCGTTGGCCGGCCCAATTTGATGTCATCGTCACTGAGAACATGTTCGGCGACATTCTCACCGATCAAGCCTCAATGCTTACAGGTTCCTTGGGAATGCTCGCCTCTGCCAGCATCGGCGGTAATGTCGCTCTCTATGAGCCGGCTCACGGTTCTGCTCCCGATATCGCCGGGCAAAACTTAGCAAATCCGCTAGCCACTATATTAAGTGCGGCAATGATGTTACGTTATTCGTTTAAACTTGAAAGGGAGGCTTCTGCCATTGAAAATGCCGTCCGTCAAGTTTTGACCGATGGTTACCGGACCGCTGATATTATGGCGGAAGGATGTCAAAAAATTGGGACCAAGGAAATGGGGGCCATGGTCCGGGCCAAATTGTAATAAACCTTATAACAAAAGAAAGGGGCTGTTGCAAAATTATGCGCATTTTGCAACAGCCCCTTTTTATATTTTGCTATGTCCACTAATTTTTTGCTCGTTATTTAAACGATGCTCCCGATACTTGTCGAGTTGCCTCAATCATTTAAATTGCTTTTTGAGAGTCAATTGAAAATTGACGGGGACGACTACTTAATAACTTTCTCTTTTCATTGTTCAACTCCCGGACTGCGGCAGCAGCGGCGGTCAATCGTTCATAAGTATTTTTCAAAACCAGAATCCCTTTGGCTTCCAATTTACTGCGTTGGTCTTCAGTGCTGATAAAGTAAAAATGTTGTTGACTATTTAAGCCGATTATATACATTAAAAATAGCCTCCTTTAGATCCGAAACGTATGTTCTGATTAATTATAACATAATCTTCCTGTCCGAACAAGTGTTCTATAGAAATAATTCTGACTCTCACCTTCTACAAAACCCTTTTAACAAATGATATAATATATAATATTATCACAAACGTCAATATCTACTAAACGGAGTTCATCGGATGTTAATTATCGGAATCGCCGGAGGCACTGGCTCAGGAAAATCAACAGTTAGCAAAGCTGTTGAAAAACAATTGGGAACCGAAAACGTAGCCCTTCTCTCTCAAGATTCGTATTACGTTGATCGTCCTCATCTGTCTTATCAAGAACGGGCCAATCAAAATTACGACCATCCCGATGCCTTTGAAAACTCTCTGCTAGTCGAACACCTTCAACAACTACATAGTGGACAACCAATCCAAGTGCCTGTTTACGACTTTGCTGAACACCGGCGCACAACCGAAACCATCCATGTTAATCCCCGACCAGTCATTATCGTTGAAGGGCTTTTGATTTTAGCCGAGTCTCAACTGCGTCCAATTTTCGATATTAAAGTATATGTCGATACCGACGCCGATACCAGGATCTTAAGACGAATCCACCGGGATATGAACGAACGCGGTCGTAGCCTGGAGTCAATTTGCAGTCAATATCTGAATACCGTCAAACCCATGCACGAAGCTTTTGTGGAACCTTCCAAACGTTATGCGGATATTATCATCCCTGAAGGGGGCCATAATACGGTAGCTCTCAGCCTTTTAGTTTCCAAGATCGAACGGTATTTGGACAGGTAGAAAATGTGTAAAATCATTAAAACAATGGACTGTCCCGGATTATTTCCGATACAGTCCATTGTTTTTCCTTATTCTTCGGAGAGAATACTTATTAGTTAAATTATAGTGTCTTTAAACCAAGTCCGCATCTTGCAACAATCTGCCCCTCGGATGATGGTCTGTTCAATCTCCACTTCCACCGGCCGTTGAAAAGCTGTCTCAAATACTTGTTTAGTCCAACCTTTGGTACATTCGCAAAAACTACCCGGTGTTTCCTGAATATTATCATTTACATAAGGGCAAAAACATTGCTCACAAGTGGTATAAAAGCAATCTTCGCCTTGAGAAATCCGATCTCCGAAAAGTTCGGGTCCCTTTAAAGTTTGAAATACTTCATCAATGTTGACGGGATTCGGATTGGCCTCCCGGATTTTATCAACCATACCGCAACCATGAGCGCAACCCCGCCCGCATTTGTCCAAAATTCTGCCCATATCCTCCTTCTTAAGTTCCTGATCCATCAATTGAATCACCGACTTAATCCATAACTTTTCAATATTCATTATAATGCCTCCCAAATGATTTGATAGGCCTATTATAACGATTAAAACCTGACAACAGAGTGTCAGGTTAGTTTAAAATACTGGAGCCGACGATCGGATTTGAACCGATGACCTGCGCATTACAAGTGCGCTGCTCTACCAGCTGAGCTACGTCGGCGATATTATAAAGCAATAAATATAATACCATAGCCGTTGGAATTTTTCAAGTAAAGGGTTTCGGTTATATTTAACAAGATGGACAAGTCCGGCTCAACTCCAGTATGTTATAATTTTAATAAAAAAACGCCTATAATAAGGGAGGCGCCCCGCCATGGTCCAAGTCAGTTTCCTCGAAATTACCGAAGCCTATTTACCCCAAGTTTTGGAGATTTACAACCATTATATTGAAAACAGTACCGCTACTTTTCATATCCAACCTCTTACCTTGGAAGAAATGCGCCGAATCGTTTTCTTCCCCGATCCCCGGTTGAAAACTTACCTTGTTTTGGACCGCGAAAATTTGGCTGGCTATTGTATCCTCGGTAGATATAAAGAACGGGAAGCATACGGTATCACCGCTGAAGTTACTATCTATCTCCACCCAAAATACACCGGCCGAGGAATCGGCAGTCAAGCGCTGAAATTTATCGAAAGGTTAACCCGTCAAAATCAATTCCATTCATTGCTTTCTGGGATCTGCGGTGAAAATTCGGCCAGCATCAAGTTGTTTGAAAAAAACGGCTATACCAGATGCGCCCATTATCGGGAAATAGGGAAAAAATTCGGCAGATTGCTGGATTTGGTATATTATCAAAAACTATTATAATATCTTCCGGCTACTGAATTTGCCCTCCGCTAACCTTTTCCGCCACCCGGAAAGGGTCACTCGAGATTACGCTGGCCGCATATAACTCCATTGCGCCAAAATCAGCGGTCTTGTTGTTAGGGTCCCCCCGATCGACGATTCGTACTATTGCCGGGAAATTACTCCAATCTTCTCCGTCATCAGCCAGAGGCGGGATATAAAGAGCCAGATTAAAGCTGATGGCGCACATAGCCATATACTTTTCCAAAACCGCATGGACTGCATGGTAAAGGGGCGCGCCCGGTTTATCCGTAAAAAGGATTATTTCCTTCTCTTTAATTGGTGTCAGGTATGCCATCCCCTTAACACCGCCATCCCATTCCCAACCCAAACCAAGGCTTTTATGAATCTGAAATAGATCTCCAAAATAACAAGTACCGTATTGGTTGCTATAGTTTAACGCTGCCCTGCGGAGCGCTTCGACCTTCGGATAATGCATTCCTTTAGTCATAGTCATTTGAGCATGGCCGTGAATGATAGACGCCCCGCTCTTCCAAAGGCAATTCCACATAAAAAAATAATATTTACTTTCCGGGTCTTCTTGACGGGCCCGGTTTGCCCAGTCAAATCCGGTCTCAAAATAGTCGGTTACCGCTTCCCGATAAACTTTTAACGGATTATGCTCTTCAAAAACCACTAAACCGTGATGACCGTCATATTTGGCGATATTACTGGCTGTAATCGAATGACTGCCTTTAACCCGGCCAAAAGTATCGGCGGGGGTTCCCGTTTCCGCTTTACAGAAAGGATCGCCTTCACTGTTCTCGATGATCTGCCTCACTTCGTCATTGACCTTACACTCCATGGGACGGCTGGCCCGAATCTCATTAAAAAGGGAACCTTCCATGGTTTGCAGGTTGGTAACCTTAACTATCTTTTGACTCTCAACTTTTTCTAAGGAACCAAAATTCTTCTTAATCCAACCATGCATCGTTTCCGGAGCGCTTAATCTCCCAATAGTTGTGTCAACCCGGAAATACCGGTCGAATAAATTTCGTTCCTCGCCGGGAAGATTATTCTTGATATTTTCCAGATCATTAATGGTGGTTAGCATTTTTTACCCCCTTTTAAATATAAATTCATGCCTAACTTGGTACACTCATATATTCGTTAGGTATGGGATGCTCAGAGTGAACAGTCAAAGCCCGCCGGTACAATTCCTCATATTTCAAGGCCGAATTATGCCATGAAAAATTCGAGGCCATGCCTCTATGGATCAAAGTCTTCCACCGTTCATGGTAATGATAGGTCTCAATCGCCCGAACAATCGCCGTATACATCGCCATAGCATCATATTGCTTAAAAGTAAATCCATTCCCTTCCTCGGTTTCGGGACTATAATTGGTAACAGTATCCTTTAGCCCTCCGGTTTCGCGGACAATAGGAACACTTCCGTAACGCATGGCGATTAATTGACCTAATCCACAGGGTTCAAAACGGGACGGCATTAGGAACATATCGGAGCCGGCGTAAATTTTCTGGGCCAACGGCGCGTTAAAGGTTAAATATACTGCGGAACGGTTCGGAAATCTTGTTTTGACACTACTAAATAAATTATGGTAATGCTCCACCCCAGTCCCCAGCAGAATGAATTGAAAGCCCAAATTGGCCATCATCGCCTCAATCACATGGCCAATCAAATCAAAGCCCTTTTGGTCCGAAAGCCGGGAGATCATCCCAATCAAAGGTGTATGCGGTTCTTCAGCCAGTCCCGCTTCTTTTTGCAAAGCAGTTTTATTCTCCGCCTTTGGGCCGGGATTGTGAAAATCATAGTGCTGATAGATATGAGGGTCGGTCGCCGGATTTTGAACTTCATAATCGATCCCGTTTAAAATACCATATAACCGGTCGCGACGTTCCCGAAGCAGCCAGTCAAAACCTTGACCATATTCCGGAGTTAATATCTCTTCCGCATAGGTTTCGCTAACCGTATTTACTAAGTCGGCGAAGAAAATCCCCCGGCCCATCATATTGATCTGATTTTCCGGAGAAACCCCCGGAGGGACCATATATTGGTACTTATCAATTCCGGCGATTTCCAAAACACGTTGCCCAAAAACTCCTTGATAAGCTAAATTATGAATCGAATAGACTGTAGCCGTTTTCTCAAAGAAGGGATCGTCCCTATAAATGGTTTTCAGCCAATTGGGAATGATTGCGGTATGCCAGTCATTACAATGCAGAATATCCGGCGCCCAGTTGATCTTCTTCAACATTTCGATGGCCGCCCGGCAAAAGAAGACGAACCGATCGGCATCATCATGGTACATATATATGCCTTCCCGGTCGTAATATTTAGCGCTGTTTACCATATAAACCGGTACGGTCCCGATTGTCGTTTCCGAAATCGATGCTGTTTCAGTTGTTCCATTCATCGGAACGGTTAATTCAGACATAAATTCCTTAATTCCAAATTTATCGCGATCAATAAAACCATATCCGGGTAGAATTACCCGAATATCATGCCCGATTTCTTTAAGGGCTTTGGGTAAAGCTCCGGCCACATCGGCCAATCCTCCCGTTTTAGCAAACGGGACAACCTCGGAAGCTAAAAATAGTACCTTTAAGGGAGACTCGTTCATCATATTCACTCCTCAGCGTTAAAACCACTTTATTGACAGTAACTTTACCTTTGACTTACATAAGGCGATAAGTTTTCGGCATCTGTCATGCCTATAGTTTGGTCGGGAATAAACTTTTTAAACATAATCTTCTATTCTTTTCCCGGCGCCGAGGACTAAAATGATGAAAATCTATTTTTGACTCCCAAAAACCCGGTAGCCACCACCCTTTTCTAATTCGGTCACATTTCCGAATACCGAATTCATTTTGGCTTCCATGCTTTTTGCTCCATGCTTGGTCTTGATTACCAACACTAACCAACCACCGGGATTAATGGCTTCAAACGCCTGATCGACCATACCGTAAATAATCTGTTTCCCCGCGCGGATTGGCGGATTAGTAACGATCAAATCAAAGGTTTGATTAGGAAATGGTCCGAAACCTTCGCCGGATTTGATAATGACATTGGCGATCCCATTTAGCTGGGCATTTTTAACTCCCAATTCAACAGCCCGTTCGTTAACATCACTCATATGGACGGTTGCTTTGGGAAGAAGTTTGGCGACGGTAAGTCCGATGGGACCATAACCGCAACCTAAATCCAACACCCTCTTAATTTCAAAATCCAGGGGTAAAGCTTCCAATAATAGTTTTGTACCCGGATCCAGTCGGCTTTTGGAAAAGACCCCGGCGTCAGTGGTTAATTTTAGGGTAATATTTCTGACTTTCATCTCACTTTCTTGATAATCATGAGTTGAAGACGGATTATTCGAATAATAATGCTCCGGTCCTATGATGTTAGCCTCCTTTGCGCGGTAATCCCAATCCGGTAAATTTCCCAAACTGTTTCATTTTATTCTATCAAACTTCGGTAATATTCTCCAGTTCTTCTCTCCCAAGGCTAGCTCGGACTAGGCGAAAATAATAAGGTTCAAAAAAATAAAGGGACTGCAATATTCACAGCCCCTCCCAGCTTAAAACAGATCTTAGTATAAATTATAATGTTAAATCATCGGATTGTAGTGAACAAATACCCGGGCCTCTGCAAAACAAGACGCCAATAAAAATAGTAATCCGTAAATAAACAGCTCTTTTTGGTCGGGAGTAAACTTAATCGGCCAGAATTGGCGTTGCTTCTCCCAGCCCCATTCGGTCCATTTCGGAGCAGCCCACCAACTGAAATGAGCGCTGGAAACCACCAATAGTAAATAGGAAAACCAATTCCAAAGTCCAAACCGGGCAAAAAGAATTAATGGGCCGAAAACCGCATTATCGCCTACCGGATAGGACTGAGATGTGGTGCCGACTACGATCCCCCAAAGAATGGTATAAAAGGCAAAATAGACAGCACCTAAATTCCAACGGCTGACTTTAAAGAGATTCAAACCAAAAATGAACAGTAGGACAAAGACCAAATGGTTCAAGAAAAATTTAAAAGTCAAAATCGCAACATTACCCCAGGTAGTAAAGACTTTATTTACATTTAACTCTTTACCGAAAACCTTCCATGTTTCCCCAAAAGTATCCGCCCCCCAAGGGCCAATTGTCTTGACCATTACGGGTTTAAAAAACTTTTCTACTAAAAAAGAATCCATTAATAAGTTGGGTTTTTTAATGACAAACGTAAAAAATGCCCAGGTCACCAAGAACAATAACAAACCAAAAATCAGATATCCACCGATTCGATAGTAGATATCCTCATGAAACAACAGATTGTAAGTTCGTGACCAAAACCTGCCTAGTCCTTCTTTAAAAGAGCCTTTTTTGGCCCCAACTGAAGCAGACGGCTTAGTTGTTTTCTTTTTTAACTGCTTCAAATATTTCGCTCCCCCTTTTCTTATTCATCCTCCAATAATTCGATTAATAATTCGCCATAAATATTTAGTTCCCTTCTGTTTCCATAAAAATGATTCCCCATCCTTTATTTAGAAAAATCTTTTGATTTATCTACTTGTTCAAAGAGCATCTTGGAAAGGCCTAGACCCTGTTGGGCGATTTGCTTCGATATTTCATCTAGAAACATACTTTGAAAATAATCTCCCCCGAAACCTTCTCCAAAAAATTTAGTGGAACTACTCATGCTTTCCAGCATCTGCCGGACCATAATCGCTTCAAACTCCGTACAAGCTTCCTTTAGTTTTTTTTGTTCCGGTGTAAGGTCGGTTTTATTGATTTTATTGGTCTTAACACTGGAAAACCGGTTATTATTGGAAATTTGATTAATCATCGCCGGCGCCTCCTAAATAAATTCTAAAACACCATATAAAGCTCCAGACTGTTTAATTGCTACCAAAATTGCGATAATATCCTGGGGATTTGTACCAACGGCGTTAAGCGCCCTAACAATTGTTCCAATATCAGTGCCGGAAGGCATTAGAACCATGTTTCCTTCCCCTTCTTCAACTTCCAGGTTATCTCTGGTAGTAGCTACAGTTCTTCCCGCTGATAACGGATTTGGTTGGGAAACCTCCGTTTCGGAGTTGATTTTAACTGTTATATTATTATGGGTGACCGCCACTGAGGCGATCCTCACTTTTTCGCCTACCACAACTGTTCCATTTCTTTCGTTAACAATGACTTTAGCGACTCCATCAGGGGTCACCGGTAACGTTTCTATTTCAGCAATAAACGCGATCGGTTCCACCATTCGTTCTCTGGGAATTAAGACCTCAACTAATCCCATATCAACAGCCCGGGCTGCTCCAATAGCAATATTTTCGTTGATGGTATCCGCCAAACGGGCGGCGGTTGTAAAATCAGGTTTATTCAAAGCCCAACGCAATCTGCCGTTATGATCAAGCTGCATGGGGACCTCACGTTCTACCAGTGCTCCATTGGAGATAATCCCTACAGTAGTAATATTCCTTTGTTGGCTGGCTCCCCTACCGGATACCGAGAAACCCCCTACATAAACCGGTCCTTGAGCAACTGCATATACTTTGCCATCTGCCCCGACCATAGGAGTTTGTAAAAGAATTCCGCCCTGAAGACTTTTAGCGTCTCCGATTGATGCAACTTGAACATCCATAGTATCCCCTTGATGCAAATAAGGAGAAAAATTGGCGGTAATTGCTACCACCGCTATATTTTTTACCTTTAACTGAGAAGCATCAACTTGAACGCCCCATTTCGAGAGCGCATTAGCCACCACATCAGCATTGGCTTTTGATGAATCACCACTCCCATTTAAACCGACTACTAAACCCATACCGCTCAATTGATTACTGCGAACTCCTTGTAATCTGGCAATATCTTTGATGCGGGTGGTAGCTGTGGCGCTTGCTGCCATCGACGGCGTTCCGATTCCAATTATAAGAGTACAGATAAATAATAAAGTACCAATTTTTTTACTAAACATTACGCTACCCCCAATCATAATCAAAATATCCAGTGAAAGAGCCTGGTCAATACTCCCGGTTTCTGTGCGTCATTGATATTTCCATTTCCTTGATACTCAATAATGGCATTGGCAATATTAGATGAAAGAGTCATATTATCGATGGAGACATCCTCCGAACGAACCATCCCGGTTATCTTTAAAACTTGGTCCTCACTGTTAACCTTGATTACCTGTCGGCCTTCGATTGCCAAAATCCCGTTAGGATTGACCCCGATAACTTGGACCGTTATTTTCCCTTGTAGAGAACCGCCTCTGGTGGTGGAACCTTCCCCTTCGGCAGAGTTACCCCAATTGGCGCCCAAGTTTTCCGGAAGTAATTTTGATAAAAAACCGCTTCCCGGGCCGGCGTTGATGGAGCCTTTCTCCTCGCTTGAGGATTTGGCCTCTTGAGTAGCCTTTGCCTGTTCAACTATTACCACTGTGATTAAATCACCCACTTGAAAAGAACGGGGCTTGTTTCCATATAACGATACACCTTGATCGGTCCAAAGCGAATTTGCCCGAATCTCCCCAACCTGAACCAGCATAAGCATTATTAAATTGACAATAAATATTGCAAAAAGTTTATCTTTACTCATTTAAAAATTCACCTCCACCAGATTCGGACCAATAACCCGGCCCTGAAACACTTTTTTACTAGTTTGATTATGGATCGCGATCTGGTCCCCCAACCAACCATCTTTTCCGGCGATCCCCGTCATTTTGATTGCAACCTTTCCGTCGGCTACGATTACATTCACATAATTTCCCTTAGTTACTAAAGGAACGGACTGCATGGAGTTGATCTCTAAAATTCGCCCTTTTTGAATCAGCTTTGTTGACCGAGTATCTTGGGGTATTTTACCCAAAAATTCCTTACCGTTGGTCAACTCGGTTTCAATCAATTGAAAGGCAGCCTCATTAATCAGTGAATGGCGGCTGATATCACGGGTCGCTTGATATACTCGGCCCAACGCCCGCAGCTTTCCACTGGCGTTAATGGTCTTAATTTCATTGTCTTTTGTTAAAGTAACGCGAAAGATGGCTGTCCCGACTAATGGAAGCTCTCCTAAAGGCGAAGCTTTAATCTGCCATTCTCCTTTATTGAGCCAGGTCTCAGCCGGTAAGTTTCTTAACTCAATCCATCTTCTGATAATAAACGGATTGTCTTGGGAAAGTTCTTTTTGAATCGCCGCTTCTAATTCCGCAGCCGTGATACAAGTTGACTCCACCCGAACCTCGACTTGATTTCCCATTTGAATGTCAAGGGCTTGGTTAAAGCCTTTTTGTTTTAAGATTAGTCCAAGATAATCCCGGGAAAAAACCCTGACCCGACCGGGATAAGGCGCCGGACCAAGATCAACCGTTAGATCCAAGCCCTCCGCTGGAGAAGGATTACGAATCGACCCTAAATCCGACAGATAGATTTTAGGTCCCGGAACTATTACCTGTTCCGGAATTTCTAAAACTGGAATATTGTCGGCCTTGACACTTACTAAGCCGCAGGTTAGGGTGAGTATCAACCAAAACACTTGAAAATACTTAGCCATCTCTTACCTCTAACGCCTCAAACTATTGGCGGTCTGGAGCATTTCATCGGAAGCTTGGACCGCTTTGGAATTAATGTCATAAGCCCGTTGGGCCACGATCATATTAATCATTTCTTCGACCACTTTAACGTTGGACATCTCTAAATAACGCTGAATAATGGTACCGGACCCTTCAGTCCCCGGTGTGACCACTAAAGGTGTCCCAGAGGCAGCGCTTTGCTGGTAGAGTCCTTTTCCGGAATTAATTAAACCAGCTGGATTGATAAATCTGGTGATTTCGATTTGTCCGATTTCCTCCGGTAAAATCTCGCCGGGCATTAAGACGGATACAATCCCGTCCTGGCCGATGGTAATATCGATTACTCCCTCGGGGAAAGTAATCTCAGGTTCTAAATAATAACCTTCCGAGGTAACCAAAGACCCTTCACCATCAATCTTGAAGGCGCCATTTCTAGTATACTGGATGGTATTGTCGGGCATTCTGATTTGAAAGAAACCGTCACCTTCAATAACCAAGTCTAACGGATTATCCGTTTGCTGAAAATCACCTTGGGTAAAAATCTTAGTTGTTGCCACAGTCCGCGCCCCATGGCCCACTTGCAAACCGGTGGGAAGCTGCCTCCCTTGAGAAGAGGAACTACCAGCCTCACGAATGGTTTGGTATAGTAAGTCTTCGAACTCGGCCCTCATTTTTTTGAAGCCGATAGTATTTACGTTGGAAAGATTATTAGCAATTGTATCCACATTGGTCTGTTGGGTCAGCATTCCTGAACCGGCTGTCCATAATGCTCTCATCATTTGAAACGACCTCCTTCGACTAAAAGAAAAAACTGCGCAGTTTGTATCGGAATAAAGATACTTTCCCTTGTTCAGAAGATTGAAAAAGTGTACTAATTCGGCATCCACCTCTTAATTGGGTGAATGCTTTAAGATACTTTTAATCTTACCAAACAAAGGTTTCTGGCAGTTCGAATTGATATTCTTTTGATATGAGGAAGATCTCATTCGGTCAATCTTCCTGAAACCTCCGCGAGCGGTCCGGTTTTTTCCCTTATCAAACTGCCTATTATTTTATTGATTAGTTAAAATTAGCGTACCAATTCATTGACTAATTTGGCCAAGGTTTCGTCATGGGCCATTAAAGCGCGGTGATTGGTATCATAAGTCCGGGTCACATTAATCATTTGAACCATTTCATGAACGGCATTGACATTGGATTTTTCTAAAGCTCCTTGGATTACACGGAACCTAGTTGCCAATTGGGGTTTATCATTTATGTAAAGAGACTCTCCCACCTTTTCCATCCCGGCTTCACTGAAAATCAGTAACCGATCGACCACCGCCCCGTCCTGCATGATCTCGCCTTCCTCACCGACTGTAAAAGCGCCTTCAATGCAAATTGGTCCATTCTGTCCCAAAACATTGTTACCATCCTTGGTGACTAAATAGTTGTCTTTATCAACAATGAAATTACCGGCCCTGGTATATTTTAACCCGCTGTTGGTCTCCACCGCGAATAATCCTAGACCTTCAATGGCTAAATCAGAAGGATTGTCAGTCGTCACCAAACTACCATTGGTAAAATCGCTAAACTCCGTGACAGTCTGGACACCAAGGCCTAATGGTCCAATATTTTTGAGAACAGTTTTGGAGTAGGCGTTAATCATGATTTCAGCAAAAGGTTGCTGTACGGTATTATCCCGTTTAAATCCGACCGTATTCACATTCGCTAGATTGTTGGCAATTGCGTTTTGCCGGTCCATCTCCGCTACCATGCCCGTCGTTGAAGTATAAATTCCTCTTAACATATTTTCACCTCCTTCATTTACTGTTTCATTACCTATTATCGGTCAGTAGTTCAGAAAAATTAAGATGGGTTTTGCATATTGTTAAGCGTAAAAATTAAAAAATCCTGTTATCCTGTTAATCCTGTCTATTAAAAACCTTGTTTTAGACAGGATTAACACAGATTAACCCGGATTTCTAAAATCGTAATTATCACAGACACAGCCAATAAAAAATCTTGTTTAATTTCTTTGATTTATGCTTATCCGACAAATAACCGTTTGGAAAATATAAAAAAATTTGTTCAAGTTTAAGACAATTTTGCTATGAAGAAACCGACGCAACTTTTTAGAAACCGTAATAACTGTTTCGTTATTAATTTACCAAATGTATGACTTACTCCCTGGGTTCGATACAATCCTAAAATTAACCGGGCTACCTTTGATGCATCATGACGGATATAATTAGTTTTGGTAATGATTTGAACCGCCAATGGAGTAATCCCCATATTTGAAATAACGTCTAGGTCAACCCGAACCGGTTGAGCATCTTCTTCCGTATATCTTTTCAAAATTTCCTCAGAAATGCTTTCATTGTTGACTAAAGCGATGTCCACCAATCCCGGACCGGCATGTTCCATAATCGCTTTCAAATGCTCGCCGGCGGAATAGTTATCAGTCTCGCCGGCTTGAGTCATTGCGTTACATACATATACTTTAACCGCTTTGGAATTGCGCACCGTTTCGGCAATATCAGTTACTAATAAATTCGGGATTATACTGGTGTAAAGACTTCCAGGGCCTAAAATAATAATATCGGCTTCTTCAAGGGCGGTAACCGCTTCAGTTACCGGTTTGCAATGACGCGGCTCCAAAAATACTTTTTTAATTGGCATCTTAGCCTTAGGAATCTCCGACTCTCCGGTTACAATTCTCCCATCTGCCAATTCCGCCTTTAAGATCACATTTTCAGTTGTAGCCGGTAAAACTTGGCCCCTTACTGCTAAAACCTTACTGGACTCTTTAATAGCCACTTCAAAATCCCCGGTTATTTCGGTCATTGCCGTTATAAAAAGATTCCCAAAATTATGCCCCGCTAGATTAGAGGAACCGGTGAACCGATATTGAAATAGTTTTTCCATCAAAGGCTCCATATCAGCCATTGCCACTAAACAGTTACGGATGTCCCCCGGAGGTAGAATGCCGAACTCCCTTCGTAAACGGCCCGAACTTCCACCATCATCCGCTACAGTCACAATCGCCGTCAAGTGCGGGGTAATCTCCTTGAGTCCTCGTAAAATAGTCCCCAGTCCGGTACCTCCGCCAATCACCACCACTTTTGGCCCTTTACCGGTTTTACCATTTCGAATTCGCTCGTATTTAGCCAGCCAGGTGACGATGGTCCAAAAAAACTTTAACGTACTCAAATAACCAAGGCTAAATCCTAAAATGGTTAGAATAATCCCAATTAAGATCCGCCCCCAAGGTTCCAGAACTCTAATTTTCCATATATCAAAACTGATTGTTATCCCGGTTCCAATTAGGGAAAGACAGACCAAAAGACAAACAAGCCAACAGACTGCTATTACTTTTGGCCGGTGTTTGAATGACATTTGGTTCCGCTCCCCTTTCTTCAGTTTGAATTATTTGCGTCGCGATGATTCACGGAGACTAAATAACCTCTAGCCCTTAAATACTCCCCCAGTTTGTTAGCAATGGTAACCGAACGATGCCTTCCTCCGGTACAACCAATTCCGATAATTAGGTTGGCTTTTCCCTCTTTGACATATTGGGGAGTTAAAAAATCGATAAAATCATATAGTTTAGATAAGAAGCGGGCGGTCATAGGCCACTTCAACACATAGTTGGCAACTTCATCGCAGTTACCATCCAACTCCTTTAAGGATTCCACATAAAAGGGGTTCGGTAGAAACCGGACGTCAAAAACCAAATCCGCATCTAAAGGCAGACCTTTTTTAAATCCGAAAGAAATCATGGTAATCAACATTTTTTCTTGCTGTGGCTGGTTTTCATAGTTACGGTTAATTAGATCTCGGAGGCCCCGGGTGTTGAGTTCAGAAGTATCAACGATTACGCTCGCCTTCCCCCTAATCTGTTCCAGCTTCTGTCGCTCAGCCCTAATTCCATCCGAAATACTTCCGGTATTTGAAAGGGGATGCTTACGACGGCTTTCTTTGAAACGGCGGATTAGAATTTCTTCCCGGGCTTCTAAAAATACGATTTCATAAGTAAACCCGTTTTGCTCCAAGGTCTCCAAGGCTTCAAATACATCGTCAAAAAAACTACCGCCTCGAATATCGCTTACTAATGCTATCCTATTAATCCGCCCGCCCGACTGTGCGCAGAGTTCCGCAAATTTTGGTATCAATACGGGTGGTAGGTTATCAACGCAGAAATAACCTAGATCTTCAAAACATTTTATGGTCTCCGATTTTCCGGCCCCGGAAAAACCGGTGATAATTACAAATCTAATACTCTCGTTCATCGTCGCGCCTCCTTCCTTGTATAGTCAACAATGAACTAACCATATCCCAACCTGTAATCGAAACTAATAATCTATTGAGCTAAATCAAATATCATATAAAAGATGTATCGGCAATTTGGGCTAATAATTCCAGCTATAAAAAATGAAACTTCCGACCTTAACCATTATTTTAATGCAAATTAAACCTTCACACTAGCAATAAAGTATGCTTATTAAACCATAATTTTCATTTTTCCAGACGAACATTAATGATTTGATCAGGGGATAGACCTGCTGATTGGGCGGCTTTCACCCCTGTTTCCAATTTACCAACATTCTCCGGTGTATGCGCGTCACTTCCAATTGCAAATTTGGCCCCTTCACGAGCGGCGGCGCGAATGAATTCCACTGATTTAATGCCATGTCCGGCGTTGATTTCCAAGGCGGTATCCATTTTAACACAAGCCCTAGCTAATTCAGGAGTGTCAATACTGATATTCAAACCCGGATGAGTTATAATGTCGATTTCATTATTATAAACCGCTGCAACAATTGCCTTAGTATTATCATTACGCGCTTTCGTTTTTTGCTTCTTGCTTAATTTTCCCAAAGTCCATTGGGTAAGGAATTTAACCCCATCTTCCAAGGACTTGGGACGAATGCTCACATGAAACCCAGCTAATACCTGATCAAGTTTACGCTGCATTTCCAAAGGAACATCCAATTCCCCTTGGTAGCTGATAATATTAGCTTCCGTACCGGCTAAAATTTTTAATTGGTCAAATTGGGTTTGAATTTCCTTGACTTCATCAATAATTTCTTCAAAAACTCGCAAACTGGTACTCCCGATATGTCCCCAGTTCGCCGGACCGTGATCGGCGATCCCTACTTCTTCCAGTCCTTTGATACTTGCCGCTTTCACATTATCCAGAATAGTTCCGCTGCCATGAGAATAGACCGTATGAGTATGGTAATCCGCGAACACACTCCAATTCATAAAAGTCCCTCCGGCATTATTCTATCCAGATTAGGATGAAATCAACCGGAGGGACTATAATAAACTCCGCTAAAATCATAGAACTCCAAGGATTAACCATCGCTAAAACGATTCTTCCTTATCCTAACTAACCCGATTACTCATCTTATCCCGATGACGTTCTAACCCCAATTGAAGCAAACGGTCGATCAAATCGGTATAACTTATTCCACTCGCCTCCCAAAGTTTGGGATACATGCTTATTCTGGTAAATCCGGGGATGGTATTAATCTCATTCACAAAAATCGTATCTGTTTTATCGTCCACAAAAAAGTCAACCCTGCCCAAACCCGAACAATCAATTGCTTTGAAAGCTTGGACTGCCAGATCTCGTACTTTGGCTGTTGTCTTCTCGGATAAAACTGCGGGTATCTCCAATTTGGAGTCGTTTAACACGTATTTAGCCTCATAATCGTAAAACTCGGCACAGGGCCTTATTTCTCCCGGTACCGAAGCGATGGGTTCATCATTTCCCAGTACCGCGCATTCAATCTCCCGTCCGCTTAACATCTTCTCCACTATGATCTTCCGGTCGAATTCCGCCGCATAATGTAACGCCCGGTTTAGTTCATCACGGTTATGCGCTTTTGAAATACCAACGCTGGAGCCAAGATTAGCCGGCTTAACAAAACAGGGCAACTCCAATTGCTGTTCAATCTCGTTGATAATGGTTTCATTACCGCTATTTAAATCTTTTCGTAAATAATATAAATAATCCCCTACCGGTAACCCTTTTTGTTGAAATATCAACTTCATCAATACTTTATCCATGCCTACCGCCGATGCCGCGACGCCACCGCCGACATAGGGAATACCGGCCAATTCCAACAACCCTTGAATAGTGCCATCCTCGCCAAAAGGGCCGTGCACAACGGGGAAAATCACATCTACTTTTTCCCCCAACCCCGCTAGAAGGTTCCCTTGGTCATTGGCCAGTACCGCAAAGACATCATTATTGTTCTGGTTACCATTGCTCAAGAGACGGACTTGTAAGTTTTTACTTTCAACCAACCCACTAGGTGACTGGCCGGGAATCCAACAGCCGTCCTTAGTTATTCCAATTGGTAAAATCTCATATTTGTCACGGTCAATAGCTTGCATAACAGAATTAGCTGATAATACCGATACTTCATGTTCACCAGACCGGCCACCGTAAATCAAACCTACCCTAATTTTAGTCATCCCAATCCCCCGTTTTTGAAGGCGCTGCCAATAATATAAAACTTACCCTTACTAGCAATGCTATTCTCGGTTTGATAAACTCATTCCTGCTGTGTAAGACTAAAATTTTGGCTTTACTTTAATTCTTCCCTGATCTGCCGAAACTCATCAATGGTCAATTCCCCTTTAACCAAGCGTTGTTTTGCCAAAAAAATTAATGAGTCGGGAGAATTCAAATCGACCGCTTTTTTGTGAAACCGGCGCCGCACTCGCACCACCTGAATGATTAGATATCCTAACAATAGATAAAAGACCCAGCTTTTTTGAGACCAGGG
>JAAYEK010000050.1 GCA_012728785.1 Bacillota bacterium | reverse complement strand
CACTGGTTTCGGTTAAAAGTATGGCTTGTTCTTTGAACTCTTTTGAAAATACCCGACTCATTTCACTCAGCTCCTTGTTTTTAGTTTACCTCTTATCTGAGTGTCTAGCAAATCGGGGGAAGATCATTCAGAACCAACATCAAAGCAGAGAGGGTGGCCGAAGGCCGGGTGAGTCGGGTTTTGGGCGGAATGTTATTAATTGCCTGGCATGGGGGATGAGGAGTTCCAAGCCACGATAAAATAAATCAGCCTAAAGCCGATTGTATCCTACAACCGGCTTTTAAAAGGGTGCAAGCCCTTCCTCTTAATGAAGTTCCGATTTTATCTTTCTGATCTGCTCGACTGGAAGGCCAGTAATCTTAATGATTAAGTCTTCGGATAGGTTCTCAGCCAACATTTTTTTGGCCGCTTCGATTTTACCGTCATTCAGTCCTTCCTCATAAACATTCCCAATAACCTTCTCAATATTCGTAACCATCTTCAACGCCTCCTCCGGTCTACTTTCATCCAGAATTCTAATAATCTCCCGTTTGGCTTCGGTTGGTAAATTCATGCTGAAAATCAGCTTGATCCAGTTTTTGAATAATAGAAAATCATTTTCAGGAAACTTGCTTAAGTTCGGGGCAATCTTTAACATTTTGGCACAATATTCTTTAAAATTCTCCGACTGGTCTAATAAAAAGACTGCTCCTACAAGGTTGGTTAATTCCATCAAGGTTCTTTCATCATAACGGTTGACATCAATCAGGATATACTTAAAATCTACCAGATATTCCTTGAATAATTCCGATGCTGCTAATATGTCTTTAAAACTGCGACAAGCAGTCCATTTATCTCTGCCGTTATATAAAACTATCGGTACTATCGATGGTAATCGAAAATCTTTCCTTGCCGCCTCTTCCGGGGGGATATTTTTCAAAACATCCCGCCAAATTCCCATCATGTAAATCAATAAACGATACGGCATCTGAAAATCAACTGTTGATTGCAACTCTAACAAAAGGTAGAAGATAACTTCTTGATTCTTGATCTTTAACCGATAGACCAAATCCGCCTCTTTTGCGCTGAAGTCCGGGAGAATATACGTAGTATCAATCCTGGTTATTGCATTCCGATCAATTTGGGAAACCCATCCCATATCGATAAAGCTCTCTAAAAGTTCCAGAAAGATTTTTTCACTGGCAAGTAATGATTTATATCCCCGATCATGGGGATTGTTAATCTCCGGCATTTAATTTCTCCTGAAATTATAACTGTGATTATATTGTATCATATGACGCAGATGGCAACAAGGTTAAGGAAAGGGACGCTAACGGGGTAATCACCAGTTATGAATGACCAGAATCGGCTCGCCAATGGCGCAGCGGCGGTTTACGGATACGACCAGAACCGGAGACTGGACCAACTGAAAGTGACCGTGGCCGGGCAGGAACTTTTGAACCTTAGATACACTTATGATGAAGTCAGCAACATTAAGACCATCACCGACGGCGGGAAAATAAAGACTTTCGAGTACGACAAGAACAACCAACTCACCAAAGCGGTAACTCCGGGAATCTTCATGGAACCCACTCCGACTCCGGGGAACGCCGCCTTGAAGACCGGTGACACCTTAGGCAATGGTATTTTCGAATTCACCCCGATTCTTTCGGGACTGATGGGTTTGGACCATCACGCTTCCAGCATTGGGATCGATTTTGGAATAGTGGCTCCGGGTGTGAAAAAGATTGAATTAGTTCCGGATAAGCAGCACTCGACTCACCGGATCAATGAGGATACTATCGCACTATATGTTTCAAGCGATAACATCAACTATACCTTGATACCCAAAACCAACTGGGAGTATCAGAAAGATGACAAAGGAGTTATTACACTGACACTCAAGGAGAGATTGGCAACCCGGTATTTAAAACTGCATGTCAAATACGACGAACGGGGCTGGGATTTCAAGCCGGTAAATAAGGCCACTTTCCTGAATGAGGTTGCTCAGATGCTCCGGGTCTATCAGGAGGCGGATTCGCGGACTGAGGAGTATCAATATGATATGGCCGGGAACCGGAAGTTGCTCAGAGTTACTTTAGCACGGACCCTTGATTACAATTCGCAGTATTATACCAATACGGATAGGCTAAAGACCGACGGGAAGTATGCTTTTGTTTATGATAAAGCCGGGAATATGGTGAAGAAAGGAAACACCTTTACAATATCCGGCGATACGGTTACCTTCACCGAAACATCCGGCGAGGGTGTGGAGTATTGGGAGTATGAGTATGATCTGTTGAATAGGCTTGTTGAGGTCAAGAAGAACGGATCTACTGTTGCCGAGTATGGGTATGATCCGGAAGGATTTCGAGTTGTTGCAAAGAAATATCTAAATGATACGACGCTTAAGGAAAAAAGACATTACATCTTCCAAGGCACTGAACCGATCTTTGAAAAGAACATAACAACCGGTAAGATGAAGTCCTTCGTCTATGCCTTGGGTAAGCATTTGGCTCGGGTGGATGGAGCGATAGGCGACTCGGATGCGAAGAAGTATTGGTATGTCACGGATCACCTGGGGTCAGTGAGAGCTGTTACCGATATTGACGGTAAAAAGATCTGGAGCGCTGATTATCTGGCCTTTGGGACGCAGTTTGGGAAAGATGCCGCTACGGACTTTGAGGAGTTGCATAGCTTTACCGGGAAGGAGTATGACCCGGATACGGGGTTGCATTATTACAATGCCCGGTGGTATGACTCGGAGTTGGGGAGGTTTGTGAGCGAGGATCCGGCGGGGGATCCGAATAATCCGAATTTGTATGTGTATGGAAGGAATAATCCGCTAGGGTTT
>JAAYEK010000006.1 GCA_012728785.1 Bacillota bacterium | reverse complement strand
TTCCTTTAAGGTCGACCATTTTTCTATATTGTTTTCGCTCACACTAATAACCTCCATGTATCTTGTGTTAATCTGCTTTGAATTTTATATTTATTGAAATGTTAAATTTCCTCATGTCATTAGGGAAACAGTTTTCACCATCGCTGTCTTGCATCTCCCAAACACAATCGAATTTCCCTTCAGAACCACGGGCATCAAAGTCTGTGGTTATTTTTATATCCTTACCTGGCGGTGTATCCGGTATATCAATGGTGTTTATATCAGCTTTGGTGCTATGTCAATAAAAAGTACAACCTAAACTGAAACAAATCCTCATTATACGGCTTTTGCCAAGGATTTATTAAGTTGTGCATGATAATACTTTTCATACTCTTGCGGGGATAGATACCCGCAGTGACTATGGCTTCTAAATAAATATAAGTTATATCTGAGCACCAAATAGCGTTGGGTTTTTCAGGATTGAACTGCTCATTGAGTAGATTTTTAAGGCTATGATCGAAATCAGGGTCTACGGTTGTTTTAGTAAAAGGTTTGATATAATGGGCTTTGATATTCATCTCTCTCATGTAGTTGCCGACGGTCTTTTCAGCAATCTTGATGCCCATCTTCTCAAGTTCCTTCGTGATTTTGGGTGCGCCATAAATTTGTTTTGATTTCAGGTGAATATCAACAATTAAAGCCCTGATTTCGTCTGTACGTGATGGTCCTTTGCTTTTGTTGGATTCCCTTTCCTTGAAGCTATTGTAACCACTTCGAGAGACGCCAAGAATCCGTAGCACCCCGCTGACATTAAGGCGGCGTAGCCCTTCTCGTTTTAATTCTTTTTCAAGTTCCTTTGTTTGTGAGAAGAGTTCCTCAGTCAGTCTCCCAGGATGCTGATAGCTTTTTTTAAGATTTCAAGAGCATCTTTTGCGTCACGAAGTTCTCTTCTGAAATTGTTCCGTGAATTGTCTAGCCATTTCTTTCATCCTCCTAAATATAAGTTTATAGTTTCTAGGAGGATCTGTCCATGTTTAACTTGTACTATTTTTATACTATCACGGAGGCATCTTACCGTCTCTCCACCCGTGCCACGCATTCCACGTGATAGGTATGGGGAAGATATACAAATCAGACCGGCTACATGGAATAAATAAAAACCTCCAATTTAGGAGGTAATTTTATCAAATTATAATTTTAATTATCTTTTTACTATTGAATAATTAAATGGCAACAAAGATGATTGCTTATTTTCAGTTATTGGTGCACCTTCAATCTGCTTTTTAACCCAATTTGGAGCTTTAGCAGCTGCATTATCTACTGCCCGCCATATGTTTCTGCCTTCCTGAGTACTTTCATTCCTAAGTACCCCGTTATTCATTTTTTCTCCTCCTTTTTTTCAATTTGTCCTATTCTCGCCATGGCTACTGCTGCAGCGGCTTCTCTGTTAATATATGTTAAAGGAGAAGCGCTAATCCTCAATTGCGGTGATTCAATACAAATATTACCGTCTTTTCCTTTTCGTTTTAACCTTCTTCCAAAGGGGGTTAATATTGAAAATAAGTTACTATACATTCTAGGGCCAACCCCAACAAAAGGTTCAAAACGAGTTTTTTGCTCACTATTATTATCGTTCTGATCTTCTGAAAAAATAATAGCATCATTATGAAGTGTTTGGGCTAAACTTTTTGGATAGGGTTCAATATAAACAACCCGTTTTATACCTGCCCCAACAATATGCTTAGCGCAATTATGACAAGGAAAAGTGGTAGTATATAATTCAAATCCTCTAACTGAAACCCCTATTCTACCAGCTGCCAGTATTGCTTCCATTTCAGCATGGACGGCTCTACCAAATTCAGTTAGGTTCATCATTCTTGTCCAACCCATTTTTTTAGATCTTTCATCAATAATACTATTTTGATCATCTTCAGATAAACCCTTAAAATCCCCAATTAATACTGATAATACCTCTTTTAAAGCCTCTCTTTTTATAATAACATTTGAATCATAACCAACTTTAAAATCTCGTTTATCATCTTCAAAATCTTCCCAATACTGCCCTCCCTGAGGTGCTGGAACTTCATTAACTCCTAAAGAAATAACTTCTCTATTATTACTTAAAATTGCAGCACCAACTTGCCTTGATAAATCAGCCGAACGAAGTGATGCAGCATAAGCTAAATAAATCCCATACTCATCTGGAGTTGGAGTAATTATTTCCTCACAAAATAATAACTTAAAATATCGTTCTAACTGCTTTAGTGATTCTTGCAGTTCTGAAATTTCACTAGTTATTTCAATAAAGACATCCGCTAAATAATAAGTATCGCGTAGATGTTGACCAAATGGATCATTTTCTTCCTCATCACGTTTAATTAAATTGTCTATCTGTTCTTCGGATAAACCATAATGTACTTTAAAATAGTTTCTACGTATTGATTCAGGACAAAACACACCAATTAAATGAAAGGATGTCCCATAGATTTTACGTAACCAATATACTTCATCTGGGTGTTTGAGTTGATTAAATATAAAAGCACGTCCAGACATAAATGAATTTTCTGTTTCTGGGCGTTGTGAATTAATCTGAGCAGCCGCTAAAAGGGCTAAAGCTTCTCCTCCATTATATAATTGCCTTAGTTCATTTCCCCTATTCATTAGGCAATTTATACGTTCATATTCTAAAGCATTTTGTTTTGGAGGAGTTGCTTTTAGGTCAAGTACCTGGAGAAATTGGCTGAGTCGAATTTCTTCACAATTATAACCACGTTTAGATAATTCATCCTTAAGCACTTTACATATATATGGTAAAGGTGTTCCAACCGCAGCTACAATACCAAAAAATAGCTCTGGCTTTTCGACATCAAGCCTACCAGGGTCAATTATTGATATTAAAAAACACCTCCTTTAAGAAAGGGAACCTGATAATAACTTCTTTTTCAACATTACATATCCTGCTTCAAAATAATTATTACTTTTTTATTTTTCCTAACCCCAGCTGGTTGATTGATACGCTATTAGCTTAGCAGCCATCACCGGTATATTATCAACGCCCCAAACCCCTACCGCCGCTCCACCCGTGCCACACACTCCACATGATACGTGTGGGGAAACATATCCACCGGCTGAATCTCTTCCGTCCGATACCCCAGCTCATCCAGGATCTTCAAATCCCGGGCCATCGTGCTCGGATTACAGCTCACATAGACGATCCGCTTGATCATATTCTGCGCCAGACTCTTCAAAACCCGTTCCTCACAACCGGAGCGGGGCGGATCGAGTACCGCAACATCAAAAACGAGCTGTCCTGCGACAAGTTTCGGCAGTTCCCTCTCAACCGCCCCAGTGATGAACCGGACATTATCAATTCCGTTTAAAACCGCATTTTCCTTGGCATTGGCCACAGCCTGCGGCGATACCTCGATCCCATAGACCTGTTTTGCCTTTTTGGCTAAAAACAAAGTTAGACTTCCCACTCCGGCATAGGCGTCCAACACCAATTCCCGCCAAGAAAGATCCGCATAATCCATAGCCTTACCGTAGAGCGTTTGGGTTTGAACCGGATTTACCTGAAAAAACGAACCGGCGGAAAACTTAAAACTCAACCCGCCTACCTTCTCCACGATCCCGTCGCTGCCCCACAACACCTGATTGGTATCGCCTAAAATCACGTTCCCACGGCTCCGGTTTATATTCTGAACTATGCTTTTGATCTGGGGAAAAACAGCGGCCAGATCCCGGGCAAACCGGGGACCCGCCGGAAAATAATCACCATTGATCACCAGCACTACCATTACTTCTCCAGTTAAGTAAGCAGTTTTGATCAACACATGGCGTAATACCCCTTTTCCGGTTTTTTCATTATAAACGGGCAACCGGTATTCAATAGCCAACTCCCTGACCTTCGCCGCAACCTTGTTGGTGATCAAAGGCTGAATCAGACAGTCGGAAACCGGCACGAGACAATGAGTTCCCTGACGATAAAACCCTAGTGCCAGTCGGTCCTTATAAAGCCCCACCGGATATTGGACTTTGTTTCGATAACGCCAAGGGTCCTTCATACCGATGGTGGTATGGACTGTAACATCTTTCAAGCCCCCAATTCTTTCTACGGCATCAATAACCCTTTGCCGTTTCAACTCCAGCTGCGCCCGATAGTCCAAATGTTGAAGCTGACAGCCGCCACAAAGGGCATAAATCGGACAACTAGGTTTAACCCTTTCCGGGACCGTATTTAACACTTGTAAGACTTTCGCGCGGGCATAGTTCTTTTTTACCTCGGCGACCTTGGCTTTTACCGTTTCTCCCTTGAGCGCCCCGGGAATAAAGAGCGCGAAATCCTGAAAACGCGCCACCCCTTCGCCTTCATGCCCATAGCTCTCAATAATAGTTTCAATTTCTTGCCCTAGATTAACCGGAACCATAGCATTCTCCCTATAACTTTTTTGTGACTCAATAATAGAAAAACGCCGGTTACCCGACGCTTTAGATGTTTAAAAGATTAATGCGTTAATTCTTGAATAACCCCGGATTAACTTTTATTAGTCTGATAGATAAATTTACCATTTTGTTGTTTCCCGCAGCCAAGCCAATCACCTGTTTAATATCGGGCTTTTCCAATTTTAATTCTCCCATTTCCTTCGCCGAAGCTTTGGCCTCTCCAACCATTGTTAAATACCCATTCATTAGCTAGTACCTTCTTCTAATAGTATTCCTTTAATGCTAAACTCCACTTCCATTAAAAACAGTTCTAAACCGTTAACACCTTTATATAATGAAAAAGCCATGGTCCCATGGCTTATGTGCAAAACAATACTAGGCTAATCAGCTTGTTCAATTAATTACTTTTGACAAACCTGATTACCAACGGTACATGAAGTTTTACAGGCAGATTGACAGGAATTTTTACACTCACCACAACCTCCAGTATTAACGGTGCTTTCTAATTTACCCCTTACAATGGTTTTGATCATCTTCATGTAATAACTACCTCCGTAAAATTAAAATGGTGGACCCGAAGGGATTCGAACCCTCGGCCTCTGCGATGCGAACGCAGCGCTCTCCCAACTGAGCCACGGGCCCAATTAATAAATTTAATCATTAAATTATTTGCGAATCAACAAAATCAAGAAATCAGCGATCCAAACAAGGAGATCTAATCGAAAGATCTAAGACATTAACTCCATCTCATTTACCTTAAAGCGAAGGTCTTAACGCTGTTCAATTATTATATCACAGTCATCTTCTTTTGCCAAGCCATCGTCTTTTCAACCAGATCTTGATTTTGCCCTATTCCTTTCTTAAAATCAGAATATTCTGGTGGGTAATGTTAGGGATAAAACAAGTGTTTATCGCATACGGTTTTAATGGACGTTGAGTGGCCTTATTCCACCAGATTCTTGCTCCTTTCCACTTAAACCCCGTCTTCCTTAAAACATCAGCTACCATATAACCTAATGGTAAGTATTCTCCACAGTGATATCTGTCTCCGACTAATAAAACCAAATAACGCTTGGGGAGTAATACCCGATAAGCTTCATTTCCAAAATCCTCCATTCTCAAAAGAAACTCTTGATAATCATCGCTATTCCCAAAATCCCTTCGATCTCCGGAATTCATTTTAAAATTTGTTTCTTTTTTAAACCCGGTTGGACCATGATTACACCCATAAGGAGGATCCGCAATAATCGCCGCAAAAGTCTCTGCCTCGAACCTTGCCATTACTTCCAAACAATCACCATTAACCATTTCCGAAGACAGACTCCCGGCCTTTTCGCCAGCCTCAGCTATGGGAATTAGCTCTCCGTTATCCTCCCGATATTCGGTGATTATTTGCCGATAAATATCAACCCAACAGGAGTTAAGTTCAATACCCAAAGCGCGCCTTCCGGCCAACTCCGCTCCTAGCAATGTGCCTCCGACTCCCGCAAAAGGATCAAGCACCATTTCTCCTTTTTTAGTGAAAAAAGAAACAATCTCAGCCATCAATTGCGGCGGCTTCATAGCCCCATGTTTTTTCCTTAAGTGATGGGTCCGGTCCGGTGGAAAAAAAGTCTCATAAATACTATTGGTCCAATATAACCATTGAGAACCATTCAACTCGTTAAGGCGATTTTCCAAAATAACACCTTACCTTTGATTATCTACTCCGATAATTCCTAATCATTCAACCTGCATCTGGCAAGTAACCTATCAGGATATTAAGAACTCAAACTTACCGGATTGAGGTCTAATCCAACAAAGCCGATTGGACAGATATATTTTATCCCATAAAAAGAAAAACCTTCCCTATGGAAGGTCATTATTATTTTATTTTTTCTTCTCAAGTCTAGAACTTAATCCGCGCGTTCATTTCCAAGGATTCGGATAGGTCATTCCAACCTACCGACAACCGAAAACAACAATTCTCATACTTAACCATATACAAACGGCGCACCCAGTCGTTTTCAACATCCGGGTTATAGGTCCCCTCAAGACCGATTGAATACTTTTTGGTCATAGGAATGCTAAGTTCATAAAGATAATTATTGCCCAATTTATAATCTTCCAAAAAGTCCCGAAAATCTTCATTGGTTTCATCAGAATCAAGCCGTAAATAACTTAACAACATATATTTAGAAGGTTTATAATTTAGCTGGCTTCCCCAATAAGTTCCTCCATACTTGTGTCCTGTGGAATCAAAAGCATAGACATCGCGGGCTAAAACTCCAACACGAAAGCCCCCAACCGGTGTCTCCCAATAATTTCCGGAAAGTCTGATCCCGAGCTGAGTCTCTTCCCGGTCTGAAAATTCTTTGGTTCCATCAAGATTTAAACTAAAAAATCTAGCGCCAAAGTAAATTTGGTCGTCGAGCACCCAATAATCATCAAAGTCATAAGCGAGATTAATTCGATTACTAAGACGATCACTTAAATAGTGTTTGACGCCGACACCAACTCTATTTGAGCCTTTAGTGGTAAGTTCTCCTTTATAATGCCAACTGCGGCTATTTTCAACCGGTCCGGCATAATCAAAGTCTACTTGAACTCCTTCTTCATTATCATAATTAAGTCTGACATCAGGCAAGTCATTATTATTCGTTTTAAAACTCAAGCTTGGAAAATAAAAGACGGGAATCCCTTTTATCTTTAAAACTACCCGGCGGAGATAAACACGCTCATCATCATAATTAATCTGTTTAGCAGTCAATACATAATCCGGTTTCGGCTTCGGGCAACGGGTCATAACCACTTGGGATATAGTTCCGGTGGTATTCTCCAAGGTTCCTTCCTTACCGGTAAAATGATACTCATCAGAGCTTATCTTTACCTTACCCTTAAACTCTGCCAAATCGGCAGTTTTAAGCTTCAAATTATAATTTAGCGTTTCGGTTTGGTAGATATACGTACTAGTAGTCAGCTTAACATTGCCAGATGCCGTTACATCGCCAGTTATTCCATCATAGGTAAGCTCCTGACATTCAATAATCAGATCGCCCTTTGTTAAAATGACATCCTTTGAAGCGTTGGTAGAATTAGTCTCGATATTGTAATCGACATTTCCGGAAGCTTCAATTTTTATCTCGGTTGTCTCGGCTTCTTTTGCCAAAATAGGTCTAAAAGGAACCCAAGTCATTGTTATTATAATTAATAACAAGAAACAGATTTTATTTTTCTTAATCTTCTCCTACCTCCGGTTGTCTTTAAGTGAATAAATCCGAACCGACTCCGAGATTTGTAGATAAAATTCAGTACCAGTAGCGATCGTTCTATCTTTACCTTTAACCGCTAATCCAAACAAAATTCCTTCCGGACCAAAAGCCAGCATTCCGGCGGCGCTAGCCCCCACCGCTAACTGATAAGAACGATTCAAGTCCGAAGATTTCGAACCAATGTTAATCTTAATCGGAGTGCTGTCAATGGCCCTGATCATAACGAAGTCCAATAACAGCCGAGCATCGCGCCCCAAGTTACTCGGTTTTTTTACTTCTTTTATAATACCGACCCCGCTACTTCCTTTAGGAAATAAAACATAATCATCGACAGTCACTGTTTCTGAGATTAAAAATTTAAATTGATCACCGACTTTACTATTTATGGAACTTAGTTCATCAATAATCTTTACTTTAACCAACAATCCTTCGGGGACGCTTACCCAATTAGCCTGAATAGTCCCTTCCGGATAAATCTGACTGATTAAACGATCGAGTCTTTTGGTAACCGGACCGGAGAAAATTTGATTATATAAATAGGTTTCAATCTTTTCCACCCGTTCCATAATTGGCCCCGATAATGTCTCATGGTAAAGGACCCATTCCAATGCTTGAAGTTTATAAAGGAGGCAAGTATCATGAGGCCGATTCGAATATAAAAGGGTTTCCAAACGGAACAACCGATCAATCAATGAATCATCCATGGATCTGCCGGTTAAAGAGAGTTCAAATTGGGTTAACCGATCAATCAGATTTCCATTGCTAGGGTTCCCCAAGACATTAATCTCCAACTCGTTTAACCAATTTAATGGATTACGCGCCGTATATTCCCCGTATACTCCGGTGGCAAAAGTTAATAACAGGAAAGCCCCTAAAAAAAAGCATCTAAGAACCCGTTTCATTGTTCCTCCTAAAAGCGGAAGGTTAAAGCGCCGGTTACCCTGGAATCTTCAAAACTCAATATCTGGTAGGCCAACCAAAGAGTCACCCAGTTATTATACTCAACCCCAAAAGAAGTGGTCTTTGATGAATCAATATCCGTTTGAGAATTGACAAATGATTGATAACTGAGGACCGCCCAATAATCATTGAGTTTATATTCAATCCCGGCTTCAGCTTTGGTATCGGATGGCCAAATTACATCCCAGCCGGATTTATTACCCCGATATAATAGTTCCAATTCTCCGGTTATCGAGGTCTTAGTATTCAAGGCCAAATTTCCCTGAATATTAATTTGAAACGGTTGCAAATCATCGTGGTTAATAGTATCTAAATCCATTTCCAGTGATTGAGTGGAATTAAAAAACGGAAGCCCCATATTGATTAGATCAGGTTTGGTTTCGGTTGAAATTAAATAACTCCCGATTTTAAAGTTCTTATTCAACTCCCCAAAAACTACCTTACTTTGCATTTTAGTCTCATATCTCGAATATCCTTCCAGAGATAAAGGGCCGTTAAATTGCCATAGATTCTCAACCTGACGCACATGATCAACTTCATCCAATAAATCAAGAGCCCATATATCCAAATTGTAAAGCGGATCGCTTTGATCCTTCACCTTAATATAATCATCTAAAGGAAATAAATAATAGCCGGTAACTGTTTTCTTATCATCGACCGGTAAATCACCCTTAATAATCAAAAATGGTGGATTTTCCTCCCGATTAGGGTGATAGACAATATTGACCGTCCCGACCGTTCCTTGAAGCAGAGTACGATTATTCTCTTTAACAAAAATTCCAGGTAAAAATAAAAATGATTTACGATATATTTCATTGATATATTGACCAAAATAATAATAAGAGCTTTGTTCCTTAGTAGTTCCTTTATGTTCCGATAATATTACATCCAAATCTTGATAGAGATCATTGTTAACTCTTGGTTCATCCAAATCCGGGCTTATCTTATCAATATCGGTGACCTTAACTCCCATGGCCGTAAGTTCACCGCGAAACTCCACCACTAGTTTACGGAGCGCCTCGACTATTATTTGAGAAATTATACCTCTTTCATTCTGCCATTTGGAAGAATCTAATTCATTAGTAATCAAAGTTTTTATGTAATAGGCAATTTCAAAGCGGGTTAATTCATTACCGGAAGAGACCCACTCACAAGGATAATTAAGTATAAGCCCTTCCCTGGATAATACCTCCATTTCTTCATAAACCCATTTTCCCACCTTATTAGTTGAGGTATTCTGCATTAAAGCGATCCCGGGAAAAGCCAACGCTAAAAATAACACCATTAAAACAAACCACTTCCGAACCATAATTAATCCTTCTTTTTTAAAAATCTCTCCGCCAAAATAATTGCCACATAATCATCATAAGCTTCTTTGGGAGAACGCAAACCAATCGGGAGCAACCGTTTTAATCCCTGACTATGGTCTTTCAAATAACGTCTCCGCCCTTCAAAGCTGGAATTATTTTCATCAACCATTTCAATTGGTAAACCAAAAGGTTCTAGTCGATCGCTAATGACTTTGCTATTGGTCCGATCACCCACTACTAATAATGAATTTTGATAGTTATCTATCATAACGCCGACCATTGTCGATAGTTCCATTGTTGAGACCACCATTTTTTCTAAAACTCTCTCTTGGTCATCAACTACAGCTAGTCCACATTTTTGACTACCAGGATCAATCGCTAATATTACGGCTATTTCGACTCACTCCCCTTTAAATCCTTAAGGGTCAATTTGACCTTAAAAGGATCGGTTCGAAAAATATGGTCACTGGCAATAACGGAAATACTATTCAAATTCTGATCGTTTGCTTTAATCTTATTAATAATATTGGCTATTTCCGATATAGAAATCACATTCCGTAAATTTTGTCCATCGGTAATAATTCCTTTTTCAATAGCCTTATTAATGGCTACTATCAACAAACTCAACAACTGATCCCTAAGGTCCGATTCCGAGGCTGAACTCAATACACTTGTCTCAGCAATAGTTTCCCCACGCGCGAAGATTCTTTGATTGGGATAAACCTCTAGTGAAACTGTTAACGGTTCATTGGCAACAGAATTCTTTTCAACCGTAACCCTCAAAACAGCCAAACTGTTTAATTTAGCGATCTCCTTATTTATTTCGGCAATTCGTTGGGGTGATATTCGAAGGGCATAATCGGATTTACCCGGTATTTTAGCGCCTCTTTTTAAAGCAATCTGATTAGCTTCGTTTAACAGGGGTTCAATGATCTGATCAAAACTCTTGTTAGTAGATTTAATTGGTTCGATCACCTTCGCCAGCAATATTTCTCCGACATAAAAGATGATCGGCTTACCAACAATGGTTTGATGCCGGTCTTCAAGACTTTTAAGCCAACCCTCCAAATTTTGAATTTGTTGAGTTAATCTAGCTTCCTGTAGATTCAAGTTGGTAATTTGGTTTTGTAAATCTTCATTGATTTTGGCTAAGTTTTTGGACCGTTTTTGTGCTAAGGCCAATTCTTTGGTGGTAGTATCCAAGTTCATCCGCGCTGAACGATACTCTTCTTCGATCTTGATTAACTGTTCTTCTTTTTTACGCCGTTCTGCGACAACTGTTTCTAAATCCCGAAGCAACTGTAGATGTTTTTTGGTTAAACTATTATACTCTTCTTCCTTTTGATTGTATTGCTCTGTCAAGCTCCTTACTTGATTGGTGGTAACGGCCAGCTCTTCTTGAATAGCCTTTAATCTAAAAATTGCCGTGTGAACATAGTCTGAAATAAAACTCAATATTATTAACGTAAGCCCTACAATAAAGAAACCGGTCAGAACCGTAATAACCATCGAGGTATACTTAGGGCGCATTCCAAAAAGACTGAGCCGCTTCTTCCCCACCTTCATTCCAACCCTATCTCCCAATAAGGCTAGTAAACCTCCGAAGATAATTACCACAGTTATAATTATATATCCTACCATTTATTCGCCCGCCTCAATTTTTTACCTTAGCGAACACATATAATCCGTAACCGGCAAGTACGAAATTTGGCAACCAAGCTCCTACAAAAGGAGGAATCGAACCACTTCGGCCCAAAGCACTTCCAAACCCCATTAAAACATACCATATTATGATAAAGATAATACATAGCCCAAAACCAGCAGCGTTGGAACGCCGTTGCGGCCTCAAAGCCAATGGCGTACCTAACAGTGCAAAGATAAAACTGGCAAAAGGAATCGCAAATTTACTATGGAGATCAACCAATAATTCCCGCCGTTCGTCCCCTTCGGGAAAAAATCGGTCAATATATTTTCTCAACTCGGTAATGCTTTTATATTCAGGATCCTCATCCAGTTGTTTAATCTCTTTCGGTGATAAATTCAACTGGTATTGAACCCGGCCTTTATCGATGATAATCGAATAGAAACTATCGGTTAAAAATTGATAAATAATTCCGTTTTCAAAGATCCAACCTTCTTCGTCTTTCCAATGCATTTCCACAGCCTCAATCAAACGGCTGGCTTTTCCCTCGTTAAATTCGGTAATGTTCACTTTATTAAACGCTTGCGTTTTGGGTTCATATTTCCTTGCATATATCCGTTTAGTAAGTTGACCTTTACTATAAAAGTCCCGGCTGAAATGATCAATTGTAGCGGAGGTTTCCTTAGAAATAGCCTCGTTTTCCAAATTATCAAAAGCGCGAGTGGAAAATGGCACTAAATACTCGTTAAATAAAACCCCGGTGATACTTACGAACAAACCAAGGATAATAATTGGAGACGCCAGTTTTGAATAGGTCATTCCTCCGGCCCGCATAGCAATGGTTTCACTATGGCTTGTTAGCTTACCCAATCCCAAAAGGGCGGCGAGCAAAACTGCGATCGGAGTACATTGGGTTATATATTCCGGTAACTTGAGTAATATTAACCTCAAAATTATTAAAAAAGATAAATGATATTGTTGGGCGTCTTTGAGCAAATCGATAAAAAGTATCCCTGAAAAAATACTTAAAAAAGCGAATAATCCGAATAAAAACGGACCGATTAACTCTTTAGTCAAATATTTAGAAAGAATCTTCATAGTGTTCCTCCTGATTACATAATAAAGCGATCTCCCAGATAAAACCGTCTGGCGTTTTCATCATTGGCAATCTCGTCGGAACTGCCGGAGACCAATATGTCCCCGGAATACATGATATAAGCACGGTCAGTTATCGCCAATGTTTCCCGGACACTATGATCGGTAATTAAAATCCCCATCCCTTTTTCACGAAGATCGTTGATAATATCCTGAATATCGGAGACCGCGATTGGATCGACTCCGGTAAAAGGCTCATCTAAAAGAATATACTTTGGATCCATCGCCAACGCTCTAGCAATCTCAACCCGGCGCCGTTCTCCTCCGGAAAGCATAAAACCCATACTTTTCCGAATGTGTCCTAGACTAAATTCCTCTATTAGCTGATCGCAGCGATTCTTCCGATAAGACCGGGGCAAATCGGTAAGCTCCAAAATCGCCATAATATTTTCTTCAACAGTTAACTTCCGAAAAACAGAAGCTTCTTGAGCTAAATAACTAACGCCATACTTAGACCGGACATGCATCGGCAAAGAAGTCACATCATTATCGTCAATCTGAATTGAACCGGCATCACACCGTTCCAGGCCTACAATCATATAGAAAGTAGTTGTCTTTCCAGCGCCATTAGGACCTAACAATCCTACCACCTCGCCGGTATTCACCATCAAGTCCACACCTTTTACTACACGCCGATGCTGATATTCCTTTACTAAACCCTGGACATAAATCGACATCAATCGGTCCTCCAGTTCATTTACTCAATTACCCTCGATTTTACTACGCCGGAAGCTGATACTTTTTTAGTCTTTAAATCATATACAATCTCCGTAGCTGACAATTCGTTCTTACCATTGATCACTACCGGATTCTCCCGCAAGGTCATTTTCTCAATGGGACGGTCAAAAATTACCCTTCCCGCCCGCATACTGTTTTCCAAATTGACTATTCGCACTGAACCTGTAATAATGAACAAACCGGAATTCATATTCCCTTCGACTTTATCCCCAGTAATTTTCCAGCCCCCATAGTTTACCGACACATCTCCGATCAAGTTAAACTGTTCAGTCCGGGATTCCCAGTCCAGTTGTTCAGCTTTAAAATTTGTTGCTTCATCATATCTTAATTTGACTGAACCGTTGGCCGTAAAATATTCCTGGTTTAAATCAGCAAAAAAACTGGTACTTTGAAGTACTCGCCAAGGTGATCTTTGAACCATTTTAACCTGCCCTTTTCCGTTAAGAGCTGATTTGTCACGTTGATATTCGAGGAATTCCGCTTCCACTTCAAAATTATTCCAACGAGCCACCACTAAATCCGAACCCGAGGCATAATACTTCATAACACTTCTCCGCAGATCGGCTTCGCCCCCTCCCGGGGCCACTAATTCCAACTCTGTCCCGGCAAAAACAACACCGGATAATAATAAAAACAATAATAAAAACTTGAAGCTCTTTAACATTTGGTCACCTTCGATAAAATGACTTCGTTATCCCCGAAAACTTTACCTGTTCGAGGCTTAAATCACCATCTAATTTTTCAGTAGTAACTGTTAATCCCGGAGACTCCAATACCACTTTATTAACAGCCAGTATTTTTCGAATGTTAGGGTCCCATGAAATCTCATCGGCACGTAACGATTTCCCGTCATTAGTTTTGAGGTTTACTTGCCCCTCCATTTGCAACACTCTGGTTTTCCATTGAATTATGCCTGATTCAGCTGAAATATGATAGATTGGCTTTTTATCTAAAAAATAATCACCATTAATCTCTTTCATCTCACCAATTTCATCTTTACTTTCCAACCGGGCCACATTCAATTCCCAATAGCCATTTTTTTCAGCGCCTGGGATCTTAAGCGTTAAACCGATAAATTCATCGGAGTTAACATTTAACTTTCCTTCCCCCACCAAAACATCTTGTTCTCTAGAGATGGTGTGGAAAAAAAAGGTTAATGAAAAATAAGCGATTACTCCAACTAACATAAGTATTATAAGTAACAGCCATTTATTTTTTAATCCCAGGTCAATTTTGAACATTTGGTCTTCCTCAAATTATTTATTCATACTAGGACCATTTTTAAATCCTTTATTCCAGATTCAAATATGCTATTTTGTTTAAAATAAATCAACATTCCGTATATTGGATGAAAAACAAAACTATAATAATTGTGAAACCCACTTCAATAATTACTTTACATTTTACTATATCAAATCAAAATTCACCATCTGTTTGAAAAATCCTGCTGCTGTTAAACCTTAACAGTTTTGCTCAACTAATCGAAGCCTCTGTTTTCATAAGAATTTAAAATGGGCATGTATTAATTTGCATAATATTTAAAAAGATCAAATTTTTGACAAGATATTACATATGTTACCCCGGTTTAATTGCAGATCTCTATAAAGCAAATATTTTTATTTGATAATCCTTTACTAAAACCTCTACTTCTTCCCGTTCAATCAGTAGGGTTTTACCCGCTTCCACACCCAAGATCTTGGCATTCACTTTAATCATTGATTCAATAGTTGTCTTACCAACGGTGGGGACATCAAAACGCTCATCTTGTTTTGGCTTGCTTACTTTAACTACTACCGCTCCAGGGCCTCCTAATTTACCACCTCTAATAATTGCTTCATCCGTTCCCTCAATGGCTTCTACGGCTAAAACCACTCCCTGTTTAACCACTATACTCTGGCCAAAATCCAGATCTCCGCTGGCTTTTGCCATTCGATAACCCAACCTTAGATCAGCCATCTCCTCAGGTGTAATCTCTCCACAAATCGGCCCGGAAGGCGCTAAAAAATTTTGTAAATACTCGGTTTGTTTAGCTACTTGAAAACCATTTTGTTCGAACTCATTTACTACCGCTAATAATACAGCGTCATCATTCTTAACAGGCAGCCCTTGAAGTAACTGCCGAAACTTCAGATCAAATTTTCCTCCAAAAATAGTTTCCTTGGTTACTTTACCGGCCATCACCATTTCGATAACGTTTTCCTGATGGAAAAAGTCAACCATTTCTTGCATTTGGCCAACCTCTATTTCGCGATAAACAGCGGCTTCTTCGGCTAGTTTCGGATCTACTTCGCCTTTTAAGCCAATCACAATCCCTTTAGCTTTTCTCTTTTTTATTTCCGCTAAAACCAAAAAAGGTAATTGATCGCGCCCCGCTACTAATCCGATGGATTTTTCCTCCACCATTGTCAAACACTCCCCTAAGAATTAAATTAAAAGGCTAGACATAGTCTAGCCTTTATAAGATTACGTATATATTATAGTACATTCAAAGGAGTTTTCACTAGATTTTTGTGAAAAATTCCCTAAACGACTATCTCAAAATACCCCGTTCGGCGCTGCGTAGGAAACGAATAAAGTGGTCGATCTCCGGAGTACCTTGCAATTCTTGCTCCATCTGTTCAATCGCTTTGGAAACGCTATGATTTAAGCGATATAAGATGCGGTATGCTCTTTTAATTTCATCCCTGACATTTGATTCGATGCCGTTACGACGCAAACCGACAACATTGATTCCGGAAACCTTTGCCGGGTTACCGTCTACCAAAACAAATGGAGGGATATCTTTAACAATTTTAGACGAGAAGCCAACCATCGCCACTTTACCGACTTTACAGAATTGATGTACACCGCTTAATCCGCTAATAATCGCACGATCCTCAATATGAACATGACCGGCTAAAGCGGCGCAATTGCCCAAAATAATATTATTCCCTAATTGGCAATCATGGGCGACATGAGAGTAAGCCATAAATAAATTGTTGTTCCCGACCCGGGTTTCTCTAATTCCACATTCCGTACCCCTGCTGATAGTGGCATTTTCACGAAAAATATTATTATCACCGATATAAAGGAAGCTTTTTTCTCCTTTAAATTTTAAATCCTGAGGTTCACATCCGATTGAACAGCCGTGATAAAACCGGTTATCACTACCGATTGTGGTCCAGCCATCAATAACAACATGAGGTCCGACAACACAATTATCTCCAAGCTCCACATTTTCACCGATTATTGCATAGGGGCCGATTATCACATTACGTCCAATTTTCGCGTTAGGATGTACAATAGCGGTGGTATGAATTTCTCTCAAATTAATAACTTTAGAATCAATCAGCTGCATAATAAAGCCCCCTGTTTATAATGAATAAAAACTATGTATTCCTAAATAAAATATAAAGTATTATTATTATCGTAATTTAGGTATTATAATTGGACTGGCAAAATTCAGGGTAAAAACGGCTTTATTTACAATTATCTTTCAAAAGCTAAGGATTCTGCTTCCAATTGCCCTCATATAAAAAATTTTTATTCTCCAATAATAAACATCAATTCAGCCTCAGTAGCAATTTGATTATCTACTTTAGCAACGGCCTTAACCCGTCCAACATTACCTTTAATTCGGATTACATCAATTTCAATGATAATTTGATCTCCGGGAACAATAGTCTTTCGAAAACGAGCATTATCTATTCCGGTAAAATAGGGGGTTTTCCCTTTATGTTCGTCTTCAGACAACATTACTAGTCCCGCGGCTTGGGCCATGCTTTCGATAATTAGTACTCCCGGCATAACCGGTCTTTCCGGAAAATGACCTGTAAAAAAATTTTCATTCATTGTAACATTTTTCAAAGCAACTAGTCTTTGTTTGGGAACCAACTCCAAAACCCGATCCACTAATAAAAAAGGATACCGATGCGGCAACATTGTTTTAATTTGATTAATGTCAAACAAGAATATACCCCCACTCGTAAGGTTTTTTATATATCTATTATTATTTTAGAACAAGCTTTTTTGCCAATTCAAGATCAAGAGCATGCCCCGAACGGAAGGCAACAAAGTGAGCAATAGTAGGACCGGCCAAATAAAGATCGCCAAGGATATCCAATATTTTATGCCTGACTATTTCTTCGGGAAAACGAAGCTCATTTTGGTAACCATCGTCTCCTACAACTACCGCTAAATTCAAATCTGTTGTTAATGCCAAACCTTGGCTCCGTAAATATTCAATCTCTCTCATAAAGGCAATGGTTCGCGCTGAAGCGATTTCATCAAAAAAAGCTTCCGGTGAGAACTTAAAACGATAATATTGATCACCGGTAACTGGATGATCGGACGAAAAAACAAAGCTAACTTCCAAATGATCGTTTGGTAAAGCAAGGATCATAGCTTGTAAAGGTTGCTGGCCGTTATAAACTGTCCCTTCAACCCAAATCGGTTCTTTAACATATCTTAATTTTCGTTCCTCATTCTGCTTAGTCAAACCAGCTTTCATAATTAATTCGGCAAAAATCCTGCCGCTGCCATCGCCGATAGGTATCTCTTGATTATTCACTTCTACTAAAGCATTATCAATTCCATAAGCGTGAAAAACAGCCATTAGATGCTCAATGGTGGAAATTTTCCATCCATCTTTACCTAGAGTAACGCTTTTCTTAGTACTAATAACATTTTCGGGTCTGGCTTCAATCTTTGGTCTTTCGGACAAGTCGGTTCTGGAAAAGATAATTCCGGTATTAACCGGTTGAGGTATAATCCGCATCGTCGCCATTACTCCACTATGAAGCGCTTGCCCGGTAAATTCAATATCATTGGCGATGGTCTGTTGAAAAATCATGGAAACCCCCGTTTTAGGTTACTAGTTTTATCTCGAATTAGCATTACTTGATCAGGAAGAATTTAATGTATAAAGTATGACTTATCTTTGAAACACTTGCAAAAATTATATGTCAGTCTCTAACTCATGTCAAGTGAACAATATTTCAAGTTTTTCCTTTACCAACTGGAAAGACTTATCCTCAAGCATGAAACAAACAAATTACTAAATTTTAGTAATGATTAATATCTTAATAAACTATGATATTTTCGACCTATTTCGGATTTCGGGTGTTCCAATACTGCTTCCGGAACTCCGGCTTCAACAATTTTACCCTTATCCATAAACACAATCCGATCGGCCGCCCGTTTTGCGAAAAAAAGTTCATGGGTTACAATAATCATAGTGGTTTTACCTTCCCGAACCAGCTCTTCCATTACTTCAATTACTTCCCCTACTAAAATCGGATCCAGGGAAGCGGTTGGCTCGTCCCAAAGCATAATCTCCGGCTCAAGCGCTAATGCCCGGGCGATTCCAACCCGTTGTTGTTCTCCACCGCTTAATTCTTCAGGGATATCTTCCAACTTATGAGCCAGCCCTACTTTCTCAAGAGCTACTTCCGCCCGCCGCTCCGCTTCTTCCAGTTCCATCCCATGAAGCCGGAGCGGCATTGAAACATTATCCAACACGCTCAAACGTCGAATCAAATTGAAATGCTGAAAAACAAAACCAATTTTTTGACGGGTCTTTAATAATTCAGTTAATGATTGTTCCGTAATCTTCTGGTTTTGCAGACATATTTCTCCTTCATCCGGTTCAGTCAAACGGTTTATACACCGGATCAAGGTTGACTTCCCGCACCCGCTGGGACCCATAATCACTACTGTTTCCCCTTGAGAAACCTTTAAATCAATCCCCTTTAAAGCACTTTTATGGCCATAGCTTTTTTTGAGTCCCTTGATCTCAAGCATTCAAGTCATCCTCGTCAAGAAATTTTTAAGAATTCAGGGTCTGGAGTCAGGAATCAGTATAAAGACCAAAAACGGTTTTTGTATTAAGTGATTACTGTATTGTCATTTCATAATCATCTTCCACCGGTTCAAAAACTGTAACACCCCGGGGCGTCCGGCGGGAATTACGATCTCACGCATAATTGTCTTATATGGCAGCCCCAAAGACAGCCCCGCCATAACTTCGTCTTTAGAGATAGGATTGATCTTTACCGCTAAAGAAGACATTAAAGCACCTAACAAACCTCCGAAAACCCCAACTTTCCAATAATTCAGATAGGGTATTTTAGCCCCGGCCAAAGCAAAACAGATTCCTAACCAGACACCCCCGACGGCTGTCGCATAAAGATTAGCCAGGTTCAAAGCCTTAACCGCTTTCCGGTAGCCCCAATCGATCCAAGGATGCTTCCAACGACGCCTTTTTGGTAGTAAGGTTTGATCCATCATCTTTAACATTGAAATTATTAACGACTGGTCCAAGATAAAAATAAGGACCCAAAGAATCATTACAACTAATGCCGCAATGGTAGAACGGACTTCAGCCAAAATCTTGAAAAGTTCACCCCGGATATCCGGCTGAATTGTCCCTACCGGCAATGAATAGATCGTTGACCGACTGCTATTTATAGTGTCCCGAATCGCAGCGTTGATCAAATCCTTGTCTATCTCGGCGTTGATAAAAATCTGGAGCCTTTCTCCGGGGGTCGATTCCCCATCTACATATTTATCGATTAGATTGACGGAGTTGCCGATCTCCTCATCTAATAATTGCGGTAAAGCGTCTCTAAATTTTTCAACTTGTACAATTAGGGCTGTTAGATCAACTCGATCGGAACCGAATAAATGATCGGAGATCATTTTCAATCCGCTTTTTACCTGCTTCGGATTAAATCCGGTCAAAGTGGAAAGCACCTGATCAGTGGCTTGGATCATTTCCACCAATTGACGCTGGTTAGCGCTGCCAGGTGTAAATATGGTTCCAAAATTGTTAACCTGTGCGGCGAAACTGTTTGCTTTGTTACGCCAGGTTAAAAGAGTTGCCACTAATGGATTGAAACGATTGATGAAATCGTCCAAGGTCTGGACCCGTCCCCTTAAAGAATCATGGACTATTCCCAGTTGGTCCTCGAGCAACGATATTTTATCAGCAATCCCGCCCGATTGTCCGGCGGCGCTTTGCAACAAGGGACTCCCCAATAATATTTGAGCGTTTTGGAGCCCGTCCAAGGTTTTACTAAAACGGTTTTCCAGCACTTGTACCCTAGCAAAAGTCCTGGCCAGATAGTCCAGATCATCACCAATACCTTCCACCAAGCGGACCATTTTAACCAATCCGGCGCTATCGGTTTTCCCGGTTAAACCATCGATCCCGCTTTCAACTTGATTAAGAACTTCTTTAACTTCAAAAAGCTGCTGGTATGCCTTTTCAATTCCGGAGACAGTCAAACCGGCCCCTCCGGTGGAGTCGTTAAAATCATTGATCGCTCCGTTAATCTGGCCCAATAGTTTGACTCCTTGGTCCAAACCCTCTACTAACTGAGCTTTTCGGCTGGATACTTCCGCAGCTCCAACCACAGGTCCGATTTTATCTTCGGGAAGCAACCGGTAAACTCGATTGTCACTGATAAAACCGGCATCGCCTTGGATAATCAAGCCCCGATAAGCTTCACCATCCTTGGAATTAATCTTAACAACCACCTGAAGGGGGTCAAGCATAGCTCCCGATTTAATCTTTTGTGTATTTCCACCATCAAGTACTAATAATTCACCCATCTCCAGCTTTTCCCCGGCCTGTGGCTGAATCTTAACTTCCGCCGCATAAGCCATCAGAAATTTCTTTACTTCAAGCAAAGTATTGGAGAGGTATTGATATTCATCACCATTTCCAGCCATGGTTACATCGCGAACATAATCGGCGCCTTCAAGACCGGCTAAATTTTGAGTGACTTTTTTCCCCAAAGTCATAATTTCTTCTTGAGAATAACCCGAGGTCAGCCTTACCTCTAAAATTTGATATTGGGCAAGGATTTGTTTTATTTTTTTAAGCACACTTTCACTAACATCAATATTTTTTAAGATAATCCCGATACTATTGCCATCTTTAAAGGTAAAACGGACACCCGGGATTCGAGCGACTTGTTCCGATAAAAAATCAAAAGCTCCCGACGGTACGCTTGAAATATTAATTCGCGGCTCGGTCATTACTGTAAAACCGCCATTTCCGGGAAGATTGTTAAAATAATGAGACAAGCTGTTAAAGACACTCTTGTTTTTATATTGATTGGGCAACGTCAAAAAATAACTAGCCTTCCCTGCTATACTAATTCCCTCTTTCAGAGAAGCCCCAGGAAGCCTTTCTTCAATAACCTGTTCAACCTGGCGAACCAATGCCCCTTTCAGTTCTACTTTGGTCTGAAAGAGCAAGTCATATTGGCCCATGTCTCCCATAACTCCGGTAATGGCCTTGGCAAAATACTTATCGGTAGCCATGGCAAAGCCTCGGGCAAAGACAGCCGAAGTTAAAATGCTCACTACCAGCAGGAGCAAAATGTCTTTAATAAATGAATCTTTTTTAAAGAACGAAGTTAACATACTACTCCCCCATCACATTAGCTCCGATTATAACATATAAAACGCAACCATGACCATGAAAATGCCCGTTTTAGCTGCATAAATATCTGGTAATCTTGGTAAAATCAACTCCTTGACCTTTCCTCATGATATAGATAAGGACAATTCCAAAAAATTGTCCTTATCTGCAGGCTTAACGACACACCACGCCTCCTCCGGCGTTCTTGACTCTGACCGTATTCGGCTCTCCAAACCGTAATGCTTCCAGCGGTAAAGTATTGCTACAAACGGTCATATTGTTGACTTCATCAGTGACTGTCACGCCGATTGCAATGACTACAGTCTCCCGAAGCTCCGTTGGCGAAAGTAGCCGGAAATCAATGAATTCAATGGTCGCAGTCAACCGGCAGGTAGCGCCGGCTGGAGCGCCGGGAATGTCAACGAAACCGCTAAATGGTATATCTACCCCAACATGCCTGACAAATCCTTTGGTATCAACAAAAAAGATTTGTTTGTGTAAAACCCCCTGGAAAATAACTTTGTTCTCAATCACAAAACAATTAAGATCTTGGACCCTGGCCACGATTTCATCGATCTTCTCGGCCCGTTGAGGAAGGGTGATGGTATCATCGACTAAGACTTGAGCGGTTGTTTCCGCAAGTACGGCCATTCGGCCACCCTCTTCCCTATATTAACTTTGGTAGCCCCGATTTATACCAAGGCGACTTTGCTTAATAAATATAAGATGAAAGGAGTATTAAAACATTTTTTCCGAATCCGTTTTTTCAATCCTTTCGGCTTATATTAATATCATATGGGCTATCGGCAAAAAGAAAACCAGGCGGAGAGCATATTCTCACCGACTGGGTTTATAAAGATTTATATCTTAGCCCTTGCCCTTTGGCCTGGGTGAACAAAATATGAGCCAAAAAGCTGAATTTATTGAACTATTAAACTGTAACAAAATTTTGCATTTTACAACAGCCCTTACTTATAGCACAAATCCCCCATCCTACTTTCCATTATCCCATGAACTTCGGAATCAGTAACTTCTGTCCATTATCGATCCGGTCCGGATCAGGAACTTGGTTGGCCCGTGCCAGGTTATCAACGGTGATCTGATATTGCCGCGCGATTTTCCAAAGGGTATCACCGGGCTGAACTACATAAAACAACATACTGGGCCGGGAGGAAGGATCCACTGGTTCCACCGCCGCACAATCCCTTAACGCCATTAAAGACCTTGGCGCTCTGGCCATCACCCTAAGCATAACCGTTCCGGTTGCTTGGATAGTCTGTTCTCCGGTTAGTTCAAGATTTAATGAATCCACTTCAACTTGACTGCGAAGCAGTGTTCCTGGTTGGATTCCTGGAAAATCAATTACACCCGCCAAAGGAATACTGCAATTACTCGGCCGGTCCCAGTTGGCGACTTGCACTCCGGAACCATCGGTGTTATCGGTAACATAAATTAATCGAAGATCCAAACTTCCCTCCACCAACACTTTATCTTCCGCAGCTTCCAAAGTAATGTCTTTGGGCGACCCCTCCCATACCAACAAACGTTCTGGAACAAAACTTCCCGGAAGGTCAAGGGAGGATTCCAGGCTAATTACGCCGGTTTTCTCCCCTAAAAATTCCTCAAAATTTAATAATTTTTTTAAAACATCGATTACTTGATCACCACTACAATCGGCGTTACTGACAACCTCTTTTTGAACAACCTCCGAAACCACTGCTTCATACTGGACATCAACCCAGTACCGCATTTCTCGGGGGGTTTTCATCTCCAACTTACCGTTGCTCAGTTTAATCCTGGGAAGAACCGTTAACTCTTTATCGTCCGTATCCATATTTATTGATGTTTCAAATGGGATCGCCGTCCCTGCAGTCCGATTCCATTCGTGGGCGAAAACCTCAGTTGGAAGTCCGTCGTCGTCACAGCCAACATAAACCATTGCCAGTTCAAGAAAGCCTTTTACAAAAATCTTATCGCGTCCAACCTCATAATTAATACCGGTTGATTTGACTTGGTACGTTAGAATCCGGGCCGCTCCAGGTTTGAGATTGGAAAGGATTAGGGGAGTTTGGATCGGGATGATTCCTTTTCGAAGGTCCAAAAGTTTCTCCAACTTGACCGGCTCTTTGGTTACATTTACCTTTAACGGAGTTTGGGCAACCACCTCATTTACTACCTGTGTGCCTTGATTTTCTACCCCATGAACAGTCACTTCAAGTTGACCGTGAAAACTGATTTGACCAGGTCCAATCTCTTCAAAGAAAGCGTTTGCAGAAGATAAATCAACATCAACTAACATTCCGGGATGTAATCCGGGAATCGTAATCCTTTCCTCATAATCCAATCCATTTTCATTAGCCCAACGAGCCCCATATTCCCGCCTTTCAAATCCAAGCCCTGGGTTCTCATTAAGGTCACCCTCAGAAACAACCTCTTTCTCACTAGGTTTGGTAAGATAAAGCAAGTATGGAGAGACCTTTCCTGAAACGACCAACAGATCATCAAAAACAGTCAAAACCGGAGCATCAGCAGTAAAATTTCCCCAAAGGATCTTATCAACCAGCGGACTATTATCGGCCAGTCTCAGCTCTCCTTCGACAGAAATAGACTTAGAAAGATCCCCTAAAAAAAACGGATAACTCATTGAATCATATTGACAACTAATACTCATTTTTATCCCTCCGTGTTCTTTTAATCCCAGATCAATATTCAGCTTAAATCCATAAGTCGATCTAATGTTTCTAATCAAACCATTTCCATAGATTTTACCCTGATAACCATCTCCTCCCGGCCCTCCATGCGGAAGAGTCCCAAGCCGACCTCGGGTCAAAACCCAATTTGATCAGGCTGGGGAAACATTCGACTGTTTTTAGTTGTTACAAAAGAATCACAATATAATATCTAAAGTACTTCTCTAATCTATATGCTAACTGAACTCAAAAAATATCCCGGTTTTGATCTTCTTTCTTGAACAAATCAGATCAACCGGGATTAACTAATATCTTTGATTTTTAATCTTGCAGATCATAACATTTCTTCCGGAATAACTCTAAAAGACCTAGTAACTAATTCACTTCCGAACTTACCTAAATCTTGCCCATCTTGAATTGTAAAACCTAATAAGTTAAATCTAGCCCCGATTTTAATCCA
>JAAYEK010000049.1 GCA_012728785.1 Bacillota bacterium | reverse complement strand
GGGTTGGGATGCCAGGCGATAACGCATGGAGTGAGAGTTTCTTTGCTAATCTGAAGAAGGAGCAAGTACATTGGTGGCATTTCAAGACAGTCAACGAAGCCAGGCAGGTACTATTTGAATATATTGAAGTCTTTTACAACAGACAAAGAGTTCAGAAACGACTGGGCTATCTCAGCCCCATCCAATGGCTAAAACAGTGGCAACAACAGACATCCAAATTAGTGGCTTAGCAAACTGTCCGAAAAAGTGTTGACTTCCCCTTCACCAACTTTAAATGTTAATCATTAATAGTATTTTTACCCCAAAAGAAAAAATATCGAAAACCAATTTCCATTACCAATAGTAATAATAGATTTGTAAAGACAACACTTACCAATGCCCCAGTTATTCCCCAATATTTTGTAGTCATTAATTGCAAAAAAAACAACACAGGAAGACATATGAGAATCGTAATCCCGGTCATTAAAGCGCTTTTCTTCCCTTCCATATTATAAATAGCTATTTTAATTTGGTAAATGGCGTATACAGCTATGCTTATTGAGGATAAAGCTACATAGAGATAATTTAATTGATAATTATGCCCAAAAAGCTTGATGAAAAAAATCATTGCCAAACTTGAACCGGTGATAGCTATAACAAGAATAGCAGGCAAATAAGCGCTGACTTTTCTTTTTGCCAGTTGATTATAGTTTGAATGAGCGATAAGCGGTAGAAAGACTACCATGAAAACCTCATAAAATAAGACCGAGAAAATATTTTTGCAAAAACCTTGGTAAGCGTTATACAATCCCACCTCCTCCGGGCTGCAAAAGTAATTAACAAAAAACATGTCGCTAACAAAAATAAAACCTCCTAAGAACATACTGATCGAGCTACTAACACAATACTGATAAACTTTTTTAATTTTCCTCCAATTGATTGGGGTTGATATTTTTATCTTGATTTTAAACAGGGCAAGTATGGTAAATAATATATGAGAAGCAGCTAAACTCAGAAAATAATAGTCCAAACTATTTTGATGTAACCCGTTATAAAAAAGTACAATCATCATAAAATTAACAACAGAACCAATAAGCCGATACTTACAAATTTCACTAAAAAGCTTTTTTCCTCTCAAATAAGATTCACTTAAAACATTCAAGCTGAGTATAACGGTCATGATAATTCCTGTTTGCCACAGGTAATTTGTAATATTTAGTTCTCCGATAAAGAAAGGAAAAACACCTAAAAACAATAGCACAAACAAAGAAATAGACAAAGAGCTGCCTATTACAGAAATAAATATCAGTTCATTACACTCGGTTTCATTACTGGTCGGTAAAAACTTATACATTGAACTGTGCACACCTAAGAGCATCGGCACAAAAAGTAAATAAGAAAGATTATTAACAATTCCAATCCGACCGAATTCCGATGGTGTAACTGCCCTGGCGGTAATGATTGTAACGACTACTAAAAGCAGTCCGGTAATTATTTTATAGATTAAAACTTCACTGAAGTTAGCTAAAAATTCTTTAATGAGTTGATTTTTTTTAATTAATTGGTAAAAAGTGCTTATTTTATTATTAACTTTCAATAATATGTTTTGAAAATACATCGTTTACCTCAAAATGACTTAAATTAACTTAAAAAATGAACTTACTTGGATTAAAATAAATTATCCAAAAAGTAACTCCTACCCATAGAACCTGAATCCGTGATTTAATATATTCCCAAACCTCAAAGAGGCATTTTTAGAAAAAATCGACCAAATTTCAAACTAAGTTTGATCATATCTAAGATATCAAGAGACAACTTATGGTAAATTAATAAAAATGGAATCGCTAAAATAAGCCTTTAGGCATTAAAACAGCTAATATGCTAACTTTTCGACTAAGCAAACGCTTCATAAATTCGCTGAAAAGTTCGATCCCAAGGATTACTGCGTCCTAGATTTAAATAAGTCTTACGCGCATGATTGACAACTCGGGTTGCAATTAAAATCAAGTTTTGAATTACCGTCCGGATTCTTCTTCTTTTGGCCATTTTACGCATGGGAGCATCGTTTTGTTTGATACTTTCTTGACCCATTAGTCTTAGAATATTGTAGGCCAGAATAGCTAAGTTCAAAACGAGACTGTTGGTCTCAAATTTGCCGGAGGGTAATCGCTCTAAATCCATATCAGTTTTGATTTCACTATGAAATTGCTCACAGGTTCCATGGTTGTTGTAAAGCTCGATAATCTGAGCTTCCGGAAGTTTTAACGAAGTCCACCAAGTTTCGGCCTCAATTTCCGGAACTAAAAACATTTGACCGTCAGATTTAATGGTTCGTTCAATGACTCGATATACAATGCGTATTCTTTGGTCGCAACCATTAACGTGCCAGTAAACACTTCCGGTATAAACGGTTTTGCCATTTCGGGGATGTTCAATTTTGCTTTTTTCTTCTTTGGCAATATCCAACCACATTTCCGGCGATTCGGAACGTAGGTTGCGTTTAATTAGAAAATCACAGGCGACATCCGGGTCAAGGAATAACCGGATATTATCGCCGCTATCGTTTCCTGCGTCTAATCTTGCAAGAAGCGGTTGGTTTGTCAATCGTTTAGCCAACTCAATACTTTCTTTTAAAAAAGGAACCGTATTCTTCTGGCAATGGTCGCTACCTTTACGAAGTTCGGCATTAATTAAATATCCTTCCATACCCAGATAAGCAAAGATAGGGGCATAACCGTCATATCCTTTATAAGTCCTGGCAACTCCTTGCTTCTTGGTCCCGGAGTTGTCAAAAGGTGAAACGTCGATATCTAATGGAATATAATTTTCTAAACACGGCGTAAGGTCAACATCTACTGCATTAAGCATATTAATATTTTCTTCAAGAACGAGAGGTCGCCATCGTCCAACAACCATGTCTAATCGTTGGCGCAAGGTCTCACTAGAGGGTATTTCATGTATGCCAAGGGCTTTACAGTAAAAATCCGGATCGGAATCCATCTCGCGGATATAATCAAAGTCGCTTTTGCCCTGACATAGCAAACCGATATAGGCAAAGACTACGTCGCTGTTTTTAATATGGGGAGTAGCGTTGTTTTTTAAGCGATATTCATTTAAACGCTTGGCTAGTTGAGTTCGACTCAATAAAAGTCCGGCGACGGATAATCCCGATGCTGTAATAGCCTTTCATTGGTAATTCGAATCCCATCAAACATTTCTTGAACCTCACAGGTTATTATTTTATATCTTGAGTATTCAAGATTTGATGGCGCTTATCCTTGGTTTTTCAGAGTTTTAGTTCACTGATTCAGGTATTAAAATGGAACTAAATAGAAAATAAATTATGGAACTTTTAAAAAGTTGACTATTCCGTTTACTCAGGGAAATTATCAAGCAGCCTTTTTACAAGGTTTTTCAGGATTAGGAGCCTTTCCGACAATATCCCAGTAAGTCCATATCGGACATTCGACCATAGCCACAACACATCTTTCAAAGATTCGGTCTAGCATATGACGCCGATTATAACGGTAGCTGATTTCATCAAGATAACTCTGAAGATGTTTCGAATCCAAACCATGAAAGGTTCCGCCGATAAGGGCTTT
>JAAYEK010000048.1 GCA_012728785.1 Bacillota bacterium | reverse complement strand
GGCCAAATATATTTAGCAAATAAATCAATCACATCTTGATTGCTCTCAACAACCGTAACGCTTTCTACATTATCTTTTTGAGAAGTCATATAGGCATAATAGCCAAGCCCAAGTCCAAAAGCAAGCACCCTACCAAATCCTTTAGCGATAGCTTCCTTCATGGTTTCAATTTCATTGGGTGTAATCGACATCCAGAGTCGACTTTTTTCCAAAATTACTGGAAAATCAAACTCGGTTTCAAAAAAACCGATTTGAGGAATTAATCTCCCCTCATCTGTTTTAATAATATCATTGCAAACAAAACCTTCAAAAGGTTTATATTTTTCATACTTTAATTCGCTATTACCCATCGTAATAGTTGGTATCTTGATATTCTTATAATAAGGATTGTCATAATATTCGTGGGCATTAAGCTTATGGACCATCTTGATAAAATATTGATTGAACAATTCCTTATCATCAACATTATCTTCTATATCAAATCCAAAAGCGGCAGCTAAGATTAGACCAAAAGCATATTCGGAAGATACGCCACATTTAACGATCTCTCCAATCGCCTCTTTCTTAATAAAGTCGGATTTATAATTCAAGTAATTGCTGAGTAAAGCAAATACTCGGTAATTATCTTCTTGAAAATTAGCTTTGTTCAACTAATTCCCTCCATATCTCAGAATCTTATTTATTAAACGGTTGGGCTAGGTACATAACCCCCCTATAGAGCTCGGTAAAGGCTTCGAAGCAGTAAAAAAAGCGCCTACTTGCTTCAAATAGCTTTATATGCTAAATTTATATCATAAATAAAGAATGAGGTGCATTATGGAAAATAAAATTAAATATTTTGATTCGGTAAAAGAGGATAATACCGAAGCAACCTTCAATCTTGTAAAAGAAAGATTAGATAATTCGGGAATCCGTAAAATTGTAATAGCCTCAACTACCGGAGCAACAGCCAGTAAGGCTTTGAATTTTTTTAAGAATAAAGGGATCCAATTAATTGTTATCCCTCACCAGTTTGACTTTTCAATAGCTGATAATAAATTCCCGGCGGAATTAGTCGAAGAGCTGAGGCAAGCAGGGCATCTGGTTCATTTTGGCACTATGCTTTTCCATACCGAAAAATTATTCGGTTCAAATGTTCCCGGCACGATCGCCAACTTCCTACGTTGCTTTTGTGAAGGAGTTAAGGTGTGTTATGAAATAGTGCTGATGGCTTCTGATGCAGGTCTTTTAAAGGCCTCGGAAAAAGTAATCGCCATAGCGGGAACCGGCAAAGGTTCCGATACGGCGTTAGTAATGCAAGCCGCATCTTCACGAAATTTAAGAAATTTAAAAATCAACGAAATACTCTGCAAACCATTAAATGAACTTTGATAGACCAAACATTTGACCGACTAATTCCGGTTTAAAAGCGGTTCGATACTCCCCCAAACGGTTTCTAATCCCAAATCCCGCAAACATCCGATAGTTTCGCATTTTCGTTTGTTACAAGGTTGACAGGATAAATCGGATTTCAGAATAACTGCTTCCTTTTGATACGGTCCGTGAACCAGCGGATTTGTCGGGCCGAACCAAGCGACAACTTGGGTCCCTACCGCTACCGCCAGATGCATCGGTCCGGTATCCCCGCCAATATATAATCTTGCTTTCCGTAATAATACGGCTAGTTCTCTTAAATTAAACCGGGCGATTGTATCAATAGGATTGGTTTTGGCTAGTTGAAGGACCTGCTTAGCGATTTTCCGATCCAATTCGGAACCGATTACGAGCACCTTCCCGTAATCGCTCAACCGATCAGCCAGATCGGCCATACCCTCCGGGGTCCAGGATTTATTCGGCCAACTGGTTCCGGGAGCTAGGCAAAAATAAGGGGTTGTAATATTATTACTCTTTAAATATTGATCAATTGATGATTCTTCAACCGTATAATCGGGTAAAACAAAACGGACGTCTCCGTTGGTTGCGCCTAGTCTCTTTACTAACTCCATTTGCCAATCGACGAAACACATCTTTTGATAAGTGTTAAACGGCGGCTTAATAACGTCGGTTAAAAGAAACTTACTTCCCTCCCGTCCCAGCTTATACCCGATTCTGGTCTTAGCTCCGGAAAGCAAAGTTACCATTCCGCTTTTAAACAGGTTTTGCAGATCAAGGGCAATTTCAAACTTTTCGGATTTTAACTCCGCGCCAAAATCATTAATTAAGCGCTTTGCTTCTTTAAAATCAGCTTTTTTAATTGCTTGTTGAATTTGTTTCTTCGGGAAAACGAAAAATTTATCGATTTCAGGGTGTCCTTTAATCAAATTGTAGGATAAGCTTTCCACCGCCCATCCCAAGTAGGCCTCAGGCAATTCCCTTCGGATTAAGTGGACCGCCGGCAAAGTCCTGATTACATCGCCGATAGCACTGAGTCTGACAATTAAGATCCGGCTTTTTGGTGAAAAATTTTTGATGGATATGGGTTTCATCGGTTACCTGAACCTCTCGCAACAGACGTTAAAAGACTAAAAATAATTGACCTTTATAATTCAAAAATTAACTTGAGCCTACCAACTGTCTTTTCAGTCGCTCCCTGGTTGGCAAGGATTACTTGTTTAGCTTTTTTACCAAGACTATCCCGGATTTCCGGGTTCCTCTGAAAATAAATAAACCGCTCCACAAGTTCCGAACCATTATTAACTATAAAACCGGTTCCCGCTTTTTCCATTAGCTCCTTACTTTCTTGAAAATTGTGCATATAAGGGCCGTAAAGGACTATTTTTTCTTTGATTGAGGCTTCTAAAAGATTGTGACCGCCGATCGGAACCAAACTGCCTCCGATAAAGGCCACAGTAGCGATGGAAAAAGCCAATCCCAATTCACCGAAGGTATCCAACAATAACAGATCCGGTTTTTCGGAAAGCTTTTTCCCCTTGACTTGTTCGGTACGGCGGACATATTTTAAGTTTGAACCGGATAATAATTTAACGATCTCCTCAGCTTGATCCGGGTAACGTGGCGCTAACACCATAAACCCATCCGGGAATTCCTTCTTTATCGCTTCAAAGGCGGTAATAATAACTTCTTCTTCCCCCCGATGGGTGCTGGCAGCGGCCAAGATAGGCGTGTTTTTGGTTATCAATAGGGATTCTAAAAAATTACTGATTTCTGTTTCGGAAATAGCCGGAGCAACAAAGTCAAATTTTACATTTCCGGTAATTTCGATTTTACTCGGTTCAGCTCCTAGTTGGATAAAACGCTCCCGGTCCATTTCCGTCTGGACCCCGATGTAATCGATCAACTTAAGGGCAGATTTATAAAAACCGTACTTTTTAAGACGATGATATGTCTTATTCAACCGGCCATTGACAATAGCGATTTTAACGCCCCGTTTTTTAGAGTAGGCTAAAACATTGGGCCAGATTTCAGTCTCAATTAGTAGTAGATAGTCTGGCTTGAGTCTCGTTAAAAAACGTTTCACAATCCAAGGGTGATCAAAAGGAAAATACCCTATTAAATCAACGGTCGCGCCGATTACTCGCTCGGCTGTAGCCTGGCCGGTCATGGTGTTACCGGTAAACACAATCGCCTGATCCGGGAAGACTTTTTTAATCTCTTGCAACAATCTGGCGGCCACCATCGTCTCTCCGACTGACGCGGCCTGTACCCACAAAACTTTCCGACCGGAAATCGAGTTTAACTCTTTTCGGGAAAAACCAAAAAGATAAGGCAAAACCGGTTTGCCCTTGAACTTTTGTTGCATCAACCAAACCGGAAAGATGGTCAAAGTTATTAACCAGATTATAAGATTATAAATTAATCGAAACAATAGAGACTCCTTTGATAATTGTCGAATGTCAAAGATCTAAAGTGAAAGTCGAAAGTCAAAGGTCGAAAGCGGATAGAAATTACATCAAAAAATCTCAATGACTTTAAACCCTAGGCTTTTACTTTTTGACTTCTAAACTTTTGACTTTTTCAACTTTACTCAAACAACGCCTCGGCGAAGGTAGCTGGATTAAAATCCTGTAAGTCTTCGGATTTTTCGCCGACTCCAATAAGACTGATGGGAATCTTGAACTGGTTAGCGATGGCAATTATTATCCCGCCTTTAGCCGTACCATCCAATTTGGTGATGGCGATCCGGTCAAGCCCGATTGCCTCATGAAAAGTTTTCACCTGATTAACGGCATTCTGACCGGTAGTGGCATCCAAAACCAATAAAGTCTGCAGCTGACGCCCTGCTAAGTTTTGCTGAATAATTCGTTTGACCTTTTTTAACTCATCCATCAGGTTTACCTTAGTATGGAGTCTTCCGGCGGTATCTACAATTACAATGTCTGCTTTACGGGCCTTAGCTGCCTCCATACCGTCAAAGGCTACCGCTCCAGGGTCGGCGCCTTCCCGGTGGTGAATCACCGGGATCTGAAGCCGTTCTCCCCATTGTAAAAGTTGTTCGGTGGCGGCGGCCCGGAATGTGTCGGCAGCCACCAGTAATACCTGGCGTTTGTTTTCCCGAAATCTAGCGGCTAACTTAGCAATGGTGGTAGTTTTTCCTACGCCGTTCACACCGACAACCAGGTGCACTTGGTTAACGCCCTGAAAATCAATTAGCCCATCTTGGGCCATTGATAAAAGGGATTTGATCTCTTTGGCTAAAAGAGGTTTTAATTCGCTAGGGTCAATGATATTTTTTTCTTTAACAGTTTGTTTTAGCCGATCCAATAAATACGAAGTAGTCTCCATCCCTACATCGGCCATAATCAAAATATCCTCCAAATCATCATAGAGTTCCTGATCTATTTTGGAGGAAGCAAATACTGTTTCCAAACCGGTTAAAAAGTTATTCCGGGTTCTACTTAAACACTGTTTTAAACGGGTAAAAAAACCTTGATTTTCACTCATTTTCCTATTCCTTTTAATATTGGTTATCAAAAAAAGAAATCCCGTAAAACCATGTTAATCTAGTTAAATATGTTTTATTTAACCGACCTTTTCATTCATCAAATCCAAGGAAATTAGTTTTGATACGCCATGTTCCTGCATGGTTACACCATATAAAGCGTTGGCGGCCTCCATTGTGCCCCGGCGATGGGTGACCACAATAAACTGGAGGCTTTTACTAAAAAGTTCGAGTAAGCGCGAAAAACGTTGGACATTCACCTCATCGAGGGTGGCGTCAATCTCATCTAGAATACAAAATGGCGAAGGCTTTACAGTCAAAATGGCAAATAATAAAGCAATAGCGGTCATCGCTCTTTCGCCGCCTGATAATAACGACAGGCTTTGTAATTTTTTACCCGGAGGTTGGGCGATAATTTCAATCCCAGATTCCAGCGGTTGCTCGGGGTCGATTAGGAATAGATCCGCATTGCCTCCTTCGAAGAGTTCAGCGAAGAGTTTGATAAACTCTTTTCTGATTTGCTGAAAAGCTTCGCTAAACCGCTTGGTGATCGTCCCTTCGATTTCCAAAATTACTTTTTCCAAAGAGGCTTTCGCTTTAATTAAATCTTGGGATTGGTCCCATAAGAAGTCATGACGCTCCTTAATTTGGCGGTAGTCGTCAATAGCCGCGATATTTACCGGTCCTAAATCTTTCAGATTGCTCTTCAATTGTTCAACTAGATCTTTGGCGTTTTCCGGCGTCCGATAAACCGGGTTAAATAGGTTTCGCCAATTAAGATCGTAATCCTCAGCCAAATTCCGTTCGATATTTTCCTGTTCCAAAAGAATCTGATTGATAGCCAAATCCAACTTGTGGATTTGGTTTTGAAATTCGTTACTCTTCCTCCGGAAGCTCCGCTGTTTAGATTCCAGATCTTTAATCTTTAACATTACTTGGTCTTTTTCTTCTTTGGCTCCAGCCACTAAACCTTCTTGAGAACTAAGCCGGTCCTTTTCAGAATCTATTTTAAGTTGTAATTCCCCTACTAACTCTCGAGCTTTGGCTTGTTCGCCAATTATTTGGTCTTGTTTTTGATGAAAAGTTTCAATATGTGTATCTAGCTCCTCCAGTTGTTTATGGAGACGATCTTTTAAGGCGATTTTACCATGTTCTTCCTGGGAGCCGGCGCTAAGGGTCGATTTCAACTCGGAGATTCCTTGTGTTTTAGACTCTTTTTCAAGATTGGCGTCTTGAATTTTAGCAGTCAATTCATTGACCCTAGCCTCAATCTCCTTGAGAGACGCTTCCTTGTTGGAAATTTGATGCTGCAACTCCTCAGCGCCTAGATCAAACCGGCTACTTTCAGCAGTCATCTCTTCCCACTGGTTACGATAAGTGTTCTCCTCTTGTTGAGCACGATTACTATTTTGCTCAATAGTTTGAATTTCTCTCTCTAAAGTAGCTTTTTTAAGCTGAACATCATGTTCCTCTTTTTTCGACGATTCCATCTGTTGGTTTAGAACTTGCAGTTTATTCCGAATTTCTTTAGCAGTCTCAATCCCCTTTTCCAAGAAAGATTGGGATTCATTTTTTTCTTTCTTAAAGTCTTCAATCTCTCGTTTACGGGATAACAACCCTAAACGGCGTTTATCAACACTACCGCCGGTAATTGAACCTCCAGGATTAACCAAATCGCCTTCGGGAGTTACAATCCGAAAACCCTTATCCACCTTCGAACTTAGTCGCACTGCCGTATTAAGGTCTGGAGCGATGATGGTATTGCCTAATAGGTAATTTAAGACCGGACGGTATTCCGAATCAAAATGAAGTAAGGATAAAGCTGAGTGCGATGAATGTTGTTGGATCACACCCTGGTATTGATCGGTCTTTGCCCCTTGAACATTGATCAAGTTTAACGGGAGAAAGGTCGCTCTTCCCTTGCCCTGTTTTTTAAGATAACTGATTGCCGCTTGGGCATATTGGTCGTGTTCAATTACGATATTTTGCAAGCTGGAGCCCAAAGCAGTTTCAATTGCCAACTCCATACCCGGTTTAACCTGGATTAAATCGGCGACAATTCCTCGAATATACCGGTAAAAAGGTTGTTCCGAAGCTTCGGCTAGTAAGACCTTGACTCCTTGAAAATATCCTTGAAATCCCTTTTCCATCTCTTCCAAAAGACCAATCTTGCTCTCTAAACCCCGAATCCTTTCTTTCCAGTCAAGATTTTTACTCTCGACCGAGGTAAACTCCTCTTCCAATAAAATAACATTTTGGGCCAATTCAGCTTGAACTTGATGAAACCGATTTATCTGAAGGCCTATTTCATTTAATAATCCTTCTTTATTGAGATTATCTTTTTCCAGTTCCGATAGTTGTTTCGCTAAAAACTCCATTTTATTAACGCAATCATCAATTTGTTTTTGGAGAAACTCTTTCTTAAGAGCCGCCGAATTAGCATTATTCTTTAAAGAGGCAATTTCATTCAAAACTTCGATAAACTCCGTTTTTAAGTTTTGCTCTTCAGTTTCAAGGCCCTTTAGCAGTTGATTATGTTGGTTTAATCCCAACTCCAATTCAGTTAAGATCGTACTTGAGTTGGTTAATTTACTTTTGACAGTGGCAATCTCTTGATCAATTCCGCTTAATTCCTTGAGGATGGCCTCTTTACGCAGGGCATTATCAGCCACATTATTACGACATTCAATCAGTTGAGTCTCAAGATCTTGGGATTTGGATGTCAATGAATTAATCTGTTCCGAATATTTATCGATCTGGTTTTGAATCCGATAATAATTCTCATTCAAGCTGGTGATCTGGTCGTCCTGAGTTAATAGTAGAAGTCGCGCTTCTTCTACTTCCGATTCGATGATACTTTCTTCACCCTCAAAATCCTGGTGCTTTTCTTCCCAGTCGGCCTTGGATTGCTTCAAATCAGCCAGTTTCAGATCGAACTGGTTTAACAGACCTCCGTAATAATTGATTTCAACCTCGGTCAATTGTTCTTTTAATTTTAAATATTTTTGGGCCAAATCAGCCTGGGATTCAAGGGGCCCAAGTTGGCCTTGAAGTTCGGTGAGAATATCTTGAAGCCGAAGTAAATTACGGTCGGTATCCTCCAACTTGCGTTCGGCAATATGTTTTCGAGATTTATACTTAATAATACCGGCAGCTTCTTCGAAGATCGACCGGCGTTCCTCGGCTTTAACCGAGAGAATCGAGTCGATTTTTCCCTGACCAATTACTGAATAAGCCTCTTTGCCGAGGCCGGTATCATAAAAAAGATCCAGCACATCCCTGAGCCTAACTTGGGACTTATTGATCAAATATTCGCTCTCACCGGAACGAAATAATTTTCGGGTCACCGACACTTCTGTAAAATCAACCGGCAAAGAATTATCAGAATTATCTAACACCATGGTGACTTCAGCCAGACTAAGAGGTTTGCGTTGTTCGGTTCCGGCAAAGATCACATCGTCCATTCTCGTACCGCGCAGACTTTTAATGCTTTGTTCTCCTAAGACCCATCTCAAAGCATCGGAAATGTTACTTTTACCGCTTCCGTTAGGTCCAACAACCCCGGTAACGCCAGGTAAAAATTCCAGTTTAATTTTGTCGGCAAAAGATTTGAAACCCATAATTTCCAGGCGTTTTAAAAACAATTAAATCCCCCTCTTATGACATTCAACATTTTACCACAAGATAGGGAAAAAAGAAATAAGACAAAAAACAAGCGAGTCTTTCCTCGCTTGTTAACCAACTAAATTAATTGCCAAGTCGTTTCTTTTTCTAACTTTCCTCGGTATATCGGGATTTAGTAAGGAACCGTATATTTTGATAATCTTTTGTAACTTGCCACGGGCTCTAGTGCGCGCGTTATCTATTACTTTAGGAGGTAAGGCCAGTGAAATCTGAATCTCTCCTTGATTATCCCCGGCAATAATCCCTTTAATGACTTGATATTCAACAGGTGATAAGTGAATTCTCAATACCGAATCAAGTTTTTGATTAAGCAATTCTTTTTCAACAAAACTGAAGGGTTCATCGATCTGATTATCAAGGTAATTGATGAACTGTCGACCGTTAAGTTCCTCAAAAAAAGAGCGGAGAGTTTCAGCCGAAGGTATAGTCCTTTTACGATAACTCTTGTACGCATTACAGATCCGCCGTTTAATGCAAAGATAGGCAAAACTACTAAACTTTACTCGAAAATTTAGATTATATTCCTCAACCGCCTTTAATAAACCAATTGCCCCTTCCTGGGAAAAATCATCAAAATCGGCTTGAGAAGGATGATAATTTCTCACAATATGTCTGACCATTGGATAATATTTTAGCACTAATTCTTCTTTGGCGGCCATATCGAAAGCGGAACGTATTTTTTTTAACAACTCAATATCTTTTTGCTGGTTCTCCGATCCAACCACCCCCGGGGCCAATGTAATTATTTATTAGTTTATTGTCAAGATGGTCGGAATATGACTCTTTTTAAAAGCAAATAAAAAACCGCCTTTTAGCGGTTTTTTTCAACGAGGTTCAATAATAAACTTAATGGCAGTCCGTACTTGACCATCGATATTGATTTCCGAAAATCCAGGAGTACAGACAAGATTTATCCCATTTGGGGCAACGTATCCTCTAGTAATGGCGATGGCTTTTACAGCTTGATTTACAGCACCTGCTCCCACCGCTTGAATCTCAGCCGTTCCTTTTTCTCTTAAAACTGCCGCTAATGCTCCAGCAACTGATTTGGGACTAGAATTTGCGGATACTTTTAGTACGTCCATTGAGCGAATCCCCCTAGAAAAATATCACTCCTATCTTATCATATTCATCTAACTTTAAAAAAAACCCTTTAAAAATAATTATTTATCCTTTAACTTGGAGACCGCCTCAAAAGCGGCTATGTTTTGAGCTTCTTTAAGGCTATGCCCTTCACCTATGCCGTAAGTACGTCCTTCGACCAGCACTTTAACAGTAAACCGGCGTTGATGCGGTGGCCCTTCCTCCTTGATCGTGCGATACTCGGGAAACAATCCTCGGGATTGTAAAAGCTCTTGAAGATTATTTTTGGCATTGATCAAAGTGAATTGATGATGTATTTTTGCTAAATTGTCATTGACTAATGGTTCAACTAAATGAGCGGTTTTTTCAAGTCCAAAATTTAAAAAATATGCGCCGATAAAAGCCTCGAATAAATCCTCCATAATAGTTGGCTTCGTCTGTCCTTGGTTGCGTTTTTCACCGGCCCCCAATTTAATATATGAATCCAATTGTAATTGGCTGGTGAAAGTCGCTAAGACTTGAGTGCTGACTATAATGGATTTTAGTTTTGCCAAATCTCCTTCCCGATAATGGGGAAAAGTTCTAAATAAAAATGATGCGACTATTAAAGAAAGGACGCTATCTCCTAAAAATTCAAGCCGTTCATTATCGGGGATTTTATGTTCATTGGCGTAAGATGAATGGGTCAAGGCTTCTTCAAATAGTTCGGGGTAGACCGGTACAAACTGAAGCTGGACCGCTAGTTTGGAGACAGACGGTCCTGCTATTCCAGTTTGATGAAGTTGACTCTTTTTGATTTTACTCATGGTATTTTTTAAAAGCCAAACAAGCATTATGTCCGCCAAATCCTAGAGAATTCGACAGGGCATATTCCAGTTCCCCTTTCCGGGCTTGGTTAGGTACATAATCCAAATCACAATCCGGGTCAGGGGTTTGATAATTAATAGTAGGAGGCATAATTCCGTTTTGAAGCGCCAAAGCGCATATAATTGCTTCAACCCCCCCGGCGGCGCCTAATAAATGGCCGGTCATCGACTTGGTGGAACTAACTGGAATCCGGTAGGCTTTTTCTCCAAAGACCCTTTTAATCGCCTTGGTTTCCAATTTATCATTGGCAAGAGTGGAAGTTCCATGAGCATTAATATAGGATATTTGGTCCTTGTTGACATCGGAATCAGTAAGCGCCCGTTCCATTGCCCGGGCTGCTCCGTCTCCTTCCGGATCAGGAGCCGTCATATGATAAGCATCTCCAGATTCGCCAAACCCTATTATTTCGGCATAGATTTTAGCGCCTCTTTGTTTGGCGTGTTCCAGTTCCTCAAGGATTAAGATACCTGATCCTTCACCCATTACAAATCCGTCACGCTTTAGGTCGAAAGGCCTGCTGGAACCTTTCGGATCATCATTATTGGTGGATAAAGCTTTTGCCGAAGTAAAACCGGCATAGGACAAGTGGGTAATTGCCGCCTCCGAACCGCCAGTGATCATGGCTATTGCTTCACCCTTTTGAATAATCCGGAAAGAGTCGCCAATGGAATGAGTTCCAGAAGCGCAAGCTGTTACAACCGCATGGTTGGGACCCTTGGCCCCGGTAATAATCGAAACGAACCCGGAACCCATATCGGGAATCAGCATCGGGATAAAAAAGGGACTCACCCGTCTCGGCCCCTTTTCAAGGTAAGTTTGGGTTTGATCTTCAAAAGTTTTAATCCCTCCGATACCGGAACCGATGATTACTCCAATATTTTCGGCATTAGCCGCCTTAATCTCCAAACCGGAATCAGCCAGTGCCATTTTAGCGGCGGCCACCGCGAAATGAACGAATCGGTCGGTCCTTTTTTGTTCTTTTCGGTCCATATATTTAGTGGGATCAAATTCTTTTACTTCTGCTCCAATCTTCACCTCAAAATCGGAAGTATCAAATAAAGTAATCCGATCAATACCGGATACCCCATTAATTATATTATTCCAAAACGGTTCAATTCCGACTCCTACCGCAGTAACTACACCTAAACCGGTAATTACAACCCTTTTTTTCATCCTTCACCCCCGGAAGATAGTAAACATATATTCAAATTCCAAAAATAGCGTTTAAATGCATGATCGAAATTAATCGCCAAATATTGAAAAAGGACTGGTTATTTAAGAGAGTCCCTTTTGGGGACTCTCATCAAAACTTATTGGCCATTCTCCTTAATGTAATTAACAGCGTCGCCGACAGTTACAATTTTTTCGGCGTCCTCGTCGGGAATCTCCAGGTCGAATTCCTCCTCCAGAGCCATTACCAGTTCGACGATGTCCAGAGAATCTGCTCCCAAGTCATCTACAAAAGAAGCTTGTTCCAAAACTTCCTCCTCATCAACTCCAAGTTGTTCAACAACTATATCTTTAACTTTTCCGAAGATATCCAACCGCTTCACCTCCTTCCATAAGGGTTGGTTAATGCTAATTTTCTGATAAAATAAAACAAATCTATCTTATCCGAACATCACCATTCCGCCATCGACATTAATCACCTGGCCGGTTAAATAGCATGCTTCGGATGAGGCCAAAAATACTACTGCATTAGCTACTTGCTCTGGTTTTCCCAGTTTTCTTAAAGGGATTAATTCCAGTAACCGCTGGCGCGCTTCTTCAGACAAAACCTCGGTCATCTTAGATTCGATAAAGCCGGGCGCAATCGCGTTAACTCTAATGTTCCGTGATCCCAACTCTTTGGCCATAGTTTTTGTAAAAGCGATTACTCCTCCCTTAGAAGCGGAGTAATTTGCCTGGCCGGTATTGCCCATCTGACCAATCACCGAAGCAATATTGATAATCTTACCGGAACGTTGCTTCATCATTGGTTTAATTGCGGCTTTGGCGCAAAGAAAGGTTCCTTTTAAGTTAATATCCAACACCGCGTCCCAATCCTCCTCGCTCATCCGCAACAGAAGATTGTCTTTGGTTATCCCGGCGTTATTGACTAAAATATCTAATTTATTAAAGGTTTTAAGGGCTAAATCTACCATGGCTTCACAATCGGATTGTTTGGTTACGTTGCCAACGATGGAAACCGCTTGACCACCGGATTCTCTAATTGCTTCGGCCACTTTGTGTACTTCTTCGTTTACATCCGATAATACCACGGCAGCGCCTTCTTTAACCAAAGCATCAGTAATCGCTTTGCCAATTCCCCGGGCCGCCCCGGTAATTATAGCCACCTCATGCGCTAATCTCATATTACTAAACCTCCTTTAAAATATCAAGAGCTTTTTTAATTGAGGCCAGATCTTCACAATTAACTATAGTCACGTCTTTAAGAGTCTTCTTGATTAAACCGGAAAGAACCCTGCCGGGGCCGATTTCGACAAAAATCTCAACTCCTTGTTGGCGTAAATAATTAATAGAGTCTTCCCATAATACGGAAGAATATACTTGTCGATAAAGATTATCAATTATTTCTCCGCTATGATAGGCTTTGGCCGAAACATTCGCAATCACGGGAATAGTCGGCTCTTTCCAAGAAATAGACTCTAATTGAATCTTAAATGCGTCAGCAGCTGATTTCATAAAACTGGAATGAAACGGGCCGCTTACTGAAAGGGGAATTGAATTTCCTCCTTTGGCGGCGACCAACTCTCGGGCCTTGGCGATTGCGGTTTTTACGCCGGAAATGACAATTTGACCCGGACAGTTAAAATTGGCGGCTTCAACCGGCCCTGTTTTCTGAGCTTCGGCAAGACAACCGGCCAAAGTTTCCCGGTCCATACCAAGTACGGCAGCCATCGTCCCTTTATGGTCCGGATCAGCTCCGGCCATTAATTCGGCCCTTTTTTGAACTAAGCTTATTGCTTCCGAAAAGTCCAATACCTCTGAAGCCACTAAAGCGCTATATTCACCCAGGCTATGACCGGCGGTATAATCGGCTCTAATCCCTTCGGCTTTTAAAGCCTGAAGTAAAGCGATACTCGCTGTAAGAATCGCCGGTTGGGCATTTCGGGTATCCATTAATAATTCTTTCGGTCCGTTAAAACAAAGCTCAGTTAGGTTCCTTCCTAAAACCCGGTCTGCTTCCATAAAAACTGCTTTTGCTTCTGAATAATTTTCCGAAACTTCTTTTCCCATTCCCACATATTGTGAACCCTGTCCCGGAAAAACAAAGGCTATTTTTTTCATAGATCACTTACTCCTTCAATTTTGAAAAACAATCAACTCATTTTAACTACTGGCTTCCCGCTGACTACTGCTATTTTTTAATGATGCGGCAATTTTTCCTACAACATCTTCATCTACAGCTTTAATAGCCGCCCTAATCGCATTCTTAATCGCCTTAGCATTGGAACTGCCATGACTGATCATACTGATCCCATTCAAACCCAATAACGGGGCTCCACCATACTCAGTGTAGTCCATTCTCCCTTTTAAGCTTTTAAAAGCCCCTTTCACCAATAAAGCGCCGACAGTGGTAACCAAATTTTCAGTCAGGGCGTTTTTAATTTGGCCGAATAAAGCCCCGGCTAATCCTTCAGAAAGTTTTAAAACAATATTTCCGACAAAACCATCACATACAATGACATCGCATTGGCCGTGATGCACATCCCGTCCTTCAATATTCCCAATAAAATTTAACCCGCTTTGTTTCAAAAGTTGATAGGCTTCAACTGTTAATTTGTTGCCTTTTGTCTCTTCTTCTCCGATACTGAGTAGACCAACCCGGGGGGTTGAAAAACCAAAAACTTGTGCAGCGTAAATCGAACCCATTAATGCAAATTGAGCTAAATTTTCCGGATCACAATCAGCATTGGCGCCTGCGTCCAATAACACGCTAACCCCTTTACTGGTAGGCATAGGAGAAGCAATAGCAGGCCGGTTGATTCCTTTAATTCTCCCCAAGGTTAACAGGGAAGCGCTCATGGCCGCGCCTGTATTGCCGGCGGAAATAACAGCCGCCGCAACACCGTCTTTAACTAAACGGTTGGCAACCACCAACGAAGAATCCTTTTTCTTCTTTACCGCATGGGCGGGATGCTCCCCCATTTCAATAACTTCAGTAGCATTTTGAATTTCTAGTTTTAAACCGGAAATTGGTTGGTTTTTGAGAAGCTCATTAATTTTGCGCTCGTCCCCAACTAAGATGACTTCAGCCTGTAGTTCACGACAAGCCAAAACAGCGCCTTTTACAACTTCGGCCGGAGCAAAATCTCCACCCATGGCATCAACTGCAATTTTCAAGCAAACACCTCCGGACAAAAACTAACATTAGTATAGCGGAAAAAAAGCAAAAGTCAAGGTAATAAATGGAAACCCAGTGAGTAATGTCATACATATTCAATATTCTAAACAATAAAAAAATAAGGTCAACACCGACCTTATAATTTTCTTTAATTAACTTTCTTTGGCAATAACTTCCCGGCCGTTATAATATCCACAATTACCACAGATACAATGCGGCATTTTGGGCTCATGACATTGAGGACAGGCATTAGTATTCGGAGCTGTCATTTTCAAGTTCGCCCTTCGCAACCTAGTTCTGGTACGGGAGGATCTATTTGTTGGGTTTGCCATCCGATCCACCTCCTTCTTGATTCAACAAAGATTTTAATTTCAAAAATTGAGGGTTAAAGCTTTCATTATGACAATGACATCCTTGGTCATTCAAATTTTGGCCGCATTGAGGGCATAATCCTCGACAATCGGTCTTACAGGTTATTTTCATCGGTAATGATAAAAAAACCTGTTCCCGAACGCAATCGGATAAATCGATTATATCCCCTTGGACTAAGTAAGCCGATTCATCAGCTTCAATCGCTGTATAGGAAGCAAATTGTTCGGTAACTTCAATCTTGGTCGAGCCTAAAACCTGTTCCAGGCAACGATCGCAATGAGTCTGATATGAATAATCAACTTGGCCCTGGACTAAGAAACCATCTCCGGTATTAGTGACCGAACCTTTGGCAGCCACTGGTTGATTAAGCTCAACATCCAATTCTAATCCGAAGGTATCAATCTCAATGCTACCTTCAAAAGAAATTGAACCGCCTCGGATCTCACGAATAGAACTAATATCAACCTTCACTGCCATCACCTTCGATTATTATAAAGGGTATTTATTCAAAAGTCAACGTTCCCCTTTAAAGTTTTCTCTATTTTTCGTTCTCTTTTTGATCTTACCCTTTTATCTTTCAAATATTTACCCCTCTTAATTTATTGGGGATTTCTTAATCAAAATACAAAAACTTAAATAACAATTTTTACTACATTCTATTTAAAATAATCTTTCGTTTAAAAGGAAAAACTTTCAGATGATGAGGTGAAGACTTTGGCAAGACGAGTTTATCGCAAAAAATTGGGTTCAAATCAAAAGATTGCCTCGATTACTCCGGACATCTGGAAATTACCTCCTTATGTAGTTGCGCGTTTCGGGGGTGAACTTACCCAAATAATGCTCAAAGCAGCCCAGGATTATATTGTTGAAAAGTGTTTAACAGAAGTCCGTCACAGCTTCAACAAAGAGTTAACTGTTGAACAATAGTGATCATGAGGTATTAGTTAAAAATTTCCACCTTTTTCTTTTCGCCTTGCCGATAACAGATTTTTTCCGAAACTTCCAGAAAAAAAGCAACATAGCTCGATGTTTATCGGTAAAGCTAATACCGAAGGAGGTGAATCAAATGGGTACCGGACAAAAATCTAATAGCTATCTTGTAAAAGAAGCCGGACCAGCGTTAGACAAATTTAAATATGAGATCGCTAATGAATTGAATATTGATCTTTCTAAGGTCCAAGGTGGTTACTGGGGGTACATGCCCACCCGGGAAACGGGCGCTATCGGAGGAAACATGGTTCGCCGGATGATTGAAGCTGCTGAAAGAACTTTGGCGGAACAAACCGTCTCCGAAGTTAAAGCCGGGTTTCAAGCCGGGCTAAACAACAGTCCTCAATTGGGTAACCAAAATCAAACCAACCAGTTTAAAATGCAGTAGTAAAGTCTTAATGGTATACTTAACAAAAGCAAGGAGAGGGCACTCTCCTTGCTTTATTTTTCTGAACCAACCTACACTTCTAGTCCCCAACTCCTGCCTGCTGACTACCGCTTATTTTCATGTTGCTCTTGTCTGTCTCAAACAAGTCCTTTATAATCATAATTGTGGCATTAAATATGGAGGGTAGTAACCGAATGATAAAAACAATCTTATTTGATTTGGATGGGACATTGTTACCTATTGACCTGGATAATTTCCTTAAAATTTATTTTGAGGAGATGGGTAAAAAATTTCAAGATTTAATTGAAGCCAAAACATTGGTAAAATACATTATGACTGCTACCGATTCCATGATTAACAATACCGAGTACAAAACCAATGAAACAGTTTTCATGGAAAAGTTCGGAGAGTTAGTCCAGTCGGATCTTGGGACTTACCGGAAACGTTTTGATGAATTTTACGACCGGGAGTTTTTTGCGGTAAAATCCTCAGTAGTTAATACACCGTTAATACGTGATAGTGTCAATTTACTAAAAGACAAGGGCTATGATTTAATCATCGCGACCAATCCTCTTTTTCCCGCAAAAGCGATCCATCACCGGATCCGTTGGTCGGGATTTGAACCGGAGGATTTTATCTATATTACATCCTATGAAAAAAACCATTATTGCAAACCTCAACTTCAGTTCTATAGAGAAGTATTGGAGGAAACCGGTAAAAACCCACAAGAATGTTTAATGGTGGGTAACGATGTCCAAGAGGATCTAATCGCCGCTAAACTCGGAGTTGAAACTTACTTGATTACCGATTTTATGATCCAGCATGCCTCGGAACCGATTAACCCGACTTATCGAGGGACTTATTCTGATTTCCACCGTTTTGTTCAAGGACTACCCCAATTAGAAACTGATCAAGTCCAAAAAATGGCTTAAAGCCTTCTTTAACCGACCTCCGTTAGGACCAGTATTAAATATAATTGATAAGAAGCCTGTTTATTGCTATACTTAATACATAAAGCGAATAAAGGAGGTACTAATTAGATGAAGAAAAGTACACTAATTGTAATCGCCCTTATTTTGACCGGACTGGTAGTCTGGGGTGTGAATGAAGGCTACATTAGATTTACTAATAAAACCGAACGCAAAATATTTAAAACTTATAAAAAATCCGTGGATAAAGTAAAATCAGTTGTTGGCGAATAGCATTAAAGGACATTTAGTTAATTTATGAACATCCCTTGGATTATACCCCACATTTAACGGCAAAATAAAAACCCTTGGAACAAAGCCAAGGGTTTTTTTGGTTATTAATCAAATTAAAATGAAAAACCGGCGCCAAGCTCGAAAGCAGTATCCGAACCATCATGAGTGGATCCCATAATCCCGCCACGGATATCAAGTTGATTGTTGAGTTTATATTTTATTCCCACTTCATAAATTACTTCCGGATCATCATCCGTCAAAACAACACCGGCTTCAAGGATACCCATAAAATCTCTGTCAAATGAAACTGCGCCGTTAATACCGAAATAAGGGTCGGTTTCATCATAGCCGTATTCAATAACCCCGCCTAATAATGCAAAGGTAGGAGATACCCCATACTTTACTACAAATTTAGTATACTCGAAGTCATCATCTAAACCAACCCTACCGGAAACGGCGAACTTCTCCGATAGGCCGTATTCCAGCCCGAGTAATATACCGATATCCTCAGTGGCGAACATGCCGGTAATGACTCCAGCCCCTTTGGAAACTGACGGGGAATTAAGTCCCAAAGCTACTAATGAAGTCGAAAAGATTGCCAATAGAGCCAGTGCTACAATTAAAAATTTTTTCACTAATCAAACCTCCTTTTAAATTTAATGGTTTTTGTATTAAAACTAATAATTGGTAACATCTAATAATATAAACCATTTAATTAAAATTATCCAAAAACCATGGTAGTGACAAAAACTTTATTCGCGCTTCTTCGTAAAAATCCTTTTTATCAATCGAGTTTTTACATATTGGAAACTTAATGGATTTTAGGCAATCATTTTTCCGAACCGATTTAATGCTTGTTTGAATTCTGAAAAGTTTTGATACCAAATGGTGTTGAGTCCGACATTTTCAGCGCCGGTGAAGTACCGTCCAATATTCCCAAATCATAATCCTGTCTATATTTATAGTAAACTTTTTCAAACAAATCTGGATCGTTACTATTTAATAGCCGGAGCATTATCTTGATGCAATCCTTATTTTGGGGCTGACTAATAACCCCGCCGTAGTCGAAAATGACTCCTTTAACCTCTCCACTCATAATAACTCCTGATTTTTCGACTTATTGTTATCGTTATTTTTATCCCTATTTGACATACGACTTATATTTCCTCCAATTATTCAAACTCAATTTCAAATATAATCATTCAAATCTCCTTTAGAGTTTCCAATTGCTTGTTGGAAATTATCCATTCTTACCACCTGTCACTTTACCTCCGGAAACAGCCGGGTTTTGTTGACAACTATCTCCTTTTCACCGTTGTCTCGTTGCACAAAGAGCCGAATTGTATCATACTTATCGCTAATTCTCTTAAATTCTTCGTATGTAGTACCCGACTCTTCCCCGGCAACTATCCGGAGAATTACATCCCCCACCTTAAGTCCGGCTTTTTCCGCCATGGAATCTTCGAGTAAGGTAATAATTTCGATTTTCCCATTTTTGTTTTCTATTGTATAAAAGCCAAAATTCTTAATATTGGTTTCAAACTTTTTATCCGCTAACGGCAGAAGAAACATCTCATTCTTAGGATAATCGATAATTAAGTTAAAACAAGATAAGAAATCATTGCCTAAAATCAGAAAATCATTTTTACGATTTTCAAATATTACAACCAGATTTTCAAAGGATAAATCTCCAATTTTAAACTCACCAAGCCGTGTTATCATTCCGTCCGATTCGCCAAAAGCTCCGCCCGATAATAATCCCAGACATTTGACAACCTTCGAATTAAGGGCCGGCTTAAATTGTTCCATATATTGTACAGGTATCATCAAACTATTGTTGGCTCCGGTATCAATCTCGGCATTGAATGGAGTTTCAATTCCAGAAATGTTAAACGGCGCAAATATTAATCCGGTAGAACCCTGGATTAATGATATCCGATGACTTTTTTTGATCTCATCTAAAAAATAATCTTGATTAGTAGTGAAAGCTATTTCCTTTTTGGAATAATCAATCCGAATGGTGAATAACCTTAAAAAATTACTGCCGAGAATACCGTCGATTTCGGTGTTTAAAGCAGTTTCAAGCTTCTCCATGTCGAAAATTACTGCGCCGCAATTCTCAACAGTTATCTCCCCAAGACTGAGTTTTTCAACAACGACTACATCGGCTGCTTTGGAAATAAAACCGTCGCTTATGCTCATTTCAGCCGCTTTAATGAAATTTAAAGCTGCAGCCGTACGAGGATTAAGAACGGTTGTTGCCGCCCCTGTATCGAAAAGAAATTTATACTCTTTCTCAAAATCGTTAATTTTTACTTTTATATAAATATGTTCACCAAGGTATTCAAAAGGAATTTCATGGACCGAATTCCTTGCAATATGTAGTTTTCCACCGGTCAGAATTCCAAGAAGTTTCGGTTGTCGATAATCACTAAAGGTCCCTTCAATATATGTCAAACTTTTAACAAACCAATATTTGTTCTTGAGTTCAATAAGTACTCTCTCCGGATACCATTCTCCATTATTATCATATCGATAATGCACTTCATGAACGGCATCCTTGACTTGTTTTGAAATCCTTTTCGGTAAAGGATCGTAACCATAGCTCATAGCTACCGGAACTCCGCTATGGCTTAACCAGGCCTTTCCAAAAACATGATCGCCCCTGGAATTAACGCATGTAAAATTATAGACTACACAATCCCGACCGGCTTTATTCTCAATCCGATTTAGTCTTTCTAAAGTGATGCTAGACTGAGTTTTTTGGCTAAAGGGAAGCGTTAAATCGGACAGATCAATATTGTAGGTCTGTTTTTTCTTGCTTTCCTTTTTACCTTTCTCTAATTCAGTCACATCTTTACCGTTTTCCAGCTTCTTAATTAATTCCAGTTCTAAGCTGCCATTTTCAGTTTCAACAAGTTGTTCCCAAGATTCTACGGAATATTTTTCTTCTCCTTTAGAGTTTAATACTTGTGATTTCATACATATATTTTCCGGAAATAAGGCTTGGTTTTGACTCGCCAATAATACCGCTTTGGCCCATAATTCATCCGGTTGCTTCGTTGTTGAATTCTCTCCTAAGGCGCTAACAGAACCAAGGATAAATAAGGTTAGAAAAATCCCTATCAACAGTAATAATTTCCGTTTCATAGTCATCAACTTACCTCCTTAATTTACAAATAAGCCCATTAGTTCTGTTATATACTATAAGCCGCCTTCTTTTTCCTCCAATTTCCATAAAATATAATAAAAAGCCTCCATGAGACATTCTCAGACGTCCTCAAGCGGAGAGTCTCAATCACTCATCGTTTAGTTCCATTTACTTAACGGGAAGATCTCAATCACTTATTGTTTAGTACCATTCCTCCGGTATCGGCTTCCGATCAGCAAACAAATCCGGGTTTTTCCTTAAGAAGGAAGTTGTCAAGTCAACCATATTGCGGGTGTCACAGATAAATGTCTTGGCGTCGCCGATCCTTCCCAATTTGGCGATTCCGGTTTTTAACAAAGGTTCTTCAAGTTTATCGTAGTTTTTTGAAATATCACCCTGGGAAGAGTCATGCCCTCGGAAAGGCCTATCGATAAATTTTCCATCAGATGTCAATATTTGATAAGGTTGATATTTTTCAACCAGTCGTTGCGGTATATGGTTCCATTCCTCAACCCCGTGAATGATGGTGTTCTTAGTCAAATCGCAGCCGATAAATAAGATTTTCCCGCCCCGGTCATACAACTTGCCCCAGCAACCTTCACGCGGACATGGAGTCTCCGATCTCTCCTCACCACCAACATATTCGACGGCATCTCTGCCAAGGGCCGCCATGGAATGAGTTGGATGCCAGGATCGAACCACGCCCGGCCTTTTCATAAACAAATTGGAAAGTATCCCAACACAAGACGGATCGGTCAAAGGATTATAAATTGTATAGTTTTCATTGATCCGATCCCAGGTGTGGGTTGGAAAGATCAACAGCCCGTCCTTTAAGTAATGGATAAAAGCGTCCAATACGGTATCCGCCCCGCCCTCCACATCTCCAATGGCTTTCATAGAAGAGTGAATACAAACCGTATCAATGCTTCGAATACCTAAAGCTTCAATTTGTTCGATTAAATCGTTTTTCGTGTAAACCATCATTGCTCCTTTGTTTCAGAACTTCTCTTGAACTACTGTCTTCTGTATTCTGTCTTCACCCCAGTAATAAAGTTATATTCCCCCTATCCCATCCAATTCCTGCGCTAATTTCGGCGAAATTTCGGTGAGCGGTAATCTGAGTTCAGAGGAACTAATGATTCCGACTTTTTAAGATAATATTTAATTGGCGCTGGAAAAATTTAACCCCAAGGTGTTTTTGCCACTCCCATCAACATAAAATGCGCTTCCCGGAACAAAGGCTACGTTTTCTTTAATTGCTTCCTGGAATAATTCTAGCGCCGATAAACCCTCCGGCAAGGTGACCCAAAGAAACATTCTCCCTCCGGTTTGGTAAAGCTGACTTCCGGTGGACAATACCGTTCCAACATCTCTACCATTAAACCTCGCTGTTTCCTATATAGTTTTCGAATCATTTTAATATGCTCGTCCAAATCATTATCTTGCAAGTATTGTTCTACAATCCGCTGCGCCATAATACTGGAATGAAGATCAGCCCCCTGCTTGGCAATGATTAACAAAGAACCACACTCCTCGATTATTTGCCTTTCCAATCACGATCCCTATCTCACCCACGCGATTTCGCCAATCTATTTTGACGAAATCAATCTGGCCGATATACTCCTGACTATCCCTATGGGCAATTACAAATCCTTGATTTCCTCTTCCTTCAAGCTGGTCGGCTAACCAGTTTTCCGTCTGGACTAAGGTATGGGGATACAGAAAAATATCGGAAAGATTCTCTACAACTTCAGGATCATTGACCCACTCCCGGATCTGTTCCAAATCCGACTTTCGATATTCTCGCAAAACAATTCGCTCACCTAGAATGATTGGCATTATCAAAACCTCCTTTTGTTTTTGAATATAAAAAAGCCCGGCGGAAAGAGTCGTGAGACTCCTTCCTCGGGCTTTTTTCCCAAGGGTGTAACGGCGCTAACGCCGCTTTGCATCGCTCGGTCCGTTCCTAAGAAGGGAACCCTAGATGCACTCTCACTTTTACAGTGAACAGTAAATATTAAATAAAACTACTCGGACAAATATTGTTACTATATTAGCAAAACCATTTTAAGATGTCAATCTGATTAGGTAAACAATTTGGCTTATGCCTAAAATCATTGCTCATCTTCGGAGATGACTCGAGAGAACCCAGGTATATGTTTCCGTTCCATTTGATGTTTTTGGCGGCGCTCTTCTTTACTTAACAAGACAACATTTAAATCATAATCCTCGGGATAGAGTTGTTTCGCAGGAATATGCAACTGCACCCTTTTCGCCGATAGTTCCATCTTTTTATCCTTGACTAGAACCCGTATTTTCCCCTTGGAATCAGGCGCGGAACAGACTACTCCTTGTTCATTCAAGAAAGGAATCCGAACCAAATCGCCAATTTTCAAATTAGGTTTTGTCTTCTTTGGTTGTTGTTTTGACTCCGTAAGAATCTCAGGCGGTTCTTCCTGATCCGGCTTGATTGCTTCAATTAGGGTAACGGCGGTCGCTTGTTCCGGATCCGCAATTATTCTTTCACTGATGATTGGAGCCTTTTCAAGATTAGATCCGGTAAGTTGCCTTTCGGCTTTCTCCAAAACAGCTTGAGCCATTCCCAGCTTCGCGGCGATCCATAAAGCATTGCTTTCGCCAGGTTGACCGATGATTAACCGGTAAAGTGGTTGCAGATTCTCCCGGTCAAATGCCATACAACCATTTCTAAATCCGGGCGTGTGCAAAGCATAATTTTTAATCTCCGGATAATGAGTCGAGGCTGCGGTCACACCTCCTTTTTCGTGTAAAAACTCCAATATGGCAATGGCCAAAGCAGCCCCTTCCGCCGGATCGGTCCCGGTACCGACTTCATCAAGAAGCGTAAGGGTCTGTTTGTCAGAGTCTTTAAGAATGGCAATAATATTAGTAATATGCGCCGAAAAAGTACTTAATGATTGGGCGATATTTTGCCCATCTCCAATGTCGGCTAAAACTTCCCTGAAGATGGAAATCTCAGACTCGGTTTCAACCGGGATATGCAATCCGGCTTGGGCCATTATAGTCAATAAACCAATTGTCTTTAAGGCTACCGTTTTACCGCCGGTATTCGGTCCGGTAATCACCAGAGTACGGTAGTCGGTTCCAATATAAAGATCCAAAGGTACCGCTTGTTCCGTTAGGAGCGGATGTTTAGCCCCGACGAGCTTGATTCGACCCTTTTCATTGAGGGTTGGGGCTGTTCCCTTCAACATCCGGCTGAATCTGGCCTTAGCGAAAGCCAAATCATACTGGGCCATAATCTCCAAGTTGCTTTCGAGTTGAATGGTTTTTTCACTCAATAATCCGCTTAAGGTGGCTAAAATCCGGTAAACTTCCTCTTGTTCGGAACCTTCCAAAACTTTTAATTCATTACTCAATCGATGGACCGCTAAAGGTTCGACAAACAAAGTGCCGCCGCTACCGGAACTTCCTAAAACCACACCGGGAACGTGCTGTTTATAAGCGGCTTTGACCATTAACACTTGCCGGGAGTCTTTAACGCTGATTACCGTCTCTTGGAGCCAGGTTTTTGCTTCAGCGGAAAGCAACAATTGTTGTAACTTACTTTTTATTCTATCCTGAAGCTTTTTAATATCTCTCCGAATCTTGCGTAACCCCGGACTAGCGTCATCGCCAATTGTACCATCAATTATACAACGCTCAATCTCCGCTTCCAACTCTTCCAAAGAAGTAATCCCATATGAATATCCCGCTACCATCGGCGCAAGTTCCAAGCGTTTCTGCATGAAATCCCGGGTACGACGGCATCCCCGCAAAAAATCGCCTATAGCTTGCAAGGATAGGGGATCTAAAACTCCGCCGGCTTTTAGTCTTCCGAGAACTTCGGTCAAATCGGCCAACCCATGTAAGGGTGGGGTCCCGGCAGCTTCCAACAATAGTTTTGCTTCGGTTGTTTCCCGTAAAATTTCACCGACAGCAGTGATCTTGATCCGGGGGGTTAAATCTTCCGCCATTTTACGTCCCAGTTTGCTTAATGCGCATTCGGCCAACATTTCTTTAATCTTCGGAAACTCCAATAATTCCATGGTTTTCTGGTTCATTAATATTCTCCCTCTCCTACCAAATAAAATAGCCGCAAGACAATCCCGCGGCTTCGGATCAGGAATGGAAATCAATTAAACAGTAAAAACCAATCTAGAATAAATTCCTCCGGAAATATAAAAGCCGCGGATACTCATACCCACGGCTTAAAAACATAAAAAATAAACAATTAAAGCTTGTCAACTAAGCATAATTGGGCAGAGTAAGTCCATGAATTATTAATAATGCAGCTTTTATTTACCGCGGACATAAACTCAACCCCTTATTATTAAAAATTTTATCTTACTAATTCAGTTTACCCAGAAACACAAGGAATGTCAAGCTATTTTTAATCTCTTATTCTTAAGCTATTTCCAAATTCATATAAATTCGAATTAATCCCTTTCGCTAACGGTGATAAATTGGTTTGATAATATATGACCAAACGGTGTAACGCCCTGGTGCACGCAGTATATAATATTTTCCGGTCCGATTCTCCACAATAAGTTTCAGCATCCATGTCTGGAATAATAACCCCATCAAATTCTAATCCTTTCGCTAGATAAACCGGAAGAATCACTGGAACGTCGCTAAGGGTTCCTTCGTCATCAACGATAAGATTCAGTTCCATTAGGGGTTTAAGTTTGTCATAGAATATTTTGGCAGTCCGGGCTGTTTTACAGACAACAGCGATTGAACTTATGCCGTCGTTTTTAAATGCTTTGATACACCGGGTAATATCTTCATCTAAACCAGCAGTTAGCCTAATCAGTTCCGGTTTTCGACCCGATCGAATACTACTGTCGGCCTTGGGACGGGATTCCTTTGGCAAGAACGCTTCGGCAAATCTGTTGATCTCCCGAGTCGAACGGTAACTCTTCTCAAGCCGAATCGCAATTTGACCAGGAAAATCCAGATTTTTAGCTATGGACTCAATACTGTCCGCCGTAGAATACGGATTGACCAGCTGATTGAGATCGCCTAGGATTGTGATCACACTATTCGGGAAATTTTGTTTGAACAACCGGTATTGCAAGGGAGTATAATCTTGGGCTTCATCAATAAATAAATACTTGATTCCACTCATTCTAGGGAACCCTTCCAGTTTTCCCTTGAGATATAAAAGCGGTGTCAAATCCTCATAATTAATCCGTTTTTCAACAAGAGATTTAAAAGTTTGAGAGCAAATCTCCTTTATTTGGTCCGGAATAATAGTATTGGCCGCGGCTTTATTAAATAAAGTACGATTAGTGAACAGCTGGGTGTAAGCTTCATAATAATTAAGATAGGTAAACCGATTAATTTTAGCGATTACCTTCTCTGCTTCCTGGCGGACTTTCATCCGGGCCAGGGCTTTTAACTCTTTCTCTTCCAAGTGCTCATCACCATCGGCCAAAATTCGTTCTATCTCTTGAACCCTTTTTCTGCGTAACGGTTCTAAAAGATAAAAAAATCTTTCTCTAACCATGGACAGCCTTTTGGCAATCGGAAAAAACAAGTAACGCTCATTAAAAATGGAGGCGCATTCTTCTTTGGAAATGACTAACTGACCGTTAAAGTAAAAATCTTCAAACTCTCTTTCTTCCAACACCTTTAAATAATGGTCTAATAACCTAATAAACTCCGTCGAGCTCTTGTAACAGATATTTTCTTTTCGGATTTGGTATCCTTTTCCCTCATTTGCCGTTAACAAATATTCAAGTTGCTGGTTTCTTTCCTCACAATTTCGTTTAAGAATCTTACAGGCATAATCTTGAAAAGTTGTCTGGAGAATATTTTCCTCCCCCAACTCCGGTAAGACATTGGAAATATATTCGCTGAAGATCCAATTTGGCGAGAAAACCAGGATATTTTCAGCCTTAATCGTTTCCCGCTCTTTATAGAGTAAATAAGCCGCCCGGTGAAGCGCAATCGATGTTTTACCGCTTCCCGCCGGTCCGACTACGATCATCAATTGGTGGTCCTGATCGCGGATTACTTTATTCTGTTCCCGCTGAATACTTGTGACAATAGTTTTCATCCGTTCATCGGCGCTGCTGTGGCTTAAGATCTCCTGTAACATTTCGTCTTCGATCCGTAAATCGGTATCAAACATCAGCTCGATCCGGCCTTTTTTAATCTTATACTGTCGTTTTAAAAGAATACGGCCTTCGATGCAGCCTACTCCGCAATGGTATCCCGCCGGCCCAAGTTCATAGTCATAAAACATCCCGGAGACTGGGGCCCGCCAATCATAAATCATGTTCATACCGGTTTCATCAACTAAGGATGCAATCCCAATATAAATATGATCTATGGCTTTTTGGCTTTCTTGAAAATCAATCCTTCCGAAGTATGGAGAAACCGCCATTTTCTCGAGTTTTCGATACATCCTTTGATAAAAGTATTGCCGACTTTCTTGACGTCTCATTTCATCCAGATGAGGCTTGATTTCGATAGCGTCATCAAAAGTATATATATGACGCGCATAATCTTCCCACATTAATTTACGAGTCTCAATCGTCTCCTTAACTGATTTGGCAACACTACCCCCAGCCCGGATTAACTGGTCGTCAATTTCGCGCATTACCGTTTTGAGCCACTGTTCTTCGTTCATTCTTTCCAATTCGGAAATGGACATCAATTAAGCCTCCAAAAATAATAAATACTCTTGACAACTTATGAATAATTTGATAATATTAATTTGGGTTTTTATGTAAAAATTATTAATTACATAACATCTACTATACCACGCTTGTGCTCATCACGCAAGCTTTTTTTATTATCATATTTTCCCAACATATTTTTTTACATTCTTTTTTTTGATAATGTTTCCGCTATATCTGCCAAAAGAAAACGGGGTTGTCTTTTAACAGACAACCCCGTTTTCAGGCCATATTTCTTCTCCGATGCATCATTCGGTGTATAATTTTTCATAATATTCTTCCAACATTCTACGGACGTTGAACTGATCTTTAGTGCTTTGAATGCTGTTTTTCATCATCTCCACCCATCCGGACCGGTTTTGATAATACATGGGAATCACCTGGTCAAGTAAGACTTGATATAATGATCGAACATCATGTTCGTCTTGATGATGCTGATTATCGCTGACAAAACCGTCACCGATTTGCCAACCGTTAATACCATGGTTACATGCTTCCGGCCACCAACCGTCAAGGGTACTAAAGTTCAATACTCCATTTATCGCCGCTTTCATTCCCGAAGTGCCGCTGGCTTCCATTGGCCGCCTCGGGTTATTCAACCATACATCTGAGCCTGTGGTTAATCTCCGGCCGATTGTCATGTCATAATTCTCCAGGAAAACCACTGCATTGGGATAACGGTTTGAGAGACGGACCAAGTTGGCTACGATCTCCTTGCCGTAATCGTCCAAGGGATGGGCTTTACCGGAGAAAACCAGCTGAATCCGGCGTTCATTCAATAAACTGGCAATAATTTGTTCATCAGTAAAAATTAAATCGCTGCGTTTGTAGGGTGCAGCCCGTCTGGAAAAACCGATTAATAAAGCGTTCGGATCCAAGGCAACTCCGTTTCTTTCTTTAACGAACTGAATTAACTCATTCTTGTTCCGTTGATGTTCATTCCACAAATCGCCTTTTCCGGCCGCGGCCCGTATCATTGACTCATCAACCCAAGTGGGAAGATGAATCGCATTAGTGATCCCGATGATCGGAGAACGCTGGTCCACTCCAGACCACATCCGATTGGCAGTCTCACAATGCAACTGGGCGACAGCATTGGAAAATCTGGACAGACGCAATGCGGCCACCGTCATATTAAAGGGAGAATTTCCTAAACTAATCATTTGCTCCATGGAAAGACCGTTATTAGCGCCCATATACATCAGACGTTCCAGGTAGTGCCATTCATTTCCCTGAAGCACCGGAGTATGAGTGGTAAATACAATTTGGCGGCGGGATTCATTGATCGCTAATTCAAAGGAAGCGCCACACTGCATCTTTTCACGGATTAATTCCAAGCCGGCGAAGACCGCATGTCCTTCATTAAAATGATAAACATCAATCTCAATTCCCAAGGCTCTAAGGGCACGAACCCCGCCGATACCGAGCACCATTTCCTGGGCCACCCGTTCTTCACCGAACCAACCGTATAATTGACCGGTAATCCAGCTGTCTTCATTCTCAGGAAGGTTGGTATCAAGTAAATAAAGAGGCGCGTTCCCAAAACAATCAACTTTCCAAACCTTACAGCGAACCTCGCGGTGACGGATGGTTACTCCAACAGTCACACCGGTATCTTGCAAAAAATCGTAACAATTGTTATGATAAGAATCATAAGGCTGGCCGTCTTTGCCGATCCGTTGATCGGTATAACCCTGTTTCCACAAAAGGCCAATACCGATAATTGGAAATCCAAAATCTCGGGCACCCTTCAAGTAGTCACCGGCCAAAATGCCTAAACCGCCGGCATAAGTTTTAAAATCATTATCCAAGGCATATTCCATGCAAAAATACGCCACTTTCGGAAGCTTTTGCTGAGTGTCCACTACGTCCCTCCTCGTAATTATGGGGTAAACAAAAATATTATCATTTCCAACAGTTGTTTTTAATATACTATGTTTCTTTCCTTCCGTATACCTGTACTTTATGTTAGACTTGCTAATAATCACCGCTGTTTCCAAAATAGCTGTTGCCGGTGAGATAAAACCAAGTTATACTTATTTAATATTAGTAATTCCTGATCAATGATACTTCCTTTATTAAACTTTTAAAGTAAATTTATTTAGGTAGTAGACTGGCGATCCTAATATTTTCCAAAGGCAACTATGGCCATAAAAAATGACCAACTTACCGGAACAGGTGTATGCAATAAAAAAAAGGTAGTCAATTTGGAGGTAATCTAATGGACTTATCAATAATTGTCATCATTGCTGTGGTAATAGTCGTTTTTGAAATACTTCATGAAATCACCAATGTCTTTTTTAAAATACTATTATTAGCAGCTAAAGTACTCTTAATATCCTTGGAATATGTAGCGTTATATCGAATTTGGCTGGAAAACGGGTTATTTGTTAAAATTGCCGTTCCTTTAAGTTTTGTCATATTTCTCATTCTCCAAATAATCCTTTTCCGAAAATGTGAAGGAAAAGACCGTCTTCGCAAAGCCCTAATCAGTTCGATGATCATCGGGACTCCTATCTTAAGCTTTATAACAACCTACTATTTAACCCACCTATTTCAGATCAAAATTAAAATCGCTTTTGATATGATTGACTCCATTCTTTCTACTATTCATAGAAAAGGGAATTAAAAAAAGGCTGTCGCAAAATATAAAAATTTTGTTACAGCCTCTAATAATTTACTATGGATTATTATTATTCTTCTTCAACTATTTCTTCTACTGTCTCTTCGATTGCTTCTTCCTTTGCTTCCGTTTCAACTTCTTTCGAATTCAAATTATTTGCAAAAAAAGGCGCGAAACTGTTTCTGATTAAACCAAGGTCATGTCCTCCGGGATACTCGATTAATTCATGGGCGATGTTATTTTCATTCAAAAGCTCGGCAAAATATTTACATCCTTTAGGAATCCACGGATATGAATCGGAATCCCCATAAACGATCTGGATGGCTTTAAGAGGTGTCTGTAATTGCAAATAAACATCTATTTTTTCTTTGAGATTACCGAAGCCATTCTCCCATTTTGCCCGGAGCAGATTATCGGATTTGGAATTATCCAATTTTGGGATTGAACTGTGTGGAAAATCTTTGGTTGGTTCCGGAGCAAAGGCCGCCCCGTATGCGGTGAGAAACATTGAATTCCATGTTTCCATAGCTTCAACCAATCCATTTTCGTCAAAAAGCCCCGGTGCTAATCCATAAACGATTGAAAATCGATCCGGATGTTTTAAACCCAGG